>JACMPR010000007.1 GCA_014377385.1 Ferruginibacter sp. | reverse complement strand
TGCGGTTTACTATGCCCGCAATATTAATTTTGATAAATACAAGCCAGGAGATAAAATTCCATTTGATATGTTTTTAGATGATGAGATCTATCATCTTTATATAAGGTATATCGGCAAAGAAAAAGTAAAAACCCGCTATGGTAAATTCAGGGCCATCAAATTTAAGCCCTTGCTGGTAAAAGGCACCATATTTGAAGGTGGTGAAAAAATGACTGCCTGGGTAAGTGATGATCCGAATCATTTACTATTACGCGTAGAAAGTCCTATTTCCGTAGGCAGCATTAAAGTTGACATGATGGGCTATTCCAACCTGAGGTACCCGCTTACTTCGTTTATGGGATTGCGTTAGCAATTTAAAGTTCATTTAATTTGAAGTCATCTTTTTTCCTGATTCCTTTTTCTGTCATTTCCAGCGTGCAACATTCTATCAGCGGATCGTGTTCAAAGAATAATACATAATTATTTTGCAGTGCTTCGGTGATAAAAGATTTTTTTTCATTTAGTGTAGTAAGGGGAAACATGTCGTACGCCATCACATAAGGCAGGGGTAAATGTGCAGCGGAAGGAAGCAGGTCTGCCATGTATAAGATTGTTTTCTCTTTATACTGCAGTTGCGGCAACATCATTGCTTCTGTATGTCCAAATACCTGCCGCACTGCTATTCCCGGGGGAAAATCAGCCGCGTCATTTTCAATAAATTTTAACTGTCCACTCTCTTTTATAGGTAAAATATTTTCTTTTAAGAAAGAAGCTTTTTCCCTGTCATTTGGTTGCGTGGCCCATTTCCAATGTCTTTCATTACTCCAGTAGATGGCATTTTTAAAGGCGGGCAACAGTTTATCAGCTTCTCTTTTAATGCTGCCGCCGCAATGGTCAAAATGCAGGTGTGTGAGCAACACATCCGTGATATCATCTTTTGAAAAGCCGTATTTTGCCAGCGATTTATCCAGTGTGTCATCACCATGTAAATAATAATGGGCAAAGAATTTTGAATCCTGTTTTTCGCCCATCCCGTTATCAACCAATATCAGCCTGTTGCCATCTTCTATCAATAAACATCTGAGTGCCCAACTGCACATGTTATTTTCATCAGCTGGATTTAATTTATTCCAGATACTTTTAGGAACTACGCCAAACATGGCACCGCCGTCCAATTTAAAATAACCGGCATTGATACTATATACATTCATAACCTTACATTTAATTGGTTTTTAGTACCGCTTTTTGTTTAATCGCAGTCAGCAACAGCCATATAAAGCCAAGTAAAAAAAATATTACAAGCGATAAAATTGATTCACGGATGCTGGCGATTCCTTCAATATATCCAAAAGTAAATAAACCAATGACGATAGCTAATTTTTCTGTCACATCATAAAAACTAAAGAATGATGCCGTATCTTTTGTTACCGGCATGAACTTGGAATAAGTTGAACGACTTAAGGACTGAATGCCTCCCATTACTAATCCAACAAGGGAGGCAATAATATAAAAATGCAATTCGGTAGTAATGAAATATCCGGCAATGCATACAGCTATCCATAACGATACGGTAAGAATAAGGATTTTTATATTACCATATTTTGACGAAAGTCTGGACATTCCCAATGCGCCTGCGATTGCCACTATCTGTATTATTACTGCCGTTATAATCAACTTTTGATCAGGTAGCTTTAATTCTTTTATACCAAAATCAATCGCCACCAACATCACTGTCTGTACACCCATACTGTAAAAAAAGAAAGCAGTGAGAAATCTTTTTAAAACAGGCATTTGTTTTATCTGGTTCCATACTATTTTTAACTCTCTGAAGCCATTTGTTAGAACGTTCCTTTTTGCTTTTCTTTCTACCGAACTTTTTATTGGCAGAACCTTAAAAGTAATTTGAGCAAAACAAACCCACCATATACCAACAAGTAAAAAAGTAAGTTTTAAAGGAAGTGGGCTTTCGGGCATCATAATTACCAATGCAAAACCAATGATTTGCATAAGCACGCTACCCAAATATCCAAGGCTGTAGCCGCGGGCACTGACTTTATCCTGGTCAGCCTCAGACGCAATTTCAGGTAGATAAGAATTGTAAAAGACCTGACTGCCATAAAAACCGATTCCCGCAAACATAAAACACATGAGTCCTAAGGTTACGTGATCTTTATCAAAAAAGTACATCAGCGAACAACTAAAAGCGCCCAGATAGCAAAAGAAGCGCATGAAGTTTTTTTTATTGCCTTTGTAATCTGCCATAGAGGAAAGAATTGGAGAGAGTATTGCAATAATGAGAAACCCAAAAGCCAACACATAATCTTTCAGTTCTGTATTTACAAAACGACGACCCAAAAAGGTAATTCCATCCGGGTAATTTTTAAGTCCTGTCATTGCAGCATAATAAGCAGGAAAAAAAGTAGTGGTGATTACCAGGTTGTAAACAGAGTTGGCCCAGTCATACATTGCCCAACCATTGATTACCTTTTTGGAAGCAGTTTGCATTTTTATAATTAAGAATGAAAAATTAGTAATTAATAACTAAAATGCCCGGTGAATTTGCCTTGTGAGTTATTGTAAAACTCCCTTCCATATTAAAACCAGTAAGACTACGCCCAGGATGATGCGGTAAATGCCCCAGATACGAAATCCATATTTTTTTACGAAACCAATGAAGAATCTGATGGCAAGCAGCGCTACAACAAAAGCTACCAGGTTCCCTACAGCCAGTTGTTTTATTTCTTCGCCGGTAAAGCCACCCGCTTCTTTGTAATGTTTTAGTAATTTATACCCTGTTGCCGCCAGCATGGTGGGTACTGCCAGGAAAAAGGAAAATTCTGCCGCTTCGCTCCTGGTAAGTTTTTGCTGCATACCTCCAATAATAGAAGCAGCGCTGCGGCTCACACCGGGCACCATAGCCAGGCATTGCCAGATACCGATTATGAAAGACTGTAAATAAGTAATTTTTTTTTCCGAAGCAACTGTATTGTGCTTAAATATTTTATCTATGAATAACAGTACTATTCCTCCCAACAAAAGGGAAATGGCAACCGTGCTGGTACTTTCCAGTAAAGCATCAATCTTTTTTGAAAATAATAATCCAAGAATTATTGCAGGGATAACGCCAACAAACAGTTTAAAATAAAACGGTATGTTTTTGAAATCGAAAAATTTTTTCCGGTACAAAACAACTACAGCTAAAATAGCACCCAGTTGTATAGCAACCGTAAACATTTTTGTGTAATCATTGTCGGGAAGATGCAATAACTTTTCTGTAATGATCATGTGGCCCGTGGAAGAAACAGGAATGAATTCGGTAAGGCCTTCTACAACAGCAATGAGGATGGTCTGGAAAATATCCATGTGACAAGGGATTTTTAAAAATTTAAAGATATGAAAATGAAAAGCCGATTTGCAAATCTGAATTCAACTTCAAATTTTCAAATCGGCAAATTGTCAAGATCTGATAATTAAACGTTTTTTGGCTTTTTCATGATAGCCACTATTTCTATAATAAAGCCTGTAATAATAAGCAAGGGTGCAATGGTGATACGGGTGGTGCTGTAGACTTCTTTTGGATCAAACACATTTGGGTCTGCACTTTTGCCACCTGCCATTAGAAAAAATCCGAGTGCCAGCACAACAAGGCCAGTCAGCATCCACATATAATTCTCTTTTCCAAAGAGATTATTGGCAACAGTGGCAGTTTTTTTTTCTTTGATCATACGTCTACAATTTAAGCCCGCAATATAATGCAAATTTTAAATGATAATTTAATAGAGGTCGTCAAGTTTCATGCGCAGGTATTTTATTACGGAGCGATGTGTGCTTGCCAATGAAATGATTATGCCTAACAATATAATGATGGCAAAGAGTACTAGCAGGCCGGTATTGTCATGTAATAATTTAAAATCGGGTATAAAACTTTCAATAAGCAATACGGTTCCCCAAATAGCTGCGATGGCGATTACGGCAGCAACAAGACCGTTTACCACAGCCCTTTGATTGATCGGCCTTGCGATGAACCAGCGGGTGGCTCCCACCATTTGCATGGTTTTTATCAAAAACCTGTTACTGTACATGGCAAGCCTGATCGTGTTATCAATAGAAAAAACCACCAGGATCGTCAATAGAAAGGCTGCTATCAGAAAGATGATACCCGCTGTTTTCACGTAGCTCCCTACTTTAGAAACCGTTTCGGTAGGAAATTGAAATTCGGCGATTATGCCGGGAAAGGTATTCTGAAGAGTAGCGGATAATATATTAAGGCTATCTGTCTGCACATGATCTGCTTTCACATAAAAATCAATGCTTTCGGGAAGTGGATTATTATTAAGAAATTTTTTCCAGGTAGTATCATTTTCATTGTTCCATTTTTGCATCGCTTTTTCCTTGTCAACGTATTCAACGCGGTTGGCAAACGGAATAGCGGAAATGTAATTCACCAGGCTATCGATTTGCTTTTTAGAAGCATCCCTGTTCAGGTAAGTGTGAACCTGAATATTTTCTTTGAAATAATCACCCGTTTTGCGCAGGTTTAAAAAGAACCAGCCCACAATGCCAAATAAGAACAGCACCAATGACACCCCAATGATGGCACCAGTGTAACTTGGTTTGCCTTTTTTGCTGGACGATTTTCCGAATTGAGCCATAATGGGTTCCTTAAAATAATAATTAAAATGTGAGACTCTCCTGTGCCAGTGGCGACAAAAATAAAGATTTTTAAATGGTTTTTTTTACTTTTGTGTTCTACTGAAAAACGATTGACCGCCAAATATATTTTGATTGTTTTACGCGGGCAGCTTATTTATTTGTTAAAATAAATTTTCATCCTGTTATTTTTGCTGAATAGCGGAGGTCTGCACAAGAGTGCGACGCCACCGAAGCTGGGCAATGTTGTTCAGCCGGGCCAGTTAACCTGGTTACTTATCATAAAAAAATCTTTGATTAATAATGGAATATAAGTTCAGGGAAATAGAGGAGAAATGGCGGGAAAAATGGAAGATGGATAAAGTGTATAAAGTAGACAATCCCCCGTCATTAATAGCTGCAAAACCGAAGTTTTATGTGTTAGATATGTTTCCTTATCCAAGTGGGGCGGGGTTACATGTTGGCCATCCATTGGGGTATATTGCGAGCGATATTTACAGCCGTTACAAAAGGTTGAAGGGATTTAATGTTTTACACCCGATGGGCTTTGATAGTTTTGGATTACCTGCCGAACAATATGCGATTGAAACGGGGCAACACCCGGCCACCACTACGGAAAAAAATATCGCCACATTTAAATCACAACTTGATAAAATAGGATTTTGTTATGACTGGGAGAGGGAGGTGCGTACCAGTGATGGGGACTACTACAAATGGACGCAATGGCTTTTCCTGCAGTTGTTTAACAGTTATTTCTGTAACACGCTACAGAAGGCAAGACCAATCGCTGAACTCATAAAGAAATATGAAACATCCGGTGCTGCTGATTTTAGCTCCGCTGAATGGCTTGCATTCACGAAAGAGGAACAAGCTGATATTTTAATGAAACGACGGTTGGCGTTTTCAGCTTTTGGCGAAGTGAATTGGTGCGAAGCGCTTGGAACCGTGTTGGCCAATGACGAGGTAGTGAATGGTGTGAGTGAGCGTGGTGGCCATCCCGTTATTAAAAAGAAAATGCGCCAATGGTATTTGAGGATAACGGCGTATGCAGACCGATTATTGGAAGGTTTGGAAAAAGTGGAATTTAGTGATAGTATGAAAGAGATGCAAAGGAACTGGATCGGTAAGAGTGAGGGAGCAGAAATGGAATTTTGTCTAACTCCCGACCCCTCTCCGGCCGGAGAGGGGCGCAAAACACCCATACAAACTGCATTTAAAAAAGTCTGGCCGATCTTAAAAGATTTGTCGAGAGAAAATAGAAAAGAAGCCACGCGTGGTGAAGATATATTATGGCAACGATTAAGAGGCACCCAGCTGGAATCAAAAGTGAGGCGTCAGCACGTGATAGACAATTTTATAATTGACTTCGCATTCTTAAATGAAAAATTATTAATAGAAGTTGACGGTGACTATCATAATGATGAAGAACAAAAAAATTATGACGCTTCACGTTCAGCTTATTTAAATGAATTAGGGTATAAGGTAATAAGGTTTGGCAATCGGGAGGTGGAAAATCAAATTGATGCAGTTATTAGCCGGATCAAAAAGGAATTGACAGAAGCTGCTCCCCTCTCCCATGGGAGAGGGGTTGGGGGTGAGGCTATTAAAGTTTACACAACAAGGCCTGATACCATTTTTGGCGTCGACTTTTTAGTGCTCGCGCCGGAGCATGAACTGGTTTCAAGAATTACTTCGGCTGAACAAAAGGAAAAAATTGAGGTCTACCTAACGTACGTAAAAAGCCGTAGCGACCGGGAACGCATGGCCGAAGTAAAGCAGATCACAGGTTGTTTTACCGGTGCGTATGCGATTAATCCCTTTGACGGGAAACAGATCCCTATTTGGATTGCGGAATATGTACTGGCAGGTTATGGCACCGGTGCTATCATGGCGGTACCTTGTGGCGATCAGCGTGACTTTGCTTTTGCAAAACATTTCGATATAGCCATCACCAATATTATTGGAGATCATTACAATGGAACGGAAGCGAATCCAACTAAAGATGCCATACTTCAGCACTCCGGTTTTTTGAACGGGCTCCGGATGAAGGATGCCATCGGCGTTGCCATTAATAAAATCGAGGAACTCGGCATTGGAAAACGTAAGGTAAACTATCGCATGCGGGATGCAGGCTTTAGCCGCCAACGTTACTGGGGTGAACCGTTTCCAATTATTTGGGAAGACGGAGTCGCTGTTCCCTTGAATGAAAATGATTTACCACTTGAATTGCCTTTTGTTGAAAAATATGGGCCTGGCCCGGAAGGGGAAGGACCGTTGGGGAATATAGAGGATTGGAAAAAGAGGAAATACGAAACCTCCACTATGCCAGGGTATGCCGGCTCTTCCTGGTATTTTCTCCGTTACATGGATCCAAAAAATACAGAAAGATTTTGTGACAGGAATGCGAGCGATTACTGGAACCAGGTAGACGTTTACATCGGCGGAACAGAGCATGCTGTCGGACATTTATTATACAGCCGCATGTGGACGAAAGTAATGTATGATTTGAATTTGATTGGCTATGATGAGCCCTTCAAACGTCTAGTTAACCAGGGTATGATACAAGGGAGTAGCAGGTTTGTGTATAGAATAAAAGGAACAGATAAATTTGTTTCTGCAGGTTTAAAGGATGGGTATGAAGTAGATCAACTGCATGTTGATGTAAACATTGTTGACGGAACAGAGCTAGATATAAAATCGTTTGCTAAATGGAAATCTGATTTTATTAATTCCGAATTTATACTTGAAGATGGTAAATATATCTGCGGGGTAGAAACCGAAAAGATGAGCAAACGATACTTCAATACGGTTGACCCTGTGCTGCTGACTGATAAATACGGCGCCGATACGTTCCGGATGTACGAGATGTTTCTTGGCCCTGTAGAACAAAGCAAACCATGGGATACAAAAGGCATTGAAGGTGTACACCGTTTTTTGAGGAAATTATGGCGGTTGTTTTTTGATGAGGTAAAAGGCAAGCTGTGGACAACGGAAAAAGCCACCGATGCCGAATTGAAAGTACTGCACAAAACAATTAAAAAGATAGAATCTGATACAGAGCAGTTTTCATTCAACACTGCCGTAAGTGCTTTTATGATAAGCGTGAATGAACTAAACGAACTCAAATGTAACAAGAAGGAAATACTGGAGCAACTACTTATACTGCTTGTGCCTTATGCACCGCATATTGCGGAAGAATTATGGCACCAATTGGGCCATGACGGAACCATTCTTGATGCTGCGTATCCAACCCTACAAGAAAAATACCTGGTGGAAACTTCCAAAGAATATCCTGTTTCTATCAATGGAAAATTACGCACTACCATCAGCATGGATGTAAATACGCTGCAACCGGAAGCCGAAAAGCTAATACTGGAAAATGAGGTTGTTCAAAAATGGCTGGAGGGCAAAGCACCCAAAAAGATCATTTTCGTAAAAGGCAAAATGGTTAATGTGGTAATATAAAGGGCCAAAGTTTGTAAAATATCGTCGAGGGCCTGGGTGTAAACTTTAAACAAAAACTTCGTTTGGTTGTTTTAACAGACAAATGATTATATGGCTAAACCAACGATAGAACTTATTAACGCCTTAAAAGAAACGGCGCTTAGGTTGCGCAATGGAGCTCATTATTCCTGGGGTCACCATGGCGCCTGTAATTGTGGTAATCTTTTGCAGGTTGTTACACAATTAACCGAGGGCGAAATTCTGAGGTATGCCCACAATGGAATAGGAGAATGGACGGAACTGGCAGTAGAATTTTGCCCGGTGACAAATGCGCCACTTTCGCTCGTGATATCAAAGCTGGAAGCTATTGGGCTCACGCCAACTGACATTCACCATATTGAATACCTGAATAGCAAAGAGGTTTTACGGCACTTACCCGGTGGATTCAGGTGGCTCAAGAGAAATAACAGGGCAGATGCGATTGCTTATTTTGAAACTTTTGCGTCAATATTGGAGGAAGCGTACCTGCAAACTATTAATGTCGACATTTCCAGTATCCCGGCGATTAAAACTACTTTTATGAAGGATAAATCTGCGACACCCGTACTTATTTTACAATAACAGCAGCATAATTACAGGCCCTAATTTAAAATAGTTAATGCATTTTGACTTTGGCTTTTATAGCTCCCTTCTGCTGATATTTTTTGTGCACGGGCTAATCTATTCCATCTTATTGTGCAGGAAAAGCATTTTGAATGACAGCCATTCGGATAAATGGCTTAGTTTTTTTCTGCTGCTTTGCAGTTTATATATAGCTCCATGGATGCTGGGCTTCGCTGGCTGGTATGATACCCAGCCCTACCGTGATTTTTTATTTTATATACCGTTTCAACAGCTTTATTTTATAGGCCCCGCAATATTTTTTTATATACAAAGCCTGCTAAATCCCTCATTTAAATTCGGTAAAAAAGATTGGTTTCATTTGCTCCCGGGTATGCTTTACTTATTCTACAGCATAATCATCGTTGTCACAGATAAGCTTATTTTAAAAGAATACTATTTTCTTGCAGATGGATCAGACAGGGACTTTGATGCCTGGTACCAATACAGCGGTTTTATTTCTATGGTATTGTATTTCATACTTTCCCTGCGGTATTATCAATTATATAAAAAATTAATGAAGCAGGTAATAAGTTACGCGGATGTGGTATTGTTTAAATGGGTTAGAAATTTTCTACTGGCTTTCCTGTTGATGCAGTTGTTGCAGCTGGCCTTTTATTTGTTCTCCAATATTTTCCCTTTCCTGACTTCCTATGTGGGGAACTGGTGGTATTTTTTCTCCTTTGCCATCATTTTTTATTACATCGCGATTACCGGGTATTCCAATTCTATTGAAACCAAAGTTCCTTTTAAACTAAACCTGCTTGCAAATAAGCCGCAGTTGTTGCTTCAATCCTCATCTCAATTTAACGCTCCGGATAACAGTTATCCCGCACCCGAAATTATTGAAATTGAGCAGGTTGAAATAGAAAAAAAGGAGGACAAATTGTTGATGGTGGAATGGAAGTCGAAAATAACGGCTCTTTTGCAAGGCGAAAAAGTTTACCACGATCCCGAGCTTTCTCTTACCCAACTGGCGAAAATGCTTAAGACAAATCCATCGGTAATTTCGAAAGTAATTAACCAGGGATTTCAGTTAAATTTTAATGACTACATCAACAAATACAGGGTAGAGGCTGTAAAAGAAAAATTGCAGGCAGGAGAACAAAAACTGCAAACGCTTTTAAGTATCGCTTTTGAATGCGGCTTTAATAGCAAAGCCACTTTTAACCGGGCATTTAAAAAAAATACCGGTTTTACTCCAAAAGACTGGATAGATCGGAAGTAATATGGCCTTGCCAACAAGAGCTAACTATCAATCGCTTATAAAAATCCTCCCATCGGCTTGTTGTAATTTGAGTCGATTTTTTTTATTGATACCAATTAATGCTGTATCAAATCATGTTTTGCAGCGCTTTCAGTTTTACAACTTCCCATCTTCGTTTTATCAATCACGAAAACTGGAAAAAAATGAAAAAGCTACTTACTTCCATCAGTGTAAGCCTCCTTCTTATTTCTTGCGCAACGCTTTCATCACGAACGGTCATCGGCCCCAAAAAAGCATTTGAACTGGGCGAAGGCAGGCACGGCTCCTACACTGCGAACATCACCAACGATTGCAATGTACCCGTTGAAATATTTGTGGTAAGCTTAGATGGAGCGGAAACTTACCTGGCAACAATACAGCCTGCTGAAAATAAAAAAATTGACGTATCGGCTAACACGAAAGCCATCTTTAAAAACAATAGCTCAGAACAGGCAGTATTAAAATTAAAACTGCATGGCAATAAGGGAAATCTCAGCATGGGAGGTCCTAATTATTAAAACCCACAAAAAAATTGAAATCACTCATTTTAGCTAGAGAAAAAATACGATGAAACTGCTATTAACAATCCTCCTGCTTGACGGTACAACCTCATTGTTAGCCCAAAATAACACCGATACCACTTCTGCACTTAACAGATCAAAAAAACTCAACGAAATAGTGGTAATATCTAAAAAGCCATTTATTGAGCAGCAAATTGATAAAACGGTAATGAATGTACAGGCAGATATAACCGCTATCGGGAGTAATGCATTTGAAATTTTGCAAAAAGCTCCCGGCATAAATATTACCGGTGATGATGTGATCAACATGAGCGGGAAAGCAGGCGTAAATGTCCTGATCGATGGAAGACCAACACAGATGAGCAGTAAGGAACTCGCAGTTTTTTTACGTTCCATGGAGGGCAACGCTATAGAAAAAATAGAGTTGATCAGTAACCCATCGGCCCGCTTTGATGCACAGGGCAATGCCGGTGTCATAAATATCCGCCTCAAAAAAAATAAAATAAGGGGCAACAGCGGAAACCTGAATCTGGGGTATACCCAAAATATTCATTACCGCAATAATGGGTCACTTAATGTTAACCACCGACAGGGGAAATTAAATGCCTTCGCCAACATTAACATCGACAATAATAAACAGCATACTGATGGCACCATTAACAGGAATATTACTTCTGGAGGTATGCTGAAAAATTTTACTAACAAAACAATTGATATCGATCGCAATATCTCTAATAATTTCAGGACCGGCCTGGATTTTTATGCGAATAAAAAAAGCACTTTTGGATTTTTATTCAGCGGCAACAGGAGTTGGAATCCCTTCAATACGCCAGGCAAAACCTTCATAAGCAGTAATGGTATCATTGATTCTTCGCTGGTAACCAGCAATGACAACTTATATAAAAACCGCCGCTACAATAGCAATTTTAATTACAGTTATGAAGATACTTTGGGCAACGAATTAAATTTTGATGCAGATTACACCTATTTTAAAAATACTAACACAACAAACCTGGCTACCAGTTACCTGAATAGATCCGGTAATGAATATCAGAAAACTGCCAATGATCTTTATGTGGAAACCGTTATCAATATTTATGCTTTTAAAGTTGATTATATAAAGCAGTTTAAAAAATGGAATGGTAAAATTGAGACGGGTTTTAAAATGAGCAACGTAGGCACGGATAATAAACTTTATGCCACCAGACTGGTAAATGAATTCATGCTTCCTGATACCGGGAGAAGCAACGGATTCCGGTACAATGAAAATATTTATGCCATTTATGTCAACATTGGTCAGCAAGTCAAAAAGTTTGACTACCAGGCAGGCATCAGGGTAGAAAATGCGGTAGTGAAGGGACTTTCCACAGATCTTAAAAATAGCCGCGTTAATAATCCTGACACCAACTACATCGATATCTTTCCCACGGTTTTTGTAAGTTATAAGATAAATGAAAAGAACAGGATAGCATTATCCTACAGCAAAAGAATCAATCGTCCGGACTATCAATCACTCAACCCTTTTGAAACGATTTATGATATTTACACTGCTGAAAAAGGGAACCCCTACCTGAAACCGCAATACACAAATGCCGTTGAATTTAAATATACCTATCGCTATGCTTTTAATATAGCATTGGGTTACAATCATACAAGGGATTATAGCCAAACCATCACTACACAAAAAGGGGAGCAAACCTTTGGAACCCCAGATAATATTGGCAGCCTGAGCAATGCTTATCTGAATATCAGTGCGCTGCTACCGATTACAAAATGGTGGGATGGATATGTTAACATTACTGGTTTTTACAATCGTTACCGCGGAATTCTGCCAGGTGGTATTTTGAATGAAAATACTTTAGGTATGAACTATTATATTCAGCAAAGTTTTAAACTGGGGAAAGGTTGGAATGCGCAACTGAGTAGCTGGTTCAACGCTGCTACTAAAGAAGCTATTTTTAAAACAAGTTCCCTGGGAAGTGTCGATGCGGGAATTAAGAAGATTATTATAAAAGACAAAGCATCTGTAAGACTAACGTTTACCGACATACTAAACACCCAACGCTGGCAGCAAACCGTACAGTTTGCTAACATGGATTTTACTTACCACCGCAAATGGGAAAGCCGCGGAATCCGGTTGCAATTTAGCTGGGCATTTGGCAAAAGTAAGTTCCAGGCCAGGGAAAGGAATACTAACCAGGATGCGAACAGGATTAAAGTAAAAAGCTAATGTTGCAAGTTTGTTAGTGAACCAGTAATCTATAATTTGCCATTTGCTAAACTGAGAAGAAAGTACCCATACTCATTTAAGACAAGGGGTTTTATGAAACCTCAGTTTTTTACAAGCAAGTGCTGTGGAAGTAATTGATTTTAAGCGTTAGTTTTACGGGATGAATATTGAGCATACTATTATTGATATCCTGGAAAAACACGCCCACGATTATTATCCGGTTGTGCCGCTTAACGTTTCTACAGACAGGATCGTACCCTTAGATCTTTCAAAAGGCAATGCTGCATTTACAGAAGCAATCTATTCAAACCCTGAAAATTTGGTTACTTATATCGAAAATGAAAGAAAGACGAACAATGCCACTTACCTGGTTGGTGGTTACCGCGAACACCGGGAAATGTACCGTCGCAGTAGTTTGTTTGATATGAATGTTGCGGAAGAGGTTTTTCCGAGTGATGAGCCACGCAGCCTTCATCTTGGAATTGACATCTGGGGGCCGGAGGGCACGAAAATATCCGCTCCACTTGGAGGAATGATCCACAGCTTCGCCTTCAACAATAACTTTGGAGATTATGGGGCTACCATCATCTTACAACACCAGTTGGACACCATCAACTTTTACTGCCTGTATGGCCATCTTTCGTTGAAAGACATTGAATCAAAAAGAGTTGGTCAATTTATTACAAGGGGTGAAAACTTTGCCCATTTTGGTTCATGGGAGGAGAATGGAAACTGGCCACCACATTTGCATTTCCAGGTGATTATTGATATGGGTAATTATACAGGTGATTTCCCCGGGGTTTGTAAAATGAGCGAAGCGGCCAAATACCTGCAAAATTGCCCTGATCCCAATCTTATCCTTAAAATGCGGCCCTGGTTGAAAACAATTCCTATGTAAAAGCGTTAAAAGAGTGATTTTACAGCATAACCCCGGTTAAATCTGTATTTTTACAACATAAAGCATCTTTCACCAATGGAAATTAAAGCCGGCGCATTATTACAGCAAATTAACTGTCCTGCTGATCTTAAAAAACTCAGTAAAGACCAGATGCAACTGGTTACAGATGAGCTTCGTCAATACATTATCGATGTTGTAAGCGTGCACGGTGGCCACTTTGGCGCCAGTCTGGGGGTGGTTGAATTAAGTGTGGCACTGCATTATGTTTTTAATACGCCTGATGATCAGTTGGTTTGGGATGTGGGCCACCAGGCATACGGCCATAAAATACTTACCGGCCGACGCGATATTTTTCCTACAAACAGGAAGTACCACGGACTAAGTGGTTTCCCCAAACGCAGCGAAAGTGAATATGATACTTTTGGCGTGGGGCATTCTTCCACTTCCATCAGCGCGGCGCTGGGTATGGCCATGGCGAGTTATTACAAAGGAGAAAAAGACAGACAGCATATTGCCGTTATTGGTGATGGGGCCATGACAGCAGGATTGGCATTTGAAGCAATGAATCATGCGGGCGCTGCTAAAAGCAACCTGCTGATCATATTGAATGACAACTGCATGAGTATCGATCCCAATGTTGGTGCATTAAAAGAATATCTTACTGATATTACTACCTCTCGTACTTATAATAAAGTAAAGGATGACGTATGGAAATTATTGGGAAAATTACCGGTAGGTAAGACCTTCTCCCGTTCCATGGTACAAAAATTAACCGATGGCCTAAAGGGAATGGTTAGCAGCAGTGCTAATCTTTTTGAAGCATTGAACCTGCGTTATTTTGGCCCAATCGACGGACACAATGTGAATAAATTAATTGACACGTTGAAGGATTTAAAAGATATTCCTGGTCCTAAAATTTTACATATAAAAACCATAAAAGGGAAAGGTTATGGCCTTGCAGAAAAAGACCAAACCACTTGGCATGCACCTGGTTTGTTTGATAAGGTAACCGGAGAAATCAAAAAGAAAGCTTTCGATATCCCTCAGCCACCCAAGTACCAGGATGTATTTGGTCATACCATTATCGAGCTTGCTGAAAAAAATAAAAAGATATTGGGAATTACACCTGCTATGCCAAGCGGTTCTTCCTTAAAATATATGATGGAGCAAATGCCCGACCGTGCTTTTGATGTGGGTATCTGTGAACAACATGCCGTTACGCTAAGTGCCGGCCTTGCTACCCAGGGAATGAGAGTATTTTGCAATATTTATTCCTCCTTCATGCAGCGGGCATATGATATGGTGATACACGATGTGGCAATTCAGAAATTACCTGTGATATTTTGCTTGGACAGGGCTGGTCTTGTTGGTGAAGATGGGCCAACACATCATGGCTGTTATGACATTGCCTACATGCGCTGTGTCCCCAACATGGTCATCAGCGCACCAATGAATGAATCAGAATTGCGCAATCTGATGTTTACGGCACAGCTTGACAGTAACACACTTCCTTTTGTTATTCGCTATCCGCGGGGTGAAGGCACGATGCCTGAATGGAAAACTCCTATGAAAGAAATAGAAATTGGTACCGGAAGAAAATTAAGAGATGGTACTGATATCGCCATACTAACGATTGGTCACCCGGGAAACTTTGCTGCAGCTGCGATAAGGAATGTAAAAGCGGACGGCATAAATCCCGCACATTATGACATGCGATTCGTAAAACCTTTGGATGAAAGAATGTTGCACCAGGTATTTGGTAAATTTAAAAAAATAATTACTGTAGAAGATGGAACTGTGGTGGGAGGTTTTGGTTCTGCGATCTTAGAATTTATGAACGAACATCACTACAAGGCTGACGTTAAGATAATGGGTATTCCTGATCGTTTGGTAGAGCATGGCACGCCGAAGCAGTTGTATGACGAGATTGGCATCGATGCAAATGGGATTGCTGCAACTTTACGTGCGATGGCGACTGTGAAAGCGCTGGCCTGATAAAAATTTATAATTTAACGAATGAAGAGGCCGTCTCATTTCTAAAATGAGGCGGTTTTTTTTGTCTTCTGTTTTTTATTGATTTTTCAATTGATGTTACTGCTACATTTCAGTGTTGCACTTCTTATGTGCTATATCGAAAGAAAGAAGCCTTTTTAGGCTGCTTTCTTTCGAAGATTGTGCGCCAGGGCAAGTAATCCTGCTTCAATCAGCACTTTTTCTTTTCCCCGGAGCATGAAGCGTTTAAACCCGTGGTTATTTTTAATGTTTGCAAATATTGGTTCGATATCGTGGCATCGTTGTTTTCTCTTTTTTATACCTTCTTCGCTTAATAAATTTTGGTATGCTTTTTCTTTTAATTTATTAAGGTGATGGTTTATCTCTATTGTTCTGTTGCCCTGACTTTTATGGCAAGCGCCATTTAAAGGACAAGCTGAGCAATTTTTTGCGGTATATTTTGTAATCTCTTGCACAAAACCGGTAGAGGTAATGCGTTTATGGGTTCCCCTATTTTGCATGTGCTGACCCATGGGGCATACGTAATAATCTTCTTCCTTATTATAATGCAACTTATCTGATGCAAAAGGTCGCTTGGTTTGTATCGTGTTATTTTGTTCACGGTCGAACTGATTATGTTTTACAAAGGCCGTAATATTTTTTTGTTCCAGATACTGATAATTTTCCTCCGAACCGTAACCAGCGTCTGTCGTCACAACATCAGGTGATTGTTGGTGATGTTCACTAAAATCATCCAGGTGTGATATTAAAGTAGTTGTATCAGTTGTAGCCTGATGTATGCTGTAGTTGGCGATATATTGGTTATTGGAACTTACTTGAAAATTATATGAAGGCTTTAGTTGACCGTTCATCATATGATCTTCCTTCATTCGCATGAAGGTTGCATCAGTATCAGTTTTACTATAGCTGTTACGGTTGTCGCCCATAATTTTTTCCTGCACCTCATACCGCTCTAATGCCGCCGGCCACTTGGCCTTTACATAATTCAGTTTCTGTTTTATCTTTTTATCCGCATCAGGGTTATCTTTTATCGCTGCATCTATTTGTGCGATTGCAGCCTCCATATTTTCCTTGGTTACTGCAGTAAAATCTGTAGGATCCGTATTATTGTTTTCCGCACTGGCTATGCTTTGCGCATACTTCCACAACTCATCCAACTGCTGCTTCATTTTTTCCCTGTTGGTCTTTATCGCATTTCCCCAGACAAAAGTATACCGGTTGGCATTGGCTTCTATTTTAGTTCCGTCAGTATAAATTTCTTTAAGACTTAAAAGGCCTTCAGCGGCCAACAAATGAACCACTTGGGTAAATATTTCTTTTAATGGCTTGCGCAATTTATCGCCACGGAAACGGTTAATCGTATTATGATCAGGAGTGCTCATGCCGCTAAGCCACATGAAGTGAATATTCTGCTGTAAAGCTTCCTCAATTTTTCGGCTGCTGTAAATATTATTGATGTAAGCATACACCATCACCTTTAATAACATTCCCGGATGGTAGCTGGCTGCACCGCCAGTCACGTAACAATTTATAAGGGGCTGAAGATTAATTTTTTCAAGCACCTCATCCACAACACGAACAGGATGCTTTACCGGAATAAGCTCCTCTAAACTTGGAGGAAGCAACATAGTTTGTCGCTGATGATACGCTTTAAAAACAGGTTTAAATACGGGTCCTTTTGCCATGCAAACAAGACCAAAATCAACTAAAACAAGCTGCTCAAATCACCAGCATTAATTATACAATCAAATTGTGGAAAACCCTGCCCCTTTTTTTGAAAATAAAAAAAGGCTGCCTACTTATGAGACAGCCTCTTTTTTGACTAAAGTGTATAGTAAAATATCTTAATTTGTAGTTCATCTATTACACAAGAATCAATGAATACTTTACAAAAACAAGGGTTATTTCAGTGATTTTTGTCTTGTCACAAATGCAGGGAGATGCGCAACAGGGTTTTTAGTTCCCAAGGCACAATTTGTAAGAGTGAATTTCCTATCCAGTATAACCTTAATAAAGCTAACCTCCTCCTTCCACAAAAAAATACAATTAAATTTTTAATTGAATTAGCCACACAATTCCATATTGTGCTAACGTCGAAGTGAACCTTTTTTTCGGTAAAGCATCAAAAAAAATTGAAACCGGTTAGTTCTAACAATCAATGCCAGATGAGAAATACAAAAATTTCATTGTTTTTATTGATGTGCTTTACCTGTAGTATAGCAAGTGCAACAGACTATTATATTTCTGCTACAGGAAACAACTCTAATAACGGACTATCACAATCTACGCCGTGGCAAACTCTCAGTAAGCTCCAGACTTTTTGTAACAATGGTACCATTCATGCGGGGGACAATATTTATTTTAAGAAAGGTGATAGTTTTACCGGTACTTTATTGATGACCTCACTTTGGGGCTACAATGCAAACTCAGGAACTGCGTCACAGCCAATAACATTTACTTCTTACGGCACGGGAGCAAAGCCATTGTTTCAATATCCACAAGGCGGAACTACCAGAACAGATGAAAGAATTATCATGCAATTTATAGGAGTAGATTACGTCGTTGTTGATGGCTTTAATTTCACAGATCTGGTAAACCCCGTAAATGATAAGTTCTCGCCCGCTAATTGTGGTTTCGCTGTTTATCTTGGGATTCAGGTAGAAGCTACTTCGAACCATTGTACCATTAAGAACATTGACGTTTCATTGTGCGGAATGGGAATTGCAATCGTTGGTGATTACAATACCGTTACAAATTCTTCCTTAACTAATTTTAAAGATCTTATAAACACTGACAATGGTGGGTACGATGACTTTGGTGCCAATGCGCTAACTATTACGGGTAGTTATAATGAAATTGTGCACAATTATATTTCTGGAGCGTGGGCATATAGCGCAGATTATGGATGGAATGGTGGGGCATGCGAGATGTACAATACCTGCAACGGGAACAAGATTATGTATAACACTTTTGTTGATTGCGAGGGTATTTCGGAATATGGAGGGGTAGGTGGTACTACCGCGGCTAATAACATGATTGCTTACAATAAAATAATAAATTGTGGAACGTTAACTTGGATCAACACTACCGGCACTTTTGCCATGCAGGCCTCCAACGTTCAATATTTTAACAACGTTATTGTCGAAAATAATCTAAGCAGATTTTCCGGTCCCAATACTGGCGCCGGCAACAACCATCCCATAGCGCAGTATCCTTCTCCTGAATTATTTGCATACAGCGGTACACCGAATGCCAGTACGGTATTCAATTTAAAAAATAATATCTTTTATTTGGGTACAGGCATCGATGTTGTCAGAACTTCCTGCGCCGTAAAAACTACTCACCAGGATAATCTTTACCGCTTGTCAGGATCAGGTACGCCTAATGTAACTTTAGGTACAACTGAACTCAGCACTATGGCAATAATATTTACAAATACAGCGCCGGCAGATCCGGTATCCTGGAATTTCAGTTTGCCTGCTGGCAGCCCCGCCATTGACTTTGGGCAAAATGTTGGCATACCGAAGGACTTCGCTGGAAACACAGTTCCTGCAGTGCCGAATGCAGGTATCCTTGAAGCAACAAATACAGCGCCAGCCACATTCGCAGTTACGGCAACATCCACAACAATATTGTGTAATGGTGGTACAGCCGCAGTAACCGTTACGGCTACAGGTGGAGTAATTCCATACACCGGTACAGGCACTTTCACAGTTAACGCAGGTTCTTACACATACACCGTGACAGATGGCAGTGGCAGTATTCAGACTGCTTCTGTAACTGTTATACAACCTTCTCTACTCACTGCTAATGCGGTTGCAGGAACCATCGCAATTTTTGGTGGAAGTACCAATGTTACAACGATGGCTTCCGGTGGCACAAGCCCTTATTCGTACAGCATCAACGGCGGAATATTCCAGGCATTGAATACATTTTCCGTTGTGCCGGCAGGTAGCTATGTTATCACCGTAAAAGATGCGAGGGGATGTACAACGGTTAAGAATATTTCAATTACACAACCGGCTGCAACAACACTATCCGCATCTTATACAAATGGTACAATAAACTGTAACGGAGCATCCACCAATGTAACTGTAACGGCTAGTGGCGGTGCCGCTCCATATACGGGAACCGGAACATTTACTGTTTTTGCCGGAACGTACAGTTATACAGTTATAGATGCCTCTGGGTCTATTAGCGTGGTGCCGGTAACAATAACACAACCTGTGATAATCGAGGCTTCGGTAAATGCACCAAATGTAACTACCTCTACTGATAGAACTACTGCAACTGTAACAGCAAGTGGCGGTACACCAACTTACACGTACAATATTGATGCTGGCACCTACCAGGCCAGTAATATATTTAACAATGTTGCTGTGGGAACCCACTCAATAAGGGTCAAAGATTTGCGGGGTTGTATCATTACAAAAACCTTTATTGTTTCTGTTGCCCCAACTGCACCTTTAACTGTTACTGCTGTTAAAGGGTTTATCATCTGTTATGGAGGATCGGCTTCTGTTACCATTAGTGCATCAGGGGGAGTTCAACCGTATACAGGAACCGGTATATTTATTGTCAGTGCCGGGACCCGCAACTACACTGTTTCAGACGCAACCGGTGCAACTGTTACAAAAACAGTAACATTGGTTCAGCCCAAGGTAATTCTAATTACCGTATCAACCGGCACCATTGCAACCTATAATGGAAGAACTACCGCAACAATCAGCGCGACAGGTGGTAATGGAGTATACTCTTATAAATTAGGTAATGGAGCTTATCGATCATCAAATATTTATCCCAATATTGCAGCCGGAAACTACACCCTTACTGTTAAGGATACAAGGAATTGTACTTCAGTAAAATCTTTTACTGTTTTACAACCTGCACAGGGTGCTTTCCAATTAAATCTTGTATCTCAAACAAATTTAACCTGCCGTAATAGTAACAATGGGACAATTACCGTAAGTGGGTTTGCAGGCACCTTACCATACCGCTTTAAGACAAATAATGGCTCATACTCTTCCTCTTCAGTATTCACGAGTCTCAGTCCTGGTAATTATACTATTACCGGTAAAGACGCAACTGGCTCAACAGCCTCCATTTCAGTATTCATAGCCAATAGCCAGGCGAGTTGCATATCTGGAAAAGGATCTGCTTCCGACGCTACGGGAAATGTTTACGCTAAACACACTCCAGAATCAAGTACAGCAAACATGTTTGAAGCAGTGGCTTTTCCAAACCCTTCCAGCAATCAGTTTTCTTTGTTGGTAAACAGTAATACCGTCGAAAATATTCATGTTACTGTAATTAATTTAAAAGGCCAGAAAGTTTATGAAGACAGAATTACTCCCGGAAAGAAAGTTATTTTTGGAAATACGTTTATCCCCGGTATTTATCTTTTAAAAATTATGCAGGCAAATAAACTGGAAACCATCAAAGTTGTAAAAACGAAATAATGCAAATCAACTTACATGCATAAAAAAATCTTGGACATGGTTAGGTCGGGATTCTCAACATGTTGCCTGGCTTGAAGCAATGCTTCAGAGATGGGCAGTTTTTAAATAGAGTCTGCACATTTTTTGACATAATCAACCAAGCCTTCATTAGCCAAAAAATCAGCAACTTCGTACCCTTGCCCAGCGTTGATTTAAGTAAGAATATATTTATAGCCTTTTTGATTAATTCCAAGGCTTGGAATTAATCAAATTAATATCTAATCAACTTGAAATATAAGTGTTGTCCACTCCAGGCTTAGTTAATAACTCAACTTTCAAGCAGCAAC
Organism: Ferruginibacter sp.; assembly: GCA_014377385.1. Classification (GTDB taxonomy): domain Bacteria; phylum Bacteroidota; class Bacteroidia; order Chitinophagales; family Chitinophagaceae; genus Ferruginibacter. The sequence goes on along the minus strand of JACMPR010000007.1, from coordinate 681 downwards.
ATTTTTCTTCATACGCCGCTATAATTTTTGCATATGTCAAGCATGTTAAAAATAAAATCGCAATGGAAAGTATCCCTCCCTCTAAGTACATCTTGTTCCATATAAGCTAGTCTTTTAAGTTTGTGCTTTTGATTGCAATTTATAATATTACGGAACTTAAACAAAGTAAACGTGACCGTCGCACATCATCAGAGGCAAAGATTTTACTGGAAGCTTTTTCACAATCGGGCGTGAGTGCAAAAGATTTCTGTATGCTTCACGGTATTTCAGAAGCCGGGTTTTTTGAATGGCGTTCCCGTTATGAAAATACAACATCTTAAAAGGAAAATAATTTTACAGTGCTCCTGAACGTTCTGAAGTAAAAAATAGTTCTATCCTTTTTGTAGAAGAAAAAAGGCATCAAAATTTACTAGGCAGTACCAGCTTCTTATTTAGAGGAACTTATTACATAAGCAGCCTGCTTACCCTTACAGATAGCTGCTGTTGCCATCTTTATCGTAAAAGCCGATATGAATTAAAACTCTGATCCCTATGACTGGTAATGTGTTTATTTTCATCTGTAAACCTGGAACTCATTAAACCCAAATTTTGCAGTAGAGTTATCCTGTAAGACTTAAAGGCAGTTTTGTATTTTCAATAAATGAAAAAAGACTGTCATACCATTGCCGTCGTTTTAGTGGA
>JACMPR010000006.1 GCA_014377385.1 Ferruginibacter sp. | reverse complement strand
TTTCTTCCACGTTTATTTCTATTTTTAAAAGGATAATATGTGCTAACAAAAAAGGTTGCTCTTATTGTGAACAACCCCCATCTCAATATTTTTTTGGAAGACCCCAATTCAACCGACTGTGGGGATTTCAATATTAATCAACAGTTTTTTTGATAATAGGCAACTTGTTACGAGAATGCTTTTTAATGCCACGAATTAGCCATAAATCTTTCTGCTAAAGCTATTTTTTCCAAAAGGATTCTGGACAGCACTTTTAAGTTAAAGAACTAAATAATTGAATATTGTAAAGCCAAGTTAAGAAAAATGTTGATTTTAATTACTGTCACCTTATCGATAAAACGCCAACCACAGCATAATTAAGAGCGTTGCGAATAAGCTAAGCTAAATTAAACTTTTTTCCAGCTAGTTGTTTTTTAATCATAATCGTCTTTATTTAATATTCAGGCAACGTTTTCTTAAGATCATTTCCGTTTTAATTTTGGGTTTTATAAATTTGGACACAACCATTCTGGGCGATTCGCTTCAAAAGTTAAATCGTTTTAGAGAAAACTCAAACTCTGTTTGGAGCGGCGTATAGAAAGTAAATTCTCGCAAAAAAAAATAGATTTACGGTTACCGATGTTTTACTTTATTTGCAAACAAGAGTTCATGCAACTGAAAACCACGCATATCAACCTAAACAAATAGACATCAGCAATATGAAAAAAATCATAGCCTTCTTGTTTCTATGTGCCATACTAACCGTAGCGCACGCTCAAAAAAAATCAAAATACCAGGTGGTCAATTACCTTAACAGTATATCGGGTAAGCAAACGTTATCGGGTATTCACAATAGGGAACCCAATGCCACGCCGGCCCGCTGGACGAATAAAGTAGATTCTGTTACTGGCAATTTTCCTGCTTTGTGGAGTGGCGACTTTTTGTTCCAGGCTGATAACATTACTAACCGTCAGTTGATGATTAATGAAGCTGTGCTACAGTGGGAAAGAGGATCTGTAGTTAACCTGATGTGGCATGCCTGCAATCCAGCTCTTAACGAACCATGTGGTTGGCAAGGAGGTGTATTGAGCAAACTTACAGATGAACAATGGAAGGAAATTACCACCGATGGAAGTGACCTAAACAGAAAATGGAAAGCCAGAGTTGATGAAATTTGTGTTTATCTGCAACAGTTGAAAGAGAAAAAAGTAGAGGTATTGTGGCGTCCTATGCACGAGATGAATCAGGGCGTATTTTGGTGGGGCGGCCGCCCCGGCCCAAAAGGAACGTTAAAGTTGTATGAGATGCTCCATGATTATATGGTAAAAGAGAAAAAACTGACCAACCTGATCTGGGTTTGGGATATCCAGGATTTTAAGACTTTAGCAACTGATGTCAAAACTTACAGACCAGCTCCGCAATATTGGGATATGGCTGCGCTCGACGTGTACGACAGTGACGGCTTTACCGACGAGAAATATCAGTTGATGCTGGGCGCTAGCGATGGGAAGCCAATCGCAATAGGAGAATGTACGAAACTTCCTGATGCAAAAACATTGATAAAGCAGCCGACATGGGTGTTTTTTATGGGTTGGTCCGAACTGGAGTTTCAGGACAATACCATTGAACAGATAAAAGCGGTGCACAATGCGCCAAACGTAATTACACTTAATGAAATGCCCGGCTGGAAAACGCACAAATAAAAAATATAAACCTTGTTCACTGGATGCTACATAAGTGTTAATATTTTGAAAACGTACTTTATAATAATCTGTT
>JACMPR010000068.1 GCA_014377385.1 Ferruginibacter sp. | reverse complement strand
TGGTTTGGTAATAAAATATGCTGAATTGGCAATTAAAATTTCCCGACAGTGCTCAGCTACTGAACTGACAAGTCCCGGACTCTCACCCAATGCCTCACTAATAATTATCAATTATCGTTCCGTTCACAACTTTATACGATCACCCATCCGCAATGTTTGCTTTTGTTCAAATTGTTCTCTTATTTCTAATAAATAAAGCGCTTTGCATGAAGAAATTTACCATAGCATTTTGTTGATATTACTTTTTTCCTTTTCGGTAGAAAATGATGGCAAATCTGTTCTCCTGCCGATGTATAAACCTTAAGCGGGGAAATGGTACACGAGCTTTACCTTCAACCAGACAACAGCCCAGTATAAAAATGACAGCCTCGTAAAAATAAGCAACAGCATTATCTAACAAATGTGTAAACTCTTTTCAGTACGAGACGTGGTAGCGGTAAAATTTGTCAGGTTTGCCGGTGATGACAAGGAGGAAAGCGTGTTCAGCGTACACAAACAGTTTGGAAATGGATGGTCCGCAACTGCCTGCAATTTTTTTGTAACTGATAAACTGGTTCAGACAAAAACCTACCACGACTGTAAAGCTGGTGTTAGCATTGACACCGGGATATGGATCCATATTACTTTAAAGGAAAAGAACGATTCGGAAGCCTTTGTACCAATACTCAATAGTAGCAATAGCTAATCTGTCATAGCTGGATGGATCATCAAAATTTCATTGCCAGGCCCGGTTGTAAGGCACCCCAGTCAGTATATTGTAAATTGAACGTAAGCGTTTTCTTTGCTTTTTGCTGGTTTTTTATTCGTGCCAAACGGTGATAGTTAAACGCTACTTGCCTGCCGGTGATGTATCCTAATGCAGCGCCGACAAAAACATCCGATGCCCAATGTTTATTTTCAGTTATCCTGCTAACAGCTACCAATGATGCAATGCTGTACGCAACAATTGGAATAAGTGGTTTATTTTTATATTCAACAGCAAAAACTGTGGCCGCTGCAAATGCAAGCGTCGTGTGGCCGGACGGAAAGGAGCTATTGGTTCTGTTTCCGGAAGAACCACGTGAAAAATTGCCAAAGGGCCCGGTAAATTTAGGTTCGGCTTCTTCCTGCTCACCATAAAAATTAGGCCTTCTTCGGCCCGATAGCAGCTTTCCAAGTGTCTCAACTAACGTGGCAGTAATTACAGCCTGTGTAGCGAGCAGGGTGGTTGTTTTCACCTTTTCACTTTTTACGATCGCCCCATACAGGCCAAATGCTGCAAGCGTAAACACCTCATTTACGCCACCGGTTTTGCTAATTATTCGTCCGGTGTTTCGCACAAATGGGCTTTTATTCCGTAAGGCCAGTGCGTTCCTTTGGATCTGTTCATCAAAAACTGCGACAGTTACGCCAATTGCAGCAAATTTTCCAAAGTTCCACCAATCCTTCCTGGTCATGTGTAAAGGCTTGGTGAATTCCTGTTTAATACTGCTGCCTAATAAAATAAAATAATCCCGGGGAAGCAACTTCGTTGTTTCATTGTACGCTTCCTTTTGAATATTATTTTTCTGAAAACCAGCACTGTCTGATCTTCTATCAAGGCTATCTAGTTTTTTAATAATGGTATCGGCAGGTTGGGGAGAAACTTGTGCATGGGTGGTGAATGAAAAACACACGAAGATTAAAAGAAGATATTTTCTTTTCATAGGTCGAAAAGGAATGCATATATGATGCCATTTTTTCTTCCAAAAAAAAGTTAAGGATTGTTTGATTATCCCTGATTCACTTTCCCAGGTTAATTCAACCCTGTTGAGAACAATCACAAATCAAAAACGAACTACGTATTACGTTAAAGAAAATTCTTAAAGCCGATGTGTGGAAACCTGTATGTCGAAAGGCCTTTATAATATATCCCGTAATTCTCTTTTGATAAATACCAACTACCCACCAGGTAATTCGTAGGCACCAAAATGACAATCGCATTGAACCTAATAAAGTTTACAGGTATGGAAGTAAATTTTATTGCCAGAAAGTAAAAATAGACCAGCTTGAAGAATTGCTGCCTGTAAAAAAAACAATTCAGCAGCAGCTATGCGGATGAAAAAGATTATGCCCGGCTAATCATTTCAAATACTTTCCTGGAGATCATACTGATTACAGGAGGTAATGCTACATTGTTTTTGCCCCTTATCATAACGGTCAATAAATAGGGCGAACTACCCACATATATAATACCTGATTCGCTGAAATTTGCACTAATGCCATCCCGGTCCCTGGCTTCGCCAAATTTATGCGCTACTTTAACTTCGCCCGGCAGCCCGTTGAGCAGCCCCTGGTTGAAGTCCCTATGGATTAATAATTCTGTGCAATATTCAGAATCCCCAATATTGAGGTAGGTGGCGTTATACAAAGCCCGCATGAACAATGAATATTCTTTAACACCGATAGGGATGTCATTTTTTGTCATGTTCGGCTCCGGCAAACCTAAATCTGTAAATAATTTTTTGAATATCGCCAGGTCCATCATCTGGTTCAATAGCATGGTAGCATTGTTATCTGAATAGGCTATCATATAATAAAGCAAATCCCGGATAGCATAAGTTTTTCCAACTTCGATACTTTTGGACAGAAAAAAAGCCTGTTTTTTTAGTTGCAACGGCACACTGTACAATATTTTTTTATCAAGCAAACCTGGCTTTTTCTCATTCATCTTCATGAAAGTTATCAACTCGGGAACTTTTAACAATGACCCGGGGTTGTAAGTGTCCTGTTCTCCAATTGAGACCCAATTTCCCTGTGAAAGTTCTCTCAGGTACACTGAAGCTCCGCTGATGGTGCCAGAACTTTTATAAGAATTAATGATGTCCACTACGGCTGATTTCACCGGCAGTAACTTTTCGGCTTCGCAGGGTATTTCGGCAAAGAGCAGTGGACGGATAAATTGATAACCATTCAGCCGCACCATATTAACTCTATCGCAAGTATTAACGGGAGATGCCGTAACTGTTGGTTCATATTCCGGATTTTTTGGCGCAAGCCAGGAAACTGAAAAAAATGTAATAAGGGCACCAGCGATTGTCATTAGTATCGCAACGGGGATGGAAACTTTTTTTTTAAACATACCAAGGTTATAATAAAGGTCTTTGATTAGAGGCGGCCGGGGCACACTCCGCTGCCCGACATTATAAGCATAAAATTAATCATAACAAGTGATGATAAATTACCGGCTGTAAAATATTTAATTTTAAAATATAAAAAAGCTGCTGCAATTATAGTTTCAACAGCCCAACTTTATAGAGGTTACTAACCGGTTTGTTATCCCAGAATAATTCGAAGTCTTCCAGTCCCTCATCCTCAAAGCTGTCCCTGATTTCCTGTAAAGTGTAGGTTTTAATATTCTTGATTGACAATTTTTCAAGTATTGCCGTCAGCCACCATCCCTTTTTTTGATCTGTTTTGATATTAAGCGTTTCCTTTCTACCATAAAAAGTTATGGAACACATTTCCCATTGGTTGCCTTTTTTTGATTTCGTGAAATTTTCCACAGCCGGGGAATTACCCAGCCATACAAATTTATCACTGGGTTTTAAAATGCTGTATGCAGGTTCTTCCAATGCTTTAACAATGTAATCCGGTGGCAGCGATGTTTTCGGTGTTTTGAAATCGAACCATTTCTGCAATGGGTAATCGAAGCATGTGCCGTGCATGTAATTTAAGAGCGATTTTTTTAATCCAAAACCAAAGCTTTCATGATCTGCTCCTGTGGGATCCAGGTGCGGAATATCGTTATTTGCAAAGCTCCCAACGCTTTCCGTTAGTTTTTGAACTTTATATTTTTCCGGGTGCAGTCCAACCGGGCTATGTGCCGTCATGGTAAATTGATGCCAGAAAGCAGATTGAAGGACACCCGCCTCAAACAATTGCCGAACCATTTCCAGGGAATCAATAGTTTCCTGAGCAGTTTGCGTGGGGAAACCGTACATCAGGTAAGCATGCACCATAATGCCCGCTTCACTAAAATTTCGGTTTACCCTGGCAACCTGGGCCACGGTTATGCCTTTGTCGATGAGGGCAAGCAACCTGTCGGAAGCCACTTCCAAACCGCCAGACACTGCGATACAGCCTGCAGCTTTTAATAACAAACAAAGATCCCGGGAGAAATTCTTCTCAAAACGAATATTAGCCCACCAGGTAACAACCAGTTTTCTTCGTATAATCTCCAGGCTCAGGGCCCGCATAAGCGCAGGCGGTGCAGCTTCGTCAACGAAATGGAAACCATGTTGTCCCGTCTGGGAAATTATGGTTTCCATCCTGTTGCAGAGTAATTGGGCCGTTATTGGTTCGTACAATTTTATATAATCAAGGCTGATGTCGCAAAAAGTACATTTGCCCCAATAGCAGCCATGCGCCATAGTTAGTTTGTTCCAGCGCCCATCACTCCAAAGGCTGTGCATAGGATTTACAACCTCAATAGCAGAAATGTAGTTGTCCAGTAAAAAATCGCTGTAGTCCGGTGTTCCCACCTGGCCCTGTTTATAATCTGTGCAGGCCGTATTATTTATGTAGGTCAGTTTACTATCCACCATCGTAAATGTTCTCTTTAATTCCTGGATGGTTTTAGTGCCGTTTATAAAATGATAAATATTTTCTACAGGCGCCTCGCCATCGTCGAGGGTAATAAAGTCATAAAATTCAAACACACGCGTATCCGTTAGTGATCTTAACTCTGTATTAGCAAAGCCTCCACCCATAGCTACTTTTACGGACGGATAGTGTTTCCTTATCCATTGTCCGCACCGCAAAGACGTATAAAGGTTACCCGGGAAAGGAACCGTGATACAAACCATCAAGGGTTTTACGGCTTCCATCTTTTTTTGGAGGATATCAATTAATATAGTATCAGTGTAGGTATATTCTTTTTGCAATTCATTGTATAATACATCAAAACTATTGGCACTTCGCCCCAGCTTTTCGGCGTAACGGGTGAACCCAAAATGTTCGTCTACGCATTCTTTTACGAGATCAGAGAGATCTTCGAGGTACATGGTGGCAAGGTGTTTAGCCCTATCCTGCGAGCCCATACTCCCAAATGCCCAGGTAAGATCATCTACAGTTTGAAACCTGCTGCCTTCCGGCAAAAAATCTCTCTTACATATCAGCGTTGCCAACACTGAATTTTTTCCCTGTAAAAAAAGTATGACTGCATCGATGCTATTGATATAATCTTCCTGCAATGCAATCATCCTTTTTGCCTGGGGAGATAGGTCTGTTGACGTGGTAATGTCCGCAAATAATTGCTTAAGTCCTTTTTTGGAAAACAGGGCTATCGTTACCTCGATGCCAAGATCTGCCTGGTAGGCAGAAATATTTTTGGTATTTAAAAAACCCTTTAAATAAGCGGTAGCCGGGTAGGGCGTATTCAGTTGGGTAAATGGGGGTGTTATTAAAAATACATCACTGCTCAAATTCAATCATTTAAACAACAAAAATATTCTTTAATAATTGAAAAGGCTTCCTAAAATGTTTTTTAAAACGAATTGTTTTGTTAGAATTCGTGATGAAAATCCTCTCCCGGCCGGGATGGATAGGCAAAACGCCTTCTATTCATAAAAGCAGTGCGACGCATCTGGCCCGATATTAGTAATCATGGCTATGTTTCGAACTTATATTTCATAAATAAATCAACATCAGCAATGAAAAAAATCATTATTCTGCTATGCCTTTTTGCGTTTACCGGAACCGGGGCATTTGCGATGGACAACAACAGGGAATCTTCAGAGCTTACGCAGAAAAAAAAGTACAAAAAACGTCACCATCATCACCACCGTCCCCGTCACAGACCCCGGCTGCCGCATCGTCCAAGGCCGCATTTACCACCACATCCATAGCATATAAATAGACCGTAACCGTTCCCGTAAAAAAGATAAGATATCATTACAAGATGATGTCTTATCTTTTTTTATTTTGTCACCAGGTTGTAGCATTTTAGCTGTTATCCGTAATAACTACCTTCACTCTTCATGTTTAAAAACATTGCCTCATTCATCAAGTTGAAGCCTGCACTTGCAGTTGGATTTCTTTTTTCTACTTCCAGCTTATTATTCGGAACCTGGGTAGCAAGCATTCCTGTCATTAAAGAGCGTATGGGTTTTTCTGACGGAAGCCTGGGCTTATCATTATTGCTTTCTCCATTGGGAGCCATTACCGGGATGCTGCTTTCCACCAGGATATTCAGTAAGATACAAGTAGGTAAATGGATGGTTGGAGGTTCCCTTACAATGTGCGCCATCATGGTGCTGCAGGTAAATTCGGTCAACAGGCCGATGCTCTGGACCTGCCTGTATCTTTTTGGTGTATTTGGTTTTTTAAACGGCGTGTCTTCCAATGCTACCGTGACTCTTCTTGAAAAAAAATACAACCGGTTATTCATGAGTACCTGTCATGGAATGTATAGTCTGGGCGGTGCCGTTAGTGCCGGCGTTGCTGGCTTTTTATTCATGGCAGGTATTCCGTCGGGCTGGCAAATTGTTCTTGTTGCATCGGCTATTGTTACAGTTATTTTTTTTAACCGACTACTTTTGCTTGCTAATAAAAATCTTATTCATAGCCGGTCCGGCATAAAAATACCATCCCTGAGTGTATTGGGTATATCATTTATTTGCCTGATCAGTTTTATGGCCGAGGGCTGTGTTGCCGACTGGAGCGCCATCTATCTCAAAGAAACCCTCCATTCGCCTAAAACTATGATCAGCCTTGGTTATGCCGGTTTTTCGATAGCAATGACCATCGGTAGATTAAATGGCGACAGCCTCATATCAGGAATTGGCAGTAAAAAAGTAGGTATAGGTGGTTGCCTGCTGGCCGCCCTGGGTTTTTTAATTGTTGTACTTGCACCGATTCTGGCGGTTGCCATTATTGGCTATGTGTTGGTGGGTTTCGGTTGTTGTTGTAGTGTACCTGTTTTATTCAGCGCTGCTGCAAATATTCCCGGACTGAGTACGGTTGAAGGTTTTGCGATGGTAACAACCGGCGGGCTGATTGGGTTTCTTGCCGGGCCTTCGCTGATTGGATTCATAGCCGAAAAAGCGAATCTTTCTGTTGGCCTGTCGCTGCTGGTGATTTTGTCTTTGCTATCTGCATTTGTTGCCTGGAGAAACCAGTTTTTAACTTCGAAAGGGAGGGTAGGGCATGGCCTGTCCTTTGATGAGCAAATATATTAATTCGGTTGCTGCATATTTCCTGCCAGGCTCTTCACTCACATGTGATCACAGAGCTTCACCGATCACTTCCCGGGATTTACCGGCGTTTATCAGATTACAACCTAATGAATCTTCACTGGGAACGGGGCGCACCTCAATCAATAGATGATGAATGGTTTGCCTTGCACCCGGAGGCTATCTATTTTCCATTTTTTGTTCCCTAAATAAAGATTTTCAGTACCTGGTAGTAATATTTCACATGTATAAACGTTTAAAGGGTAAATCCGTTTTCTATGAAGAAACTAATACCCTTTATTTTATTATTGTTTACCGGCATTCTAATCCTTGGTTCCTGTACCAATTCAAAACAGGCAGCAGTAAACCGAAAAATGGCCTTGCTGGAATCAAAACTGCCTTCTTATCAATGTTTTGTTGAATTAACCGATGGAACGATTAGAAACTTTACAACCTTGGTGTTAGTAACAAGTATATACAAGTCACCGCATCTTTTGGCGGATGGAAAAATAAAAATCTATTCCACCGACATTATTTCCTACCAGAACAAGGATCATTTTGCTATTGCCGCTGCTGGTTTTTCCTACGGTGGTCACAAGAGCAAGATTGCCTCCGAAACCCTGCCTGGATTTGCTGTTCGCATTGCAGCCGGCCGTTTAAATGTTTACATAAAGAAATACAAAAACGATCATACAGTGATCGATGAATTCTTTCTGCAGGAAGGCAATGGCCAGGTATTGGCATACACACCTGAGTTGATGGATGCACTTATCAAGAACAATCCGGAAGCACTGGATTTTTATAATAATAACAGGAGACAGGTAAAGCTCACAAAACAATTAAAGTTAACCGCCAGAATTTTCAATAATGCCTATTTCGAATTAAACCCAGAGAGTTTTGATCCGAATGCGGTGGCCTTTTCCGGTAAACGAAAACCAAAAAAATAGTGTCCATTTTCAAATTTATTGGTGAGGTGCCTATGGCAAAAATGCAGTCCAGGTATTTTATTAGTGTCCGGCATCCGGATACCTACACTACAAACATTTCATAAAGTTTTTGATTGGCTTGCCGCGTCAAGTCAATAGCTTCACTTTATTTTATTTATTTTAATTTGTACCCATTATTATCCTGATAACATGAAAAAGATAAACTGGGGAATTATTGGCTGTGGCGACGTTGCAGAAATAAAAAGCGGCCCGGCATTCAATAAAGTAAATAATTCAGCATTGGTTGCCGTTATGCGCAGAGACGCATTGAAAGCGGCTGATTATGCAGCCAGGCACCAGGTACCTGCCTGGTATAATGATGCTGACAAGCTCATCCACGATCCTGCTGTAAATGCCATTTACATCGCTACTCCTCCTTCTTCGCATAAGCAATATACGATCGCAGCACTGAATGCAGGCAAGCCCGTATATGTAGAAAAGCCAATGGCAATGAATGTTGCAGAAGCGGCAGAAATGACTGACGTGGCAAAACAAAAGAACGTAAAATTATCTGTGGCGCACTACCGGCGTGAACAACCTAAATTTAAAAAGATAAAGCAGTTGCTTGAGAACAAAGCAATCGGGGATGTTAGATTTTGCCAGCTTGAATTTTTGCGCCCCCAGCTTTCTGCTGCTGCCATGAAAGTAGAAAGCACTGCATGGCGTGTAGACCCGGCTGTTAGTGGTGGTGGTTTGTTTCACGACATTGCTCCACACCAGTTAGATCTTTTGTATCATTTTTTTGGTGAAATGAAAAACGTTTCCGGAATGGCATTAAACCAGGCAGCATCCTATAATGCAGCTGACCTTGTAACCGGTAATATCCTATTTAACTCGGGTGTAGTTTTCAATGGGTTGTGGAGTTTTGCGGCAGCACCGGGAGAAGGTGCTGATACTTGTAAGATTGTTGGATCTGATGGAAAAATTTGCTTCAGTGTATTTGACGACCAGACCTTCAGCGTAACTATTCATGACAAAAGGGAAGTCTATAGTTTTGAACCATTGCAACATGTGCAACAACCAATGATACAAAAAGTAGTGGAATATTTCCGGGAAGAGTCAGCAAACCCTTGCCCAAGTGAAGAAGCAATCAAAGTGATGAATATTATGGACGCTTTTACCGCGGGCTGAACGCTGAAAATTTTGTATTTGAATACTGGTGAATATTGAAAGGTTCATTGAGCATTATTCTCAGTTTTAAACCTGCTTTTACCAGTCGGTTTTTTACTTTTTCATTCTTACATTTAGTAGCTTTTATTTACAATATTCTGCCAAAAAAATCGTTTTTAGTGAAAATCGATATACATGAGAAATACCCTGTTCCTGACAACGATCTGTTTCATCATTTTATTCTCAATAAACTCCTGTAAAAGCTCAAAAGAGTCCATGGCACAGCGAAAAGCAGATATTGAGCAATCAAAGGAATTAACTGCCGCCTGTTTTACACAAATGAAAGACGGAACGATAAAAAATTATACGACCTTAAAATTAGTGACCGGATTTTTAAAGGCTCCTTATTTGCTTGCAGACGGGCATACAAAAATTGCGGCAAAAGAAATTAAAGCTTACCAGAATAAAGAACATTATGCAATATCACAGGTAGGGTTCGCTACTGGCCACAGAAGTTACATTGCCACAGAAGCCCTTCCCGGTTTTGCAATTAGAATTGCGAAGGGAAATGTAAACGTTTATACAAAAAAATATTTCAATGGTACCAGTGCCGTGGATGAATTCTTTGTACAGAAAGGCGGTGACGGCCTGATCCTGGCTTATACCGCAGAAACTATGAATCTATTGGTTAAGGATGATCCTGAGGCCCTGGATTTTTTTATGACCAAAAAATACAATACCCCGAAGTCAAAAAAAGATCCTGTCAGTCTTTCGTTTGTTAAAAATGATAAGAAACCGGTCATGAAGAATAATTAAAAAACTTTTTTTGAATTTCTTCGGAGGTAATTATTTTTATATGTTAACTATTACAAGATTCTTGTCTGCAGGGAATTTTTTACGGGCAGGAGGTTATGCAGTTTATTATTTTACATATCCGATGCTCTTTGCTCATCTTCTATACCATAATAAAGAATAGAACGTCTGGCTGATTGAAAAAAACGAATGGTTTAATCAAATGCTGTACCGCTTAAAACTTTTCCTGGCAACTGTTACAGAAATAGGCTTTTCGTTTGGTTTTCCCAATAATTTTAATGGTAAGTTCATTGCCATCGCGGGGACATATTTTTTGTTCATGAACCTCAAAGTGATCCCCAAATATTCCCGCCTTTTTTTCTTTTAAAAATAGTTTCGCATACACACGAATATCTTTCAAAAGTTCCAGCAATTTTACTACCGGAATATTACCTACACGGCTCAACGGATGTACAGCAGTTCGAAAAAGAACCTCGTTTCTGATAATATTACCTACGCCGGTAAATACCTGCTGATCCAGCAATGTATCACCAATGATTTCAGTTATATGTTCACCTGCTAAACGGATGATATGTTTGCTGCTCCATTTGCGGCTCATGATATCCGTTCGCCAGTCGTAAATATCTTTTAGCGGCTGCGTTAATTGAATAGCCTTTACCACATAAAAATTAACTTCATCTTTTCCAAATTGGAGAAAGAAACTTGCATTTACTTTTTTCTTTTCGTTGATTAACACCGAACCAAATAGCATCAGGTGTATCCTCACCGTCCCCTTTTTAAAACGTAGCAAAAGATGTTTCCCCCAGGTACAAACTTCCAGTAACTTTTCTCCTTTAATCCAACCTGTAGCCATCGGCGTGTAGCCTCCGCAACCGGTAACTTTTTTACCTGAAAATGGTTTTAATTTTAGGCTGATGTAAATTAGTGAGGGTCCTTCCGGCATTGAAAGTGATTTTTAAAAATATCATAAATACCATGCCAGCATATGTCTCGTTGATTTTAGAAATAGCACGTATTTTGCGGCGATGAAAATAATATCACTTATAATTATATCGGCTTTAGGGACAATAACGGCATTCTCCCAGTTGTAAGATACTGCTGATCATTTTCTTTTATTTGTAGGCACTTACACCAATGGGAAGAATTAAGACATCTAGGCATACGACTTTAACACGCTCAATGGGAAATCTGTTTTTTGAGCTTGATAATGACCCTCGGTCCTTCAAACATTGTTGTATCCCCGGATCAAAAATATATTTATGCGGTAAATGAACCCGTTGAGGAAAAAGGCCCCGTAATGGGTACGACATTTTCTATTGATCAAAAGAAGTCAGCATAAAGAAAAATAAATGCACAGTCAACCAACGGTGACGATGCTTGCAATGATTTAATAGATAGGACAGGTGACTGGCTGGTGGCAGGCAATTACAGTGGCGAAAGTTTTTCAGTTTTTTGATTAAATTGCAAAAACGTTACCCTGGGCCGGGCAGCCGGTACCACTGCTTACAAGGGCAAAAGTATCGGTTCATCCAGGCAGGAGAAGCCGCACATTCATTGCACAGTATTTTTTCCTGATAATAAATATTTGCTGCTTGCAGATCCGGGCACAGTTGAAATTATGTCCTACTGGTTTGATGCGAACTCCCGCAAGTTTAAATCTTCAGGAAATCCAACAAAAATTTCCAGACGTCTTGAATTTGACCCAGATGGTAAAAAAGGTTATCTCAAAGAAGAAATGGCCGGCTGCATAGTTGTTTTCGATTGGGAGAATGCTGTTTTAACCAGGAGCAAACCATCAATGCATTACCCGACACCTTCATGGGAAAGATCAAATCTGAAGATATACATGTATCTCCTGATGGGCTTTTTTTATATGCCACGAACCGCGGTACCTCCACCTCTATTACTATGTTTTTTAATGAAGCGAACGGTTCTCTTGCATTCGCAAATTGCCAGTTTAAACAGGGTCTTACACCACAAAATCTTTCAATCGATCCATCTGGCAATTTCTTATCGATTGCCAACCAGGATAGTGGTGAGATCGT
>JACMPR010000067.1 GCA_014377385.1 Ferruginibacter sp. | reverse complement strand
CCGATCTGAAGAATAAATTGAGGAAGCATAATGGCTTGTCAGCAACAAGAAAGAGAAAGTCTATTGATGAGTTTGCGAAGGCATAGGGTCATCAAAATAAAAAGAGCCATTGATGAAAATTCAACAGCTATTTTCATTATGTATTTCGCCGACATCATGTATATCCCTGGCAGGTTGCTCTCCAGCAGAGCCTACTTCCGTTTGACCTGATAGGATAAAGGAAAACCATAAAATTTGAGGAACAAATAAGGAACAAAAATAAACAGCCTAATAAATGTCCATTAGTAACATTAACCCTAAAAACAGCCTAATAAATGTCCATTACACCAACTTTTTATGTTCTTTTCCTTTTGCATAGCATTTTACATCCGGTTCATGCAGGCTGTAAATTTTATCTGTGTCACCCCGCTTTTGCGATAATACCCGCTGGTATAATTTAAGAGTCGGTAAATACACACCAAGCCGCTCCAGTGGCAGCTTTCGGGCAATGTCTCTCACCAATCTGCCCGCAATAATCTTTATCTTTTTGGCAGCTTTACGGGCTATTTTTGCACCTTTTTTACTGTTCTTAAAACGCTGTTCATAAGCCAGCTTTTTTACCACCTGCGTGTAAGACTGCCGAAGATCAATGGCTTCTTTAACGGAATTTTCCAACATAATTTTTTTCTAGAGCTTATCGTCTGTCGGGTAGGTGATATTTTTCTCCTGAACCGTTGTATCAACGCTCACTACCAAACTGCCGCTACTATCCTCAGGAGGGTCATTTACACGAATACTTTCTTTTAAAATCAACTCCACACCTTCTTCTCCAATACGCTGTCTAAAAGAAACCAGTTCGGTAGAAACGCATGGAATATGGGTTGAAAAAACTGCTCGCCGCCAAAGTATTGATAGTAGAGATTTTCACTCCAATGTTCTACCAGGTTTTCATCACTCAGGTTACGCACATGTTTGAGAATGAGTAGCGAAACCATGAGCCGAATGGGCTTGGCAGGCTTACCCATTGTCTCACTATAATGCTTCTTAAAATTATCCTCAAAGACACTCCAATTAATCTTATGTGCAAGCAAAAACAAAGGATGCTTTTGATTAAGCTGATCTGCCAAACCATGAAACAATCCTAGTTGCGCAGTTGGTTTTTTGTTGGAAAGCATCTATCAATTTGCAAGCTTTTAGCCAATTTTATTAAAATCTGGCAAATTATATTAGTCAACAATTGTTGAAAACTTAGCAATAGCAAGCATTACAGACTTTTTGAGTGTCGACTATGTATAGGTTATTTCCGTGTTGGAAGAACTTTTAATGTAATGGCATAAATTAAAAAAATGAAATGGTGCAAGCTATTGTCACCTCATCTAAAATTTTATAAGCAGGATAGTCATTAATTACCCTTTTATTATCATTTTTCTCATTTTCTACTTCGCCTCAATTATCACTTTTAAAGAAGAAGATCGGAAAGTATTGCAGTAATAATCATTAAAAAAAGCAAAAGATTGCTTTAGTACTGGATTTAATCACTATCACTGTCTTGTCAAAAATTTAATTTTTGTGCCACGCGATTTTTAGTTTTTGGAATACAAGTGAGATGGTATTGGGCATGCAAAATAGTATGTTAATCACTTTTTTTTTCCGGCAATTGTAATGTCTGATGCGGGCATTCTAATGGCGTTCAAAGTAAAATAAAAAGGCACTAAAAGGAGTTTTTTAGATACTTGTTGAACCAGTGAGCTACTCAAATTCAGTAGCCCAACAGTTCAGATTTAAAACCAATATCTATGATAAACCAAAGGCATTTGCTGCTTTTAGCAGCTATAATTTTATTATTGGTAAGCAATCGCTCATTTGCTCAAAACGAAACGTTACCTTTTACTTTTAAGTTAAAGAAAGAAGCACTGACCAGTGCCGGAGTTTATAAAAAGGACGGCACACTAATCCGAACATTATGGAGTGGTAAAAAATATTCTGCCGGTTCACACACACTTGCATGGGATAGGTTTGATGATGATGAAAAAGTTTCTACAGAAAAGGACGTTACAATAAAAGTGCTGTCAAACAATGTAACCTACCAATGGGAAGGAGGTGTTATTGGGAATACCTCAAGCGCATTATCTGGTAGTTCCAAATACCACATGTTCGAACCGATTTGCGCTATGGCAGCAGTGGGTAATTATATGTATTGTGCAACAAATTATAATGAAGGATATCCATCTCAGCTAAAGTTTAAACTTTCTGATCCTCAAAAAAAAGAGTGGGTAACAGGTAAATCAATACAGGGAAGCCAAAACGTTGTAACTGATGGCAATTTTTTGTACTGGAGTATTTATGACCCGTTTGAGGTAACTAAAACGTTAGTATTTGCTACCAGGGCTAATAGTGACACGGAAGTTTCATTCTCAGCAGGTTCGAACCAAATGCTTCGTTATGGAACTTCGTTTACTTCCGCAATTTCATTTATGAACACAGGTAACTCCATAATATCTGCAATGGCCGTTCAAAAAGACAAAGACTTTCTTTTTGTTGCACGGGCAGGCTTATCGCAGCTTCAGGTTTTAAATAAAAAATCAGGTACTCTTATAAAAAATTTGACACTGGAAAATGTAGCTAAACTTGCAGTAGATGGCAGCGATAATCTTTGGATATCCTTGCCTGGGAAAGTGATAAAATACAGTGTTTCTTCCAACGGCGATTTGCAACCCATGGGAGTTGAGATTGTCTTAACAGGCAATGTTGGAGGACTTGCTGTTTCGCCTGATAATAAGACACTTGTACTACTCGATATGGAAACCCAGCAAGTAAAAGCATTTGATAATGCAAATGGTATTTTACAGTGGACATTAGGAAAGCCCGGAGGATATTTAAGTGATGCTACAGTAAACAATGACAAATTTTATTTTAGGGATCCGAGACACCCCGATGGTTACGGAGTGTACATTGCCTTTCAGGAGGATGGATCTTTTTGGGTAGGTGATGGCGGTAATTTCCGTCACCAGCATTACTCCGCTTCCCAACAATATATAGAAAGTATTATGTCTTTACCAGCTGTGTACAATACCACGGTAGATCCAAATAATCCGACCCGGCTTATTGCAAATGTTATTGAGTTTGAAATTGATTATTCCAAACCATTGGTAGCTAATAATGGTTCGTGGACGTTGAAAAACAACTGGGGGGGTACCATGCCGTCGGATTATGATGATTTTAATAAGATTACAGATGTTGTAACGCTTAAAAACGGTAGAACGTATGCATTTCTTCAAAGAAATTCGTCCTATTTTGTAGTAGAGCTTGTTGCAGGCGGCGTTTTAAGACATACCGGTATAACACTAGGGCAGCGTACGGTTATTGCTAAAGACGGCGCTAAACTTACCAACCCTGAAGGTTTTGGACTTGGGGTGGTAAGCAGGGTGTTAAAGTATCCTTTAACGGGCTTCGATGCAAATAATAATCCATTGTGGAGTACTACTCCTGTTATTGAGGCTGTTACTCCCCCTCTTAATCAAAACGACCCTTTTCCAACTCAATATTTTCACGAAACTATATCGGCAAGTGAAAATATTGTCTATTTTGACCGGGATACTAAAACAGGTTTAGATGGAAAGGAGTACCATTTGGGAGCAATAAAAAAAGGAACCAACCAATGGCTATGGAAAACTGCTAAAGGAACTGTCAACGATTATATTGGCGATTTTCCTGCAGATGGGGCGTTTGATAATGGAAACGGCGTTAATTTTTATTCAGGAGGTATTGCGCTGGTTCATGATGACAACGTTTTTTGGGGATATCATGGAGAATTTTGGAAACAAAGCCAGGTAAACAAATGGAACCACATAGATGCAAACACAGGTCTGTTTGTAAATCAGTTTGGTGTTACAGGAAAGGACTTTTTGCAGAGTACTGAAGCGCCGCCCGAAATGGCCGGTAACGTTTTTACCGGGGGCGTCGTAACCGTAGACGGTGAAACTTTTTTATATCATAATGATGAAAGTGCCCATGGAGGTGTACACCGTTGGAGAATAAGCGGATTAAATACTATTGAAATACAAGAAGCGGTAATTCCGGCAAGCGACCCTTTAGACGAAGAGCCCGAAATTAATTTGATGAGTGGATTGCCAAGAACCGGTGATCTGGAAAACCAGAATGGCTGGAACCGGGGAACGGAGAAGCGGGATTATAATTGGTATGTAGTGACAGGTGCAAAGTCTTACAATGTATTTGCTCCGGTTGATATTTATGCGCGGTATTATCAACCCTCTGGCCCCTCAAGCACAAGGTCTGTTACCCGCGATCTGGGAATAAATTCTAATGCTTCTTTTTGGAAATTAACAGGAAAAATAAGCTGGGAAGGAAGCAGGCCAAATCTTGACAACAATATTCAATTTGTTGAAGTTCTTGATAAAAATGCGCGGGTGATCACCAGACTACAAATGTATATTACATTTAGCGGCGACCCAAAGCCATTTAAATTCTATGGTAATCGCGGTGTTTTATTCGAAGGGCAAAATGAATCGATAGTTCATGGAATGAAATTTCAACCATTTGAAATGAGCTTTGCCGAAGGAAAATTAAAGATTTCGTACGGAGATTTTCCACCGGTTTATACAACTTCACCCATGGAAAATGGGGCAGATATAAATAACCCGGCCACTTTTAGATTGCTTTTCCACTGTGGCAACTCTTTCCCTGAAGAAAAAGCTGTTTCTATTGCTGAATTAAAGTTCATGGGACCTCCACAAGTTAAAATAGAAAATAAGTACAGAACTAAAGCAAGCGGTTTGTGGAATGACGTGAAGATTTGGCAATCATCGGCAGATGGTACCACGTGGGAAGATGCTACTCTAGTACCTGATAGCAGTGCAAATGATGTTTCAATTATGCAATCTCATACCGTAGCAATAAATTCAGAGATAGTTGTTGATCAGCTTGTAGTAAACAAGGGTGCCGAACTACAGATTGCATATAATGGAGCCATTTATGTTAACAATGGTGTCGGCAACGATATCACGATTGATCCACTTGGGAAGTTGACTATTCAATCGAATGAGCGCGGAACAGGTAGGATTGGTAAGTCAACAGGAAACATAATGGGTAATGTAACTGTTGAAAGGTATATTTCGGCAAAGGTCGGTTATAGGTTACTTGCACCTTCTGTTAATACCAAATCATCTATCAACGCTAACTGGCAGGAGGGGGTAAATAATGCAAGTGCCACAGGGAACATTAATCCTAACCCGGGATATGGCACCCACATTACAGGGGCGGTAAATGGCAGTAATGGATTTGACGCTACTGCAAGTGGCCAGGGTTCATTGTTCACCTTTAGCAGCGTGTCAATACCTCCAACATGGATGCTGGTTCAAAATACAAATGTTGATACACTATCGGCCAAAAAAGGATACCTGGTGAACATCCGCGGCGATCGTTCAATTGATCTTAACCAAAAAAATGTGCCTGCCACCAGCACTACTTTGCGGGCAACCGGCTCGGTGCTTACCGGTACTATCGTGTATGATACACTAAAAGGCAAAGGTGTAAACAATGTGTTAGCTAATCCTTACCCATCGCCTATTAGCTGGGTAAAAATGCAGAAAGCCAATAGCAATACTTTCGAAAACTACTTTACAGTTTGGGATCCTAACGTGGGTACAAGAGGCGGTTATGTTACAGTAGACGCTTCCGGATCGAAAAGTGTAAAAACATCTACCATCAATACCGAAATTCAAACTGGGCAGGCTTTTATCGTAAAGGCAAAAAGCGATGTTGATGCTCCTTCTTTCATAATAAATGAAGATGATAAGCTGACAACTGTAAACCTGAGTGGCTTTAGGCCTGCCACAGGCCCGGTTGCAAAACTGTATACAAGTCTTTATTTAAATGCTGGTAACAGTGTTCGTAACCTTGCAGATGGTGTGTTATCGCGCTTTAACGAAGAATACCAGATAGGCGTGGATGGCGACGATGCAGAAGACCTTGCTAATTTTGATGAGAATATTTCGTTGCAACGCAATGGCAGTTCATTAAGCATTGAAAGCAGGCCTATAACACTGGCCAACGACACGCTTTACCTAAAAATGAGCAATATGCAGCAGCAAGGGTACGAGTGGCAGTTTGATGCGGCTGATTTTAATTTGTCTACTACTAACGGGGCATTTTTTAAAGACAGGTACTTGGGCATTGAAGTTCCTGTAAATTTAGTTGGCACAACGGTTATTCCTTTCGAGGTAACAAACGATCCTGCAAGTGGAAATGCTAATCGCTTTTACGTTGTGTTTGAGCAATTGAAAACGTTGCCTGTTGACTTGTTGTCGTTGAAAGCTTTTAAAAATGAAACATCGGTTGCAGTTAATTGGACCGTGGCCAGCGAGGTGAATGTTGATCGTTACGAGGTAGAAAGGTCAATCGATGGTAGCCAGTTTTCAAAATTAGGATTGGTTAAAGCTGCCGGTTCGGCAAACGCTACCAACGCCTACAGTTTCACTGATCGTCAACCTTTGGGAGGCTTCAATTACTACAAGTTAAAAATGATTGATAAAGATGGCAGTTTTAAATTTAGCCAGGTGGTGCGGGTAATGTTCGATCAGCGGCAGGCAACTGCTACTGTTTATCCTAACCCGGTAAAAGGCAATAACATGTCTGTTAGCATTAACCAGTTATTGGCAGGTACCTATAGCATTAACCTTACCAATATCGCAGGTCAAACCATTCAATCACTAAAAGTTGA
Organism: Ferruginibacter sp.; assembly: GCA_014377385.1. Classification (GTDB taxonomy): domain Bacteria; phylum Bacteroidota; class Bacteroidia; order Chitinophagales; family Chitinophagaceae; genus Ferruginibacter. The sequence goes on along the minus strand of JACMPR010000067.1, from coordinate 604 downwards.
TCATGCCGGTGGAGTGTTCAATAGAACAATTAATGCTGCAGCTTTGCCTTCGGGTAAATATCAACTACAAATTATTGGAAATGGAATTCCCATAACACTACCTGTTATCAAATTGTAATATTTCGCCTTGTCTAAAAGCCAAAGAGGCCGTCTTAAATCTAAACTTTGAAGACGGCCTTTTCATATTAAACAATAGCTAATATGAAGTATTTAAGAAGTAAGTTTCCGGCCTTTGATTTTTTGAGGAGGTGCAGGAAGGATAAAAGGCTTTTTTGGAGGATTTTGGCTCGTTTTTAGGCTGCTTTCTTTCTTAGGTTGTGCGCCAGGGCCAGTAATCCCATTTCTATGGCCACTTTTTCTTTACCTCGGAGCATAAAGCGGCGGAAGTGGTGGTTATTTTTTATGTTTCCAAACACAGGTTCTACATCCCAGCATCGTTTTTTTCGGCTTAATGGACATTTATTAGGCTCAAAACAGCTAAAAGGCTTGCTGCTGTTAGTTTTGAAGTAAATCAAGGTAATGAGTAAAAAAACTGCTTTTATTGCGGGTCGAAAATCACTAAGAAAAATGGCTTTGTTAAGGGTGTTCAACTGTATAAATGTAT
>JACMPR010000066.1 GCA_014377385.1 Ferruginibacter sp. | reverse complement strand
CTTATGACACTTTCATATTCAATAGGAGGTATGACGGGATCTGCGATACCTAATAAAAATGTTATTGTAAAGCAAAATCAAAACGTTTAACTGAATGAAGGCATACAATTTGTTTTGTGAAGTCAAAACATACACATGAAAAAAATAATAGTTACCTGCCTGATGGTCGGATGCTTCAGCACATTCTCCGGAAATGTAATGGCCCAGGACACAACAACTGCTGGTCAGGACATAAAAAATGCAGCTAAAAAAACAGGGAAAGCTGTGGCCGAAGGCGCCGAGAAAGTAGGTGAAAAAACCGCAGAAATCGCTGCAAAGGGTAAAGCTGCTGTAGTTGACCAGGTTTACAAAGGCAAACGAGGGCCATCAGGTCAGACGATCTACATTAACAACCAATCCAAATATTATTGGATAAACAAAAAAGGCCACAAGAATTTTATTGCTGAAGCAGATTTACGGGAAAAGCCTTAAGGTTATGGCTGTTTTCTTCAAAAATCACCGAGCCGTTTTGCAAAACCAGTATACCTTAAGATGCTAATCCTTTGAAATATATTAGCATTCTCAGCAGACCCGTGAAAAAGCCCTGGTTCTAATATTTAAAGAACCAGGGTTTCAGTTTTTACCCAATATCTCCCGGTAGTTACCCGCTCTCCAAACCTCCCGTTTAAAACCTTTTACCCTTGGATGTGTTTTGATGTTTCAAAAATATTTTCGGGTTCAACCTATTACTCACCGGAGCAACCGGTTATATTGAAAAAGGATTGCTACCTGAACTACTTGCAGCAAATCATTCTGTGTATTGCAGTGTGCATGACAAAGGGCGTTTTGGTTTAACCAGATTTGAGAATCCGGATACTGCTGTGACAGAAGTGGATTTTCTAAAAGGGAGAAATTTTACAAAACATACCAGCAGACATTGACATAGCTTGTTGCCTGGAACATGCTAAAAGTACCAGCCATGAAGACTTTGAAAAGATGGAATCCGCTGCTGCGTTAAATTGCAAAAACAGGATGACACACACTGCGGTGAAGCAGGTGATCTAACTTTACAGGTATCGTAAATGAAAAAAGGTTATTTAAACACCTGCAGTCACGGCAACGGGTAGAGAATATTTTAAAAACCGGCAATTATTCTTTTACTGCATTAAGAGGCGAAATAATTTATTTTACCGGGACTAACGTTGATCAAAATGTTACTACGCAATATGCTTATGACAATGATGGGTATGTGTTAACGCGTAATGATGGTAATGGTTAAATGGTTTTTTAATACGAGTGATTGCAATAATTATATAATTATAAATCCTGTTACTATTTAATCGGGATTTATTGTTTTAAATTCATTCAGGATCTATTTTATTTTCATGTATTCTTTCCCGCTAAAATACCTGGATTGTTTAACCCTCAGTGCCGCCTGGTCCTTCTTTGTAGCAATCACAAAGCCTCATTAAAAATTGCATTTCAGGATATCCCGCATAAATCTCTCTTAAAGATAAATCCCTTCGTGGGCGCATGTCGGCACGACCGTCCCTTTTCGTTGGTCCTTTTTCGCAGAGCAAAATATCATGCCATATAAAGTTAGAAATTGTGTAACAGACGATTGAAGACGAACCCAACCAGGAGCTTATTATGGTCACCACGAGTAAGGAACCGGACCAGCAGCCAATTAATTGTAAGATTTCAGTTTCCAATTACTACTACCCCTATTGGCAATGAAATACTGCTCGTTACTCCTTCTCAAACCGTTAAAAAATAAATCCTGAAATTGTAAGTTCCGATTTGTAAGCCACGCAAGTGCTCGGATGAGGGCATGTTACTACAAAATAAATAAACCGGTTCGCCGCTGTTTTTGTTGCCAAAGGCGCGCAAACAGACGAAATATAATGATTATAGATTTTTTTAAACGGTTGGAGTAAGCTGCGAACAAAAAAGCCCCCGGTACATTCACATCAGGAGCTAAATTTTTTCAAATAATAACAGCCGGCTTTTCCGGGTTTGAATTTACTTATTTGCAATGGCTATTTAGTAAAATAAGTTGGTCCTCAGCTCAGAGTCTGGTTTTTCGCCATCATCGCTTGTTACCGCATAGGCAGGAAATTGAATTTTTTTAGTGTTTTGTAGGATTTGGATGTATTGAAAACCTCCTGATATTTATCATTCGATTTCTGTTATAAAGTTGCGGCCAATAACGGTGCCGCACAAGAGCACATATATGCTATTTTGATAGTGACTTAAATATGGTAAGAATTGTAGAAAGGACAAGTAACTAACCTTTGCTCTCCATATTTTGTTTTCCCGCAACTTAATGCAGGTAGAATGCCCGAAGGCGTAAACTGGTAAAACTTTCAATCCTTAAAATAAAAGCTTCGAAATTCGGCTCTTACATCTTCTTCATTCTACTGGGAAATTTTTTTGCCCCTCTACGTGTAGCGGCAGATGAAAGTATTGAGATTTCAGGAACCCAATGCTCACTACAAAGCGGAGGATATCCGAACCTCCAACAATCGTGGACCGGTTATTGCCTCCCCAACTTTGAAAACATTTATTATCTTCTTATTGATCTTTAAGAAACATCCAATTTTTTCTGTTATAACCGGCCGTTCTTAAAATGTTCACACCTCTATCTGCCTGGCTATATAAAGCCTTGCAAACATATTGTCAGAGGTATGATAATTTCCAGATCGTATAAAAGCTGTAATGAAATATTTACAGGTTTGCATCATATTCAAAAACAAACTCGCATACATTTTTCACTCTTAAAACAAGATCATGCATAAAGACAAATCACTAATACCAGCCATTGCCATGCTATTGGCTGTAGCGTTCGGCAGTTGTAATAAAGAAGTACCTTCTGAACCGCTGCCCGAAGCAATTACGCAGGTTTCTGAAGAAACACCGTCAGATCCTTCAGTCGCTCGCAGAGCCCCCGTATACCTTGGCGTAGCCGGAAGTTTTGCGGTACTTTCAAAAACAGGTATTACAGATGTTCCGCCGTCTGCTATTACTGGTGATATTGGTGCCAGTCCCATCACAGGGGCAGCCATTCTAGTAACCTGCCCTGAAGTAACAGGAGCCATCTACTCTGTTAATGCTGCAGGCCCACTTCCGTGCAGGCTAACCAATGCCAGCAGGCTAACTACCGCGGTGGGTGATATGCAGGCAGCGTATACAGATGCAGCCGGTCGTTCTAATCCTAATTTTCTCAATTTGGGTGCCGGAACTATTGGCGGCAGAACGCTTACCCCCGGCTTGTACAAATGGACAACATCCCTCAACATTCCAACCAATATAACCATTTCAGGGAGTTCTACAGATGTTTGGATATTCCAGGTGGCAGGTACCCTAAACGTCGCTTCCGCGGTTAAAATAACGCTAAGCGGGGGTGCAAGGGCAAAAAATATATTCTGGCAGGTAGCCGGTGCTGTTACCCTTAATACTACAAGCCATTTTGAAGGCGTCATATTGGGTAAAACCGGTATCAATTTAAAAACTGGTGCTTCTATTAATGGAAGGATGCTGGCGCAAACTGCGGTAACACTGCAAAAGAATACCGTTAAACGCCCATTATAAAATACTATATTGTTTATTTAAAGGCTGCTATTCGGCAGCCTTTTTTTTGGGGGAAAGAATTTAGTTTTGATTTGCTGTTTTACAGGAAAGCCAATAAATTTTCTGGTAACAATTTTTTTTTATACATTTTTTTGTTCTCAACTTTCCGCTTCGCCAAAATTGTAGCATAATGGCAACTGCCGGATAACGACAGCCAGGTTGGCGGCGGCAGTTATAAACAACATCCTTCAAAGTAAACCAACAAGTGTAATTTAATCAGGCGATGCTAAAAAAACCGGGGTAAAGTAAACTATAGTTTATTGTTACCCGGTACGTTTATCATCTATTACAGACCAGAGGAGATATTCCCGCATTAAAAAAAGTGTGGTCGATTAAACAATAAATGCGTATTGCGTACTAGCTACTATCGGTGCTGCATCTTTGAACCGGATACATTGTACGCTCGCCATTACAAGTGCCTGTGTAATCCTGTTGGAAACAAATGTGCATACCATTTTATTCCAAAAGCTTGCATGAGGCAAACCGCAAGTGGAATACTACTCCTGTTCATCAGGGGAATTCAATCCTCATTCCGCCCATTTAGCACGTTAAATAAAAGGATTACAGTTTGGAGTTATTATTGATATTTAAATTGTTCATTATTTTTTTATTATTTACATCAATATTTAAGTATGAACGCTCTTCAAAAACTACCATGCCTGATCCTACTTTGTGGAACCCTGACTGCTGTGGCTCAAATAAAAGACAGCTTCCCAGCACCCAACGCCACAAAATCATCAATGAACTTCTGCAAAGTGATTGGATGGGGTAAAGCAGGCAAGATGCCTATAGCGCCTGCAGGATTTGTGGTGAGCCGCTATGCAGATGGCTTTCAAAATCCCCGGTGGATGTATGTAACTCCAAACGGTGATGTACTGGTGGCAGAAGGTAATTCTAATTTCACTTTTATTGAAAAAGCCGGTGCGGTGGTTACAGGCGCAAACCGGGCAGAGGATTTATCAAGAAGCGCAGATCGGATAATGTTACTACGTGATAGCAACAAGGATGGTATCGTAGATGAAAAATTTACATTGCTGACAAGAGACAATGAATTGAAACAGCCATTCGGAATGTTAATTATAGGTGACTGGCTCTATGTGGCAAATACAAATGCAGTGCTTCGATTTTCGTATAAAGCAGGTCAGACTAAAATAACGGATCCCGGTCAAAAGATCATTGACCTGCCGGCCGGTAAAAGTTTTTTGGACAATCGCCATTGGACACGCAACCTTATTAGCAATACTGATAACTCAAAAATATACATAGCAGTTGGTTCAAGTTCAAACATCGCGGAAAAAGGCATCGATGAAGAAATTCTACGGGCTGATATCCTGGAAATAAATCCTGACGGTTCAGGTATGAAGGTGTATGCATCCGGGTTACGCAACCCTGTTGGTATGGACTGGGGTCCTGGAACTTCTACTTTGTGGACATCTGTGAACGAGAGAGATGAATTGGGTGATAACCTGGTGCCGGATTATTTGACTGGGGTAAAACCTGGCGGATTTTATGGTTGGCCTTATGCCTACTGGGGGCAACATATAGATCCGCGCGTCAAAGAACAACAAAACGACCTGGTGAAAAAAACAATCGTTCCGGATGTAGATCTTGGTTCGCATACTGCCTCGCTAGGACTTAAATTTTACAACGGAAAGACATTTCCGGCAAAATACCATGGCGGAGCTTTTATCGCACAGCATGGCTCCTGGAACAAATCGGTGTTGGCCGGGTATAAAATTGTATTTGTTCCCTTTTCCAGCGGAAAACCTTCGGGTAAACCCAGGGATTTCCTAACCGGCTTTATCGCAGATCTGGAACAGGCAAAAGTATATGGCAGGCCGGTCGGGCTGGCAGTTACGCAAGATGGGGCATTGCTGGTTACTGATGATGCCAGCAACGTGATCTGGAGGGTGAGTGCGAAGTAAGTTATTGGGGGAATAAACTGACAACACCTGTATAGTCTGCAAGTTTTTCTGCCTTTTTTTAAATACAACAAGACGTAAACCGGTATGATTTTTCACGCACTCAATTTTGTCCAATTAACGGATGCGGAATAACGTCAAAACATAACTGCATAATTTGGAATCTTCCAGCTGTGCTTTTGCAAAACTTTAAGATATCAATCATTAATTTCATCCAGTCTACAATGGAATGGTCTTTGAATTGCATATTGAAGCATTCGGATCAACTCATACATATCATTTCTGCTGATAGAAACCATGTTACACAAAGAAAAAAATATGACAGGTATGGGCTAAACTGCACATTGAAAGGTTATGGCTTTAGTTTACCGGCAAGCTTTTGTTATCGGAGTTCTACATTTATTTGCATCTAAATAAAAATTTTCTGAGAATAAATAGTCAACACAACAAACCATTATAAAACTCCGCCGCTAATAAAAAAATATGCAAATGAGCACAACCCCCACCTTCTGGCAACGCATCGGTGTACAGAACTGGTTCCTTAAAAAAGAAGCAGTATTTACAGAAGCCGCATCGCTAACACCCGATGTTGTATATAAATACCTGGTAGAAAAATTTCGCGAATCGGTAGCAGAACTTTCTTTTGCTGACAGGATCATTTTTTACCACGAATACATCATCTGTTTCAGTCCGCCGGATTACAATAAGTTCATGGACAACAACCGGGGCATCTTTGCCCTCATCATCAAAGAGGCGGTTAAATCATTTTACGAGATCCTTCAACAGCAACAGGGGAAAGGGAAGAAGATAACAGCTTCGGGCAATAAATGGGTGTTTCGTCTCGTGTCGCATCCGGATTATGAAAAGGGTGACAAAAGTTTTATCGGCAAATTGTTGCCCGGCACTACGCAACAACGAGAAGAAAATCTGAGGGTTACATTTATTCCACGGCAGACCGGCATTGCACAAACATTTGACATTTCCGATGAAATATTGAAGGATTTTACATTTTACAGTGATGGTTATTATGAAATTCCATACAACAACGGATTACTTCTGGAAGATTCCGCTGCGGTGCGTAAACCGGGTTTTGTAGCCCGGCTCGAAACTACCCTGCCGGATAAACAATATGCGGGTAAAAAACTGGAATACCTGATGAGCAATGAAACCATCCTGGTATCGGGAACGGATGCACGAACGGATGAGCCAGGCGTTTTTCGCGTCCCTTCTGAATGGGTATCTACACCCCACCTCTCCATCAGGTATGATCAACCTGCAGATAAATTTTTCCTGGCTTCATTTGGGGAAAAAACAATAGTGAACGAAAATGAAGTATTGAACAGCGTGGAGCAGTCACCGATATGGACAGAATTACCCATGAATTCCAGGATCGTGTTGAATGGGATTGTCTGTATAAATATTTTTAAATATTAATTTAATAATTACCTTCCGCCTGTGCTTCGGAGCGCTTGTCTCCATTTTTGGGAAAGAATGATATTAACGGTTTAATACATGGACAAAATACTCGCAATTGCCTTACTGGTAGTCAGCGTCATACTACTGGCAGCTCATTTTTACGACATCAAAAAAACCCATAAGCAAAATGGCTGAGTATTTTTTTGGGATAACAGACAAGGGCAAACGCCGCGATAGCAACGAGGATACTTTTGCCGTACAGGAAATCGATGGCGGAGAATGGCTGATCGCCTGTGTCGTAGATGGCGTAGGAGGTTATGAGGGCGGGGAAATTGCCGCCGGAATTGCCCGTGAAGTATTACTCCATCAACTGCAGGACATTGCAGCGCAGGATGTTATTAAAATGCTTAAGCAGGCAGTGGCGGCGGCGAATATGGCCATCATGCAGGAGAAGAAAAGCAGCGATTTGAAAGAGATGGCCTGTGTGTTGACCTGTGTCCTGGCACATGTCAACAGCAATAAATGCTGGTATGCGCATGTTGGAGATACCCGGTTATACCTTTGCCGGGATCGCTCTTTGGTAAAAATATCAAAGGATCATTCTGCTGTTGGGTTCCTGGAAGAAACCGGCCGCCTTTCGGAAGAGGATGCGATGCGCCACCCCAAAAGAAATGAGATCAACAAAGCACTTGGGTTTGAAGAAGCTATTGGTGAGCTGCCAGATTATATAGAAACGGGGGCATCTCCCTTTCTTCCCGGTGATCTGTTGTTGCTGTGCAGTGATGGCCTGTCTGATATGATTGCTTCGGCAACAATACTGTCGATATTGATAAATCATAAAAACCTGGGTGATGCTGCACAAATGCTGATAGATGCAGCAAACGAAGCCGGCGGCAATGATAATGTTACAGTCGTATTACTGGCAAATAGCAAAGAACCCAAACCGCAGGTCGCCTTCTTACCCGTAGAAAAAAAAATTGCAACAGGTAAGTCAACACCCAATACAAGCCAGGGGTCTTCCATTGAGCAAACAATAAAAATAAAAAGATCACACAAAAGGCTCACGGCCTTGCTTTCCCTTTTATCGCTGGCACTGGTACTGGCACTGGTAGTTTCCCTTTTTAAAAACAGCATAGAAGCAAAGAAAAATAATAATGCACTAAAAATGATACCCGGCAAAAAGAAAGACGATCTCCTGCTGCATTTCATGTCCGCAATCAATGATAGCACCCACGCTTACACACTAGGTATTAGTTTAAAAATAGCTGCACCTGTATTCATCACTAAGGACAGCTTTCATTTAAAAGGAAATGGCCTGGTAATTTCTGCCGACTCAAATTATAAAGGTGCAGCGTTTATTGTTGGAAATACAGCTAAAGAAATCGTCCTCGACAGCCTGATATTTCAAAATTTTGATGTGGCGCTGCGTTTACAAAAAAATAATGTAACGCTACGGCATATTCGCTTTATTAACTGTCGTGTACCGGTGCAGTACGAATTGTCATTTCCGGATACTATTATATCAGGCCGGTTTACAGATACTTTTTTTCTTTCTAATTCAACCTATAAAAAATAATCCTGCATGCCTGTGTTTACAAACTGGTTAAATAACAGAAAGCTGGAACGCTTTTGCCTGCTGTTTATTGCATTGATTATGGGGCTTTTGTTCTGGAAAATGTTTGTGGTACTACAAAGAGATTTTGCAGAAGTGCATACGCGGATAGAGAACGGCACGATGATCAACCTAAATGACAGTAAGATCAACGAAACGCTCCCCGCCCTCTTAAAAAGAGGCTTGTATTTTGAAGACACAAAAGATATAACACTTATCGCTACCACAGTTGTTGCCGCAAAAGATACAAGCGTGGCCATGGATAATATTGGGGAACTCAATAAGAAAAAATACAATGTAAATGCCGAAGACGCTTTTGCCAACGGGGGTAAATCTTTTAAAAGAAGGGTAGAATTATCAAGAAACCTGTTGGGATTTTCTGAAAACGATTCCATTAGTTTTGAAAAGGAAAAAAGTCATCCACTGTCTGTTACCGCCCAAACTAATGTAAGCCTTGGCAAGTATACTATTACAGCAAATATTGTATCACGTGGTGGACAGGCGATAGCAGGAGTTCTGGTAAGATTGAAAGCATTGGTTAACCAGGGCAGTATGGCAACATCTCCTCAGTCTGAAAGCGACGAAGATATTGTTCAATTTAAAGATGGAGTAAGAAAAACATTTGTGAGAGATTCAGCAAAAAGCCTGAAGCTGCTTTCTTTCAACGCCTACGCCCGTTCGGATGTATCGGGAAATGTAGCCTTCACCGGCCTGCCGGAAAACAGGGCGTACGAATTGTTGCCGCTACAACCAGGATATGAGTTTGGACGTTCCCAGGGAATTGAATTCCTTGACAAAAACGTTGATTTTACATTTACGCAGTCCCCGCACGGACTACGTCTTTTTTCAGCAAAGGATTTTAATACGTTTAAGAAAGAAAAAGCCTTTATTGTCAGGAGCCCGGAAGTTGTTTCCCGATGGTACCTTGTTATTGTTGCTACTTTTTTCCTGGCATTCCTGTTGCTTCATCTCGTTTTATCCTTTCGGTTTCCTGCCGCAGATCAGTTACTCTTACCCGTTATCATGATCCTTACAGGGCTTTCTTTCATTACATTTTTCAGTTTACAGGACCCATTGCGCGACCGCTTCCTCGCAAAAAGCAGCTTTGTGTATTTTTCCATGGGTATTGCAGCGATATTGATATTGCAGTTCAGCAACATTAGAAAGTTTACCACGGATTCAACATTTTACCGGCTGTTTGTATTTTCAAAGGGCAGAAGAGCAGCTAACGGTTGGCCATGGGCGCTGGGGGCAATCGGGCTGTTAATCCTCACAATCCTTTTTGGTACCGGCCCGGAGGGAAGCGGCGTTAAAGTGAACCTTTTCGGCTTTCAGCCTAGCGAAATCGTCAAGTATATGGTGATCTTTTTTCTCGCGGGTTTTTTTGCCACAAATGAAAAATTTATTTACGAATATCCCTCCTGGAACCGCCGGCTTTCTTTTTTCATGATCGCTGTCATTGCCATTGTGAGTACCATCTTACTTTTTTTAATACTTGGCGACCTTGGCCCGGCTATCGTATGCTGTTTCACTTTTATCATACTATTCTCCTTTTCAAGAGGTGATTTTACGCAGGTTATTGCAGCTATGCTATTGTATGCTCTTAGCATCTGGCTCTTTAAAAATATTTGGCTTGCAACTGGTATTGCGATAGCAGTAATGGCACTTTACATGTTGCTTGCAAAAAAGCAACTCAGTGAATCGGCTGCCATGGCACTGGTGGTAGTAAGCGGATTTTTATTGCTTGATAAAATCAAATTCCTCGCTACGATCATTCCGGGACCTATAACGAGATTGGTTGACCGCAAAGCCATCTGGACAAATGCCTGGAACAACCAGGTGTATGGGGGCGACCAGGTAGCAAACGGTATCTGGGCTATTTCCAGTGGCGGTTTTAGCGGGCAGGGCGCCGGCGAAGGGTTTGCCAAGACTATCCCCGAAGCGCATACAGATATGATACTGCCTTCTCTGGGTGAGGAATTTGGTTGGGCTGGCATCACCTGTGTGTTTATTTTATTTTTGATCTACCTGCATCGTTCAATCATTATCGGCAGGCAAACAGGAACTTCTTTTTTATTTTACCTCTGTGCCGGGATTGGAGTGGGTACATTCGTTCAGTTCCTGCTTATTGCCGGGGGCTCCATTGGGGCGTTGCCGTTGTCAGGCGTTGCCCTGCCTTTTACCAGTTATGGAGGCACGTCTCTATTATTCAATATGATTGCTGCCGGCTTTTTACTGGCTACTTCCCGTTGGAATGGCTCTCAAACACAGATGAAATACCTTACACAACGGCAGGATAAAAATTTAATGCCTGCATTAATTGCGGCTTGTGTGGCTATAATAATGCTTATAATAAATGTTTCAAACTATTCTTTCAATAATAAAAAATGGATAGTAGAGCCAGCATTGGTGGCCGATCGCAGTGGTGCCAGGATGTACAGTTACAATCCACGCATCAATATTTTAATGAGTCGCTTGCAGGCGGGGAACCTTTATGACAGGAACGGACAGGTGCTGGCAACAAGCAACGCTGCTACTGCCAGAAATGAGGATGATTCTTTGATCTCCCTGGGCATTCCTGAAAGTGAAGTTGCATCACTTGCTTACAAAAGAGCTGACCGTTTTTATCCCTTCGGCGAACATATGTTTTTCTGGACGGGCGATGCCAACACAGGGGTTTTTTCAGGTGGCAGCAACGGATATTTTGCAGATTACCTTCACGCCTCGGAATTACGCGGCTTTCCAACACCCGATAGTAAATTCCAGGTAAGTGCCAACAGGTTTAGGCCCGAAAGGTTTTTACCGGCTACTGAGACCGAGATGACCGTTACAAAACGAGATTATAGCGCGTTGTCGGATTTGTTGCTTGCGGGCATCAACAGCGATGAAGTAACCCGGTTTAAAAAACGCAACCGCGATATCAAGCTGACTATGGATGCCGCTCTGCAAACAAAGATTCAACTTTCCTTTCAACCGGATGACAGCATCAATAAGAAAAGGATATCAGTATTGATAATGGAGGACAACACAGGTGATGTGCTTGCTTCGGCATGCTGGCCTTTACCAACATTGGATGATTGGGAACGCCTGACATTAAGTGAATATGACCTCAATAAGTTACCAGACTGGAACGTGAATGCAGATCTTGGTTTCACCCACGCCACGCAACCAGGATCTACCGCAAAGCTGGTAACTGCCCTGGCGGCTTTTAATAAACTCGGCGCTGCGGAGGCTAAAAAGCCAATTCGGGTATATCCGCAGGATCTCATTCGTACCACTGGGCCGGAGCCGGACGAAGCCGGCTTAATCACTATTGAAAGGGCGATCGTTCGGTCGAACAATTCATTTTTTATCCGGCTGGCAAACGAAAAGAAAGTGCAGGAGGAGATGGGCACGCTGTATATGCAATCAGGTATGTTCCTCCACGGAGCAGGAGGCTATTATTATGAAAATGAAATGAATAACGGTAAGCAACAGGAGCAGTGGCGGGAGTTGTGGAGGAATACAGAATTTAAGAGTCTGAAGCGGTACAATCCCAACAACATCAGGCGTACCAGGGCAATTGGTATTTCAGGTATGGCGTGGGGACAGGGAGAACTTGTGGCTACACCTGCAGCGATTGCCCGCGTAGCAGCCGGAATTGCCAACAACGGAATGATGATCCCAAACAGGTATGTATTATCTATAAACGGTATTGCTACAAAGAGTAAACCAGGAATACCATTGGCCAACGACAGCGTTTATACGCAGGAGCTAACATCTTATATGAAAAAACAGAGCGCCCCAAAAAAGGGAAGGCTTGGCATTTTGGTCGCCGGGAAAACAGGCACGCCGGAAAGGATATTCAAAGGCCGACTGATTAACGATGGCTGGTATGTATTTTTTGCGCCGAAGGCTACAGGGCCAGGCCACATCGTAGTGTGCATCCGTATCGAAGGTGCAAAAGGTTCCAGCGATGCAGTGAAGTTGGCTGGTAAACACATCATACCATTGCTGTTAGAGCGGAAGTATATTAAAGGTTTTGAGCCGGAAGTAAAAATCAACACCGGAAAGTGAGAAAGAATTAAATTGTTGCAGCAGATGAAGCAACCCAGGAGTTAAGGATGAATGGGTTTACAGAGATTAAAACTTGTGTTGACGGTTTTGAAAATAACTCATCAGTTTCTTTCGCGACTAAATCACGAAGGCATAAAGGAGTACACAGACGTTTTTAGTCAATATCTATGGTTGATGAAACAAAGAAATCGGGATCATCTGTGGGCTATCATAAACTTGCCTCCGATGCTGTTGTCTTTTAGATTTTGCTAAACAGAAAACGACATGAAACTGGATTATTATTTGCAACTGTATAACTAAATTTAAAAGCACCAACCATGTTCAATCTTTTCAAAGACCGGCCGGCCGATGTAAAAACTATCCGAAATCTCCTGTTGCAGTTCATTAAAGAAAAACTGCAAAGGGCTGAAGGTGGAGAAGGTGCTAACATTACGGGCATTCATCTTTTTATAAACTGTACTGATAATGAACGACACCTCTACGAATCAGCTGTCTTTGCCAACAATCCTGGTAAATTTAAATCGGATGAGCTGCAAAAGATGGCGGATGATTATGCGATAATGTTACCTGCGTCGTGGACATTTGAGGTGGCCTTTACAGACAAGTTTCCGGAACAATGTTATATAGCAAAGGATGTGGCAGCAGCGCTTTTTATAACCACCAGAAAAGCAGGCTTATCGCACAAAAAATCACATGCATACATAAAGGTACTGAGTGGCCAGGCGGAGAAAGAAATCTATACAATCGATGCGTCTACAGGCAAAATTAATATTGGCAGGGAAGCGAAAGTGCAGGTTGCCGGTGGGTTTGTAAGAAAAAATGGAATCGCTTTCATTTCAACAGGCGCAACAGAGATGAATCGTTCTGTGAGCCGTCAACATGCGCACATTGAGTGGGAACCTGGCAGCGGATCTTTTTTGGTGTTTGCCGATGAAGGCGGCATTCCACCTCATACCAAATTAAAAGTTCGCACCGCAGAAGGGATTTCAATAAAAATGCAGGCTATGGAAATTGGCCATCGCCTGCAGGAAGGCGACCAGCTGATATTAGGGGATGCCGCAGTCCTTGAATTCACTTATTCCGGCGACTAAAAACAATATGGCAAAAGTATTTACAATTACTGAAGGACTGGAAAACCTGGGCGCATTAAAATCGGGTGGGCAAGGCTCTGTGTATAAAGCAAGGCGGATGGGCCAGATCATTACGGCCATCAAAATTCTTCCCACGCCGATCTACAGTGAAAGCGGAGAAGATAAAAATTTTACTTCTTTTCAAAATGAAGTAGAGAAATTTAAAAAAGTAAATGAATCGCCTAATCCAAATGTGGTAAGCATTATTGCTTCAGGTATCACGAGCTCAGGTAACCTGCCATATATTGAAATGGAATATATTGAAGGACCGGACCTCGCAGAATTACTAACGCCACCGCATGATCGTATTTTTTCCATCAAAGAAATCATAAAGGTAGCTGATCATTTGTCAAATGCCCTGGCGCATTGCCACCGGGCAGACGTAAAACACGGCGACATCAAAAGCAACAACGTAAAGTTTAACCAGCGTACGGGCAATTATATGTTGCTGGATTTCGGTCTGTCGGTGATGTCCGACGAACAGCGCCGCACGAGCCTGAGGCATGCCGGTGCGATTGAATTTATGGCGCCGGAACAAAATGCCGGCGAAATGTTGTTTGAATCGGATATTTACAGTTTTGGTATCATATTGTTTGAGCTGCTTGCCGGAACTGTTCCCTTCCAATTACTTAACAAAGGCGAGATGGCACGCAACGCGGTAATGGTAGCGCATATGGAATCACACGTGCCGGAACCCCTGCCGTTACGCAGACAGGCATTGCCAGATACCTGGAGTTATGAAAAACAGGAAAGGGAAATGCAGGTACCGGGGTGGATTACAAACATGATCAACAAATGCCTCGAAAAAAATCCCGGCAGTCGGTTCAAAAATGGAAACGACTTACAGGAAGCCATTCATTCAGGAATCATTACGGAGGAAACTAAAAAGCTGCTGCCTCTTGCGACGGTATACATACCAACTCCCCCCCTTGATGAACAAAAATGGAAAAGCCAGGTAGAAAATCTGGGACAGCAACTAGCAGAGAAAGAATACCTGGTGGCCGATCTAAAAGAGGAATTGGAGCGGAAAGATACAGCACTGTATCAGTTTCAATACGTCGAAAATTACCAGCTGTCGAAGCAAAAAGGAGTTTCCAAAAGGTCATTTTTTGTTGTGTTGGCCTTTACCTTTTCACTGGCTGGCTATACCGGCTATCATATATTCATTAAACCCAGGGCTGATAACCAGGAGAACGAGCAAGTAAATCGAATTTCAGTGGATGAGAAATTTGCGGATAACCCTGACAGTTTGCTACTTTCTAAAACCCGTCCTGTAAAAAAAGTCAGGACAAAAGGAAAGAAGCCTTTATTGGGCATACCGATCAGTAAAGAAGGTAATGAGCCGGGGATTTCGGACACGGTGGAACCTGCTAAACCAACCATTACTACGCCCAAACCACAAACCAATGATGTAAAATATAGGGTAACCAGGACCGCCTTTTTCCATGATCTTCCAAATGAAGCCAGTAGGCGCAATGCGTATCTTCCTCTCAATTCTGAAATAGTTACTACCGTGAAAGAGAAAGATGGGTTTATATACGTTATATACATCAACAACCAGGGTAAGCCTACAAAAGGCTGGCTGCTGAAAAAAAACCTGACCCCGATTTATGATTATTAATCATTGTGCTTTTCAGTATACCAATAGCATTTTTTAATTAAAAGAATGGTGAACAAGGAAGATACGCAGAGAACAATACCTAAAATAATAACCTTTATTCTTCGGCGGCATTGCAGGTAACGCCGACACAACCAAGGCGGTCAAGCTTAGGTTCACAAGAAACCGCATCAAGTACTCCGCCACAATTAATTATTTTTATTGAGTGATAACGGTAGGCATTACCCGCTTGTTAACGAAAAAGCCAGCTGTTTGTTTTGCGAGAGGTTATGCCAGCTACATTTGGCAAAAGTTGCTTTTTACAAACACCCTAAACAATAAAAATCTGTTAACATACTATTTGTAAACAATCGGGTCCGCTTTCATTCTAACAAAGCATTATTCATATTTAAATTTACAATTATGAAAAAGATCTTTATGCTATTATTATCGGCAGGCCTAATATCTTCGGCCTTCGCCCAATACAATTCAGGCAATGACACAGATCAGGGTTACGACAGAAACGGGGATATTGCTTCAAATTACGGAAAGTATAAAAATGAAAAAAGGTTCAAAAATGAAAAAAGCCGCAACAAATACAACAAATCATATGCTTCCATTCAAAGAAATGCGCAGATAGCCAGGATCAACCGTGAATATAATTACAAGATTGAAGGGGTAAAGAACAGGCATTACATGAGTCGTTCAAGAAAAATAAACATCATTAATCGCCTGCAGGAAGAGCGCAGGAAGGATATTCAGGCAGTTTTTACCAGATCTAATAACAGACATTCAGACTGCGACAGATAATAAGAGAATTTATATCCTATGAATATTTTCTCAAACCCCAGAATTCAAGAAGAGTTTGAAACGAATTCCACAGAGTTTCCTTAAAGTTTATATCAACTCGTGTAAAGTTATTTTAAACTCTTCTAAAACTGGGTTATATCCAGCATGTTCAGGACAAATCAAGAATAAACACATCCATCTTCACCTGGCATTTCAATCTCATAAATATTGAATCAATTTCCTTTGCATCCAATCAGGTCAGCCACCAGCGATGTCCACCCTGTTTGGTGACTTGCCCCTAAACCTGCGCCTGTGTCCCCGTGAAAATATTCATAAAATAAAACCAGTTCCTCATTTCCCGGACGATTGTAAAACCAGTTGTAGGTTCCATGAAGTTTTCTTTCTCCGTTGCTGTCTTTGGCAAACAGGCTAATGATCCTATCAGCCAGCAGCCTGGAAACATCTACCAGGTTCATCATATTTCCGGAGCCGATCGGGCATTCAACTTTTAAATGATCGGCATAAAATTCTCCATATTTCCTGATAGAGCGAATGATTAGGTAATTAATAGGCATCCACACCGGCCCGCGCCAGTTGCTGTTGCCGCCAAAAAGATTGCTGGTAGAATCCCCGGGATCATATTGAATGCTGTATATCTCTCCGTCAATGCTTAGCGTGTAAGGATTTTCTTCGTGGTATTTCGACAAAGCCCGGATACCACCGCCTGATAAAAATTCTGCCTCATGTAGTAAGCGATTAAGCAAATTAATGAGTCGCTCCTTTGGTACCAGCGAAAGCAATGTTTCATCCTTGTCGCCATGCTCCTCATTAGGCCAGAACAAATCATTCTTTTTACGGTAATTTTCAAACCAGCTTGCCCGCTTGGAAAAATCGGGAAGGGCATCAAATATTTCCTTGCTGATGGTACTAACGGCGTACAGGCTTGTCAGCCCAACGGCACTCTGTATGCGCAGCGGAATTGGCTCTTCACCTGCAATACACAAAGTATCATAAAAAAATTTGTCGTCATCATTCCACATGGCATGGCTGTTCAGGGATTCTGCGATCAATACAAAATGCTCGAAGAATTTGGTAGCAATGTCTTCAAAGCCCAGGTCATGCCGGGAAATTTCCAAGGCAATGTCCATCATATTGAGAGCATACATACCCATCCAGCCGGTACCGTCTGCCTGCTCCAATTGCATTTCATTGGTAAAACGATGGCTCCTGTTAAAAACCCCGATATTATCCAGGCCGAGAAAGCCTCCTTCAAAAATATTATTACCATTCCTATCTTTTCTATTGATCCACCATGTAAAATTGATAAGCAACTTTTGAAATACTTTTTTTAAAAAAGTAATATCTCCATTCCCGGTTTTTTCTTTTTCTATCCGATAAATTTCCATGGCAGCCCAGGCCTGTACAGGCGGATTTACATCACTGAAATTCCATTCATATGCAGGTAGCTGTCCGTCGGGCTTCATGTACCATTCCCGCATGATTAGCTGCAATTGGTATTTGGCAAATACCACATCTATCATTGCTAGTGATATACAATGAAATGCCAGGTCCCAGGCGGCATACCAGGGATACTCCCATTTATCAGGCATTGCAATAATGTCCTGGTTCTTCAGATGCGTCCAGTCTTTGTTTCGACCGTTTTTTTTGGCTTCATTTACCGGGGTGATACCATCGCTTGAATTCAGCCATCTTTCAACATCAAAATGATAATATTGCTTACTCCACAATAAACCTGAAAGCGCCTTGCGATGGATATTTCGCAAATCCGCGGAAATAGGAGAAGGTAAAATGGCATGGTAAAAATCATCCGCTTCCTGCCGGCGTGCAGAAAAAATATTTTCAAACCCAGCTGGAAAAGGATCGGTATTTTCATCGCTTGTAAGGCGGCAATAAATGATCTGGGTTTCTCCTGCTGCCAAAACAAGCTGATATACGGGTGAAAATTTTGTTCCTTCTTTTTTAGAACTAAGTTTATTCTTGTTTACGCCGTTTATGATGGCTTCATGAAATGCATCTTTAGTAAAAGCTGTTTTTGCGGCAGTTGCATCTATCTTATTAAAATTAGTCTCATTCTCCGTAAACAATCGTTCATCTGCAGGTTGAAAATAAAAGTAATAATCACCCAAGCGACTATGGCTTGCTGTTACAGCTGTTTTATTCAGCAGGCTTAAAACCGGCTTTGGTTCATCGGGAGTATACACCCACCTGTTGTAAAACCACAATGTAGGCAATACTGTTACAGGAGCCGGAGCAGCACCGCGGTTGCTGACAGCTATTTTAATAAAAATATCTGAAGCGTTTTCCTTTGCATAAGTGATGTTAATATCAAAATATTCATCCTTGTCAAATACTCCCGTATCGAGAATCTCATATTCCGGTTCCAGTTTACTCCGCTTGCGGTTAGTAGTTAAAAGATCATTGTAAGGAAATTCATTTTGCGGGTACTTATATAAATACTCCATGTAATAATGTGAAGGAATATTATCCTGGTAGTAATACAGTTCTTTCACGTCTTCCCCATGATTTCCGTCATAATTACCCACACCATATAAGCGCTCTTTCAGGATGGGGTCTTTGCCATTCCACAATGCCACAGCAAAACACAGGTTTTGGAAATAGTCGGATATCCCGCCCAGGCCGTCTTCACCCCACCGATAGGCCCTGAAGTGAGATTGCTCAAAAGGAAGATAGCCCCACGCATCGCCACTATCTCCATAGTCTTCTCTTACGGTTCCCCACTGTCTTTCACTTAGATATGGTCCCCACTGCTCCAGGGGTGTTTCTTTTTTGTTGTTATTTTCTAAGCGCTGTTCTTCTGCTGTCATGTCCATGTTTAAAGGGTAAGCAACACCGTTATACAAGCTGGTATTAACGTCAATATCAAGCTTAGGTAATCATAAGGAGAATTTTAATTTCTTTAGATGTGGCGCAATTGATGGTTATTGTGAAATATGGCGTATTCTTCATTTTTTCTATTGGATTTTAAAAAAAGAGTTTTAAAAGAGTCTTGCGGAGTAAATAAAGTTAGATCAGAAACGTTGTAAAACGCAATCCTTCAATTTGCTTAAATACGGTGGGTTATTAGCTGCTGTATTGCCCATCCCTTTATCAGTAGCCTGCCGGTTTTCAGAGCATCGCTATTTTTTTGATACCTTAACCAGTAATATTATTTATCATCCGTAGGTATGGTGAGGAGCGGTATTTTTGAATGCTTTAGTATATGAATAGCTGTGTCTGTTCCAAAAATCCTGTCAAGGCCATGATGACTGTGTGATCCTAAAATGATCAGGTCAGCATTCCAATCAGTACTGTACTTCAAAAGCGCATCGATGATATCACCTTCCAGTACCGCGGTAGTTATGTTATTGTCACCAAGATGTTTAACAGATGCAGTTAGGAAATTTTCTGCTTCTTTTTTGATATCATCTACCAGCGCAACGGTCCCGGCTGTATAACCACCCACGTAGCCCATAATAGGTGAATATTCGGCGGCGTACCAGGCGGCATCGGCTATTACATGAACGAGGGCAACTTCTGAGTGCATCGCTTTGGCCACAGCATAGCCAGTTTCTGCAACTTTTTGCGCAGCCGGTGTAAAATCAAGCGCAATGAGAATTTTTTTCATGGTGGGTTTGTTTTTGGAGACATAAAGGTAAAGTTGTTTTTAAATACTTAATGCTATCTATTAACCAGATTTTACTTCAGCCGGGGCTTTGATCGTAATCCCATTTTTAAGTAAGTTGAAAAGGCTACCCTTTAACTTTAGTAATTTGAAGAGATTGCCGGATTTTACAAGGATGCGTTTGTGGGCGGAACAGGCAGGTAGATCAAAAATTGATAAGGCAACACGAATCTTTTTTCCCGCAGCGTTAATTCCGGGAATGGAAGTTTTGATTTAAAATAGGCAAAAAGCAAGTTATTAATTTTTTGATCTGAACTGTCAGAAACGCCAGCTTTACGTTTTTTTTAGTATTTTACAATACCTTTCTAAAACCCTTTGTTCTGAAAACGGT
>JACMPR010000065.1 GCA_014377385.1 Ferruginibacter sp. | reverse complement strand
GTGATCCGAATCCGTTAGGTTCTAGTACCAATCCAGGTATTTACAAGGAAAATGGAAAGTATGGAATCTCCGATATGTTTGGTCACCGCAAAACAAATCCTGTTTTTGACAGGATTGAGGCATTTAGCTGGACGCAGAGGGACAAGTACGCGACTGGCTTTTTCATGATTAAGGCAGGCAATAAATGGGGACTTCAATATTCGGAAAGTAGCACTCCTGTCATTCCTGTAGAGTATGATCAAATGCGGAAGATAAACGATTACACGGTGTGGGTGAAAAAAGATGGCAAGGTTGGATTACTTGATTTTAGAACCGTGGACAATTTTACTGCTGCTATTCCGGTGCTGTATGATGAAATTGGATCTATAAATGAGACATATCTCTCTATGATTTACGTTAAAAAAGGAGATAAAGTTGGTTTGTTAGATCCTTTGTATGCCCCCATATTGCCTGAGGAGTACCAGGATATAAGGGAATTTTCGAACGGAGCTATTCTGTTGAAAAAAAATGATAAATATGGTTTAACGAACAGAGCTGGTTTTATTGTTTTGCCAATTGAGTATGAAAGTATAAGCGCTTTGTCGGATAATACAGCGTGGATTCTAAAAGACGGTAAATGGGGTATGGTTAATAGTTTGGGAAGGGTAATTATAACCCCTAAATATGACGCAGTGTATGAACAGGCCGGTGGCCTGGTTTGGTACAAGGATCGGGCAGTCGTTTCAAAAGGAGAAAAAAAAATCTATATCAATAGATCGGGTTCTGAAATTTTTTCCGATGCTGCTGGTATGGAAGCAGTACCACAGCAAATAAAATTGATGGAAGAACATTTTGATGGGACAGGTGGCAATGTGTGGCCGCAAATGCCGGGAATAGAATCTGTAATTAAAGACGGTGGCTATGAGGTGAAATCTAAACGCAATGGATTTTATTGGAGTAACCTTGCATTTCCCGTAGGTATAGAATTCACTGAAGGGCAGGACTGGATGCTGGAAGTAACCATGAAAAATTTACCCTCAAGTCAGCCTTTTGCCCAGGGAATAATTATTGAGAGCCTTACGGATCTGTCTGAAATGGCTCAGATAATAGTGTACACGGCTATGGCAAAAGATAAATTAAAAACAAGTTTGAGTGTTGAGTATCCTGGTATGCCCAGATACAGCGAGTATTTCAATGTGAAAGATATTGCCAGCAAAGTAAAAATTATCAGGCAAGGTTCAAAATTGTCATATTATCTTAATGATAAACTTGTAAAGAAGACTGCTTATGATGCCGTTAAACTAAAGGCTGGCAAGTTTTATTTTACATTTATTGAACCCTATAAAGACGGTAACGAAGGGCTTCTTCAATTTGATGATGTAGTGTTTAAAATATTGTAGGATGCATAAATAACTTGCCGTGGTTCGTGTCCTAACGAACTATTTAGTTATTAATTAAAGTTCATTTGGTGAGGGGGCGCTTCAAGTTGAAGAACATAAATAATGGTACACAAAGACAGTATCAGTAAAAAATGATTTTTTACTGATTACCAGGCCTGCAGCATTTTTTAGGTAGTCCACGCAAGAATCAGTATTCGGTTAGATTAATCAGAAATGAATAGTTACGCCCGATGTAAACAAAAGCCATGAGGCTGTCCGTGTCGGTTTTCATCCGGGCGGAATGTATCGGTTATTAGGATTTTCAATGACAGCATTGATAAATGGTAATTATGACGCATCTGATATTTTTGGAAATGACATACAGGAGGTAAGCAACAAGTTACTGGGGTCGAAAGTTTTTTATCGAATAAAAAAAGTAATTAAAAGATTCTTGATAGGCAAAGTGAAAGTTTATAAAACGAACTTTACCGTTTTATAAAGCAATGCTAAAGCTTTTACGGTTAAATGGAAACGTAGCAATCAAACAGGAAAAGTTAATACCAATTCAAAATAACTTTTTGACTCGCAAAGCTATCATTCAATCTTTCATTATACTTGTCCAAAAAGAAACAAAAAAGACCCCGCCAATCTTCGCCCCGTTGGCGTTGGTAAGACGGAGATATTTAACCCAATGGCAGGGACAGCATTATTCAGCAATTGTGCAAAGTAAACTCAGCAGTTAAAATTCGAACCCGCTTTCACAAAACAGAACAAGTTTTATTTTCTAAAGAATTGGAAAGACCCGATTTTTACGTTTAACGCTACCACCGTGCCGTCATCATGAGCTACATTGTTGATGGAATATTAATGCATGATCATCAAGGGCAGCAAAAAAGAGAAGATAAAGCGTGCATGCTTGGGAGTTGAGTATTGGTATTTTAGCTTTAGGATTGCCTTAATATAAAGAAACCAATTACCACTCAGTAAGATTATCGAACAAAAAAACATCCCCTGGTAAAAACCCGGGGACATAAAATCAAACCATTTTAAAACAAAACCATTATGAATCATTTCTACTTTCTCATAGACGGGCTGTTGATTAAAAAGATTAATGCCGGGTTGTTAAAAAAAAGTTGTCATTTTTAACTTAATGTTTTAATCACGATATTCTTTGTAGAATGGATTATAGGGGAAAAAACTTTGGGATATTGCTGCAATTTAGCATTCGATAAAATTGAAAGATAATATTACCTGCACCTGAATTCGGGTCTTCAAAATTTTATTCACTATTCATAACTATTGATACGCCCATTCACCAAATCAACATTCACCACCCCCGTTTCAAAATGATTATTTTTTATATCAGGGTAATTAAACCACAACAACAGGTTCCCTTCACCTACCAGGTAATCAATAAAAGTATTAGCAGCCCTGCCAATCTCCGCCCGCCAATTTTCGATTCCGTTTTTATCAATAAGCGCCACACAAAGAATTTGCTTTTTCGCATTGGTTTGAAATAAAATGACGCTTTCTCCCTGTTTACTTTTCCAGGCAGTAGTGCAAAACTTGTTTTGTAAAAAACCGCCCTTTAAATAAGAATCTTCCTTTGTTTTCGGTGGGTTTGTGTTATAATCTGGTTTCTCTCCATCAGCATGGTAGGGTACGATGGTTAGCTGGCGAATTTCTTCCCTCTCAGGAAAAATGGCCGTACCAAAATAGCTTAATAAATGCCCGGTTTCCTTTTCACTACCAAGGATGTACAGGTTGTTATCGGCAGTATCTACACAAGTCAGGGCATCCTTTATCGTATAACGGTCATACAATCTGTAATTTGCATTTATCTCATAACTATACTCTTCCGGGGCCGGCTCGTTGTTGCCATTATCCGGGTATAATATTGCTGCACCCGGGTATAATTTATAACGGTCATCATTTTCCGCCCTTACATACAGAACGCCGGCAGCCTCATCCAGTAAATAATTGTTGTGCTGCCTGCTGATGTTATCCTTCATAAAAGGATTGGCAGCAATGACCGTTGCTTCTGTAACCACCGGTTCAAGCGTATGTACATCATAACCTACAAGGCTATCCGTTACTACATAAAAAATATTCCCGAGCCTGCCAATCAGCTGTGCAGGTTCCAGTTGCCTGCCATGGGTAACGGCTATTTTTTTCCTGTTTAGTTCACGGTTATCTTTTACAGTATGGAGCCGGAGAAAATAATGCCAGCTGCTATCAGTCGCGCTTTTGTATTCAGCTACAGACAGCACCGACTGTGTTCCGGCAGCATTGTTTACGATGTAAACAGGGCCTGTTTTACGATAACCAGGCAGATCTTTTTGTGCCATAACAATGGAGGAAATTAAGAGTCCTGTAAAAACTGTTGAAATGATAAATATCTTTTTCACAAAGGAAAGATACCTTTACGTACATGTGAGCGGATTGGTTTGCACAAAAGGTAGTGCCGGATTTGTAACCGGTATCATTATCTTACAATTTTTAAACTAATTGATTTTACTCGCAAGTTATCCTCGTGTCAAGACAGCATTTTACTTTTGATCCACGTCACAGGCTTAGGATAAAATGTCCGGTCACTGCGTCCAGATAACCCGTTCCTTCAATCCACATCTTTCCCCCGAAACTGCACCACATAAGGCGCAATTTGTGCTTCAATAAACGAGATACCTTTTTGAGATAACCTTCCAACGATGGTAAAGGGCACACAATCCCCTTTCTTAAACAAAGGGTGATTTAATACGAGGCTTTTATCAAAACTTACCGGATACGCGTTGCCGTTGGGGTCTGCTTTAACAAAATGGTCGTCCTGTAATGGAATATTGCCATTTATATCGGAATGCGTGAGCATGGCGCCAATAAAAAGTTCAGGGTCCCGGGGATATATTTCCAGGTAAACAATATAATGGGATGGCTTTTTCGGGTTGGGGGTTTCATCGTGGAGCAACAGGATATCCCCCTTGTGCGCTTCTTCATTTGGATTATCCATAGTTGTTGTTGGTTTAGGATAATTAATCAATTTTTTTTCACTTAATCTTTCATATAAATCTTTACGTCCAGCCTCAGAAAGTTCCCTTCCCACTCCTTGGCGGCAATGGTTGCGTAAAAAGATTTGCCCGCATCCATCAACCGGGCAATCACTTCATTTTTAACTTTTGGTATGTAGCCTACTTTGGTATCACTATACTGAAGCGCAACGGCAAATGCGTCAAATTCATTGCCCGCTTCCCGCCTTACTTCGAGTTTTACCGTAGCCGTTAGTTCCGGTTCTACTATATCCAGGTTTCTGAAAGAGGTACCGGCAACCATACATTCTAGCACCAGGATCTCTTTTTTAAAAACATCAATATTTAGTTGTCCGCTGCTTAGGGCTGATAACAGGCCACTGCTTACTTTTATAAGGCTATGTTCCTCATCACTCATAACAGGGAGATCATTTGTTGATACTGCAGGGTTAATTCTTCTTCGTAAGCCCGGAGCCTTTGAAGCTCTTCCTTAAGTTTGGCTGTTTCACTTTCCACCCAATCCTCGTCTTTTATATTTGCTTCAATGGTAAATGGAAAAACTGATCGTATGCCAACGATCTCTTCCTGCATTATTTTTATTCCTTCTTTCAACACTGCCAGTTGAAGTGCTAGCTGTTCCTCTGTTAAATCTTTTTCTGCAGCATCCGCCTCGGCTAATTCTTTTTCATACACAATACGCAGGGCTTTTAGTTTTTCCAAATCGCCATGTTCATGCGCTTCTTTTACCTGGTGCCAGAGTTGTATTTGCCCTGGCGTAAGCTGCTGGTTCACGTCGGGGTGTAGCTGTTTTGCGAGCTCCCGGTATAATTTGCGTAGTTCAACGCTTCGCTCCGGTGTGCTAAGATGTGTAAGCAATTGTTTTGCAGATTCGATTTTTGCAGATTCAATCATTATTCGTGATTCCGCCTCCGCAAGCATAACTGCCACTTCCAGTTCTATTTGCAGCAGATCAACGGGTTGCCGGGTATTTAAGGCACTGTTTATTTTTTCAATTTTAAACCGGAGCGCCTTGATGCGTAATTGCGACTGCAAACGACTGACCAGCCAAATCCCTATCTTAGTGGAATACAAGGCTTCTAATTGTGGTTTACCCCAGTTTAATAATACGTCTTTATCGTTAAGCAGCTTTATGTAAGCTTCTTTTAAGATGGTCAGTTGATCAAGCAATTCCGTTTTTAGTATCTCATCTCGCATAGTAACAAATCCGTTTAAAGTATTGGTTGAATATCAACCAGGGCTGTGTCCCCAATGATACGAAATAATATCCCGGCAGTTGACAACCCGGGCAGTTCTGGCTGTAATATATTGATTGTTGCTACAGCAATTTGAAGAGATATTGGTTTCCAGCAGATTTGCGCCGATGTGATGGTTCAGAAATAATCATACAAGATATTTCAATGGAAGTAAAGGTTTTCCGAAGAATGGCGCAAATATTCAGTAATAATTGACAACTGATGTCTCCACCCCTTTTAAGACTCTGTAGATATAAAAGCTCCATCGTCCCTCTCCTTTCGAAGGGGGATTGTGGGCCAGGCGTAAAAATTGACAACCTCAGAAGCATGAAACACGATAGTATTTTAATTTATTAATATGTTCCCTTTGTTCAGGATGAGAAAGTTACAAAGGACCTAATCCTAATTAAAAATCTTTTTCGAAATTTACTATGAAATCTAAAAAATAGATATTAGTTTTACGTCACCCTGCCAGCACACACATGCTGCGTTCTTCTTACACTTCGCTGAGCTCCTTACTATCACTTTATTTTTTAATCAAATCCAGTTAACTATGAAAGTAACTATCACACTTGCTTTGGCATTATTTTGCTCTTCCCTCAATCTTATGGCACAGGGACTACCGTGTTTTTCTGAAACCTTTTCCGGCACAACTAACGGTTGGACCTACTCGCAGGGTGCGAGTGTACAGATGTACAGCAATCCCCGAAACAATTGCAGCGTCGATACAGGCATTGTTACCCCTGGAGTAGGTGGCAATAATCCCTGCAACCTCAAGACGCCTGTATTAACAAGTAACGGCGGTGCCAAGGTAAAAATGACATTTGACATGTATGTCATGGATGCCAACCTAAAGTGTAGCACCTGGAAAGATTTCTTATGCACCACCTCGATGGATGTCGTTTATTATGTTGGCCCAACTGCTTACCAGGCCGCTGTTGATTACATTCTACCACCCAACGGCCCAACAAATTCCAGCAGGGTAGTTGTAAATTTTTATGTAGGCCCCAATTTGCCCGCTGGCACCTTGTATCAAATTGAAATGTTTTTCAAATTTAAATCCGGTGTAGGAAACTGCGTACAACAAAACACGAAATATATATTTGATAATTTTTCAATCTGCGATTTAGAGGAAGTAGCAGAAAGAGGAACAAAT
>JACMPR010000064.1 GCA_014377385.1 Ferruginibacter sp. | reverse complement strand
ATTATTTATGGTACAACTCATTATTAATATCAGGCAACTTGTAAACGTGCGTCAAAACCATGTGCTACTAAGGGGAACTTCCCTGGCAAAATTGCCCGGCATAGAAAACGCCTTCCTGCTGATAGAAGATGGGATCATTTCAGAGTTTGGCAACATGTACGAATTGGAAATAAAAGTTCCACAATTGCCCAAAGTCATCATTGATGCATCAGGTCAGCTTGTGCTTCCTGCCTGGTGCGACAGCCATACCCACCTTGTTTTTGCCAAAAGCAGGGAAGAAGAATTTATAGATAAGCTGAAAGGAGTGACTTATGCAGAGATAGCGGCCAAAGGCGGCGGCATCCTGCATTCCGCCCGCATATTGAACGAAACCAGCGAGGAGGAACTTTTTGTTACTGCATGGAAAAGGCTGGAAGAAATTGGCAAACAGGGAACGGGTGCTGTAGAGATTAAAAGCGGCTATGGATTAACAGTAGAAGGCGAATTGAAAATGTTGCGGGTGATAAAAAAAATCAAGGAAAAGTCACCGCTTTCTGTTAAAGCTACGTTCTTAGCTGCTCATACTTATCCCAGTGAATATAAAGAAAATCACGCGGGTTACATTAACACTATTATTAACGAAATGCTTCCTGTGATTGCGGCAGAAAAGCTGGCCGATTATATCGACGTTTTTTGTGAAACAGGATTTTTTTCACCTGCTGAAATGGAGCTTATATGCAACGCCGGTGCAGCATATGGCCTAAAGCCGAAACTGCATATCAATCAATTAAACAGTATTGGAGGAATTGAAACTGCCATTAAATTACGGGCAGTTTCGGCAGATCACCTGGAAACAATGACAGCTGAAGATATCAGAATCCTTGCGGCATCAGGCTGCATCGGAACATTGTTGCCAACAGCTGCATTCTTTCTTCGTATGCCTTACCAGCCAGCGAGACAGCTAATTGATGCCGGGGCTGCTATCGCACTGGCAACGGATTACAACCCGGGGTCATCACCTAGTGGAAATATGAATTTTGTAGTTGCATTAAGCTGTATACAAATGAAAATGCTTCCCGAGGAAGCCATCAATGCAGCTACCCTTAATGGTGCCTATGCGATGGAATTGCAGGACAGCCTTGGCAGCATTACTGTTGGGAAAAAGGCCAACCTGGTTTTTACAAGGCCGATCCCTTCATTGGCGTTTTTACCTTACTCGTTTGGAAGTAACCTTGTTTCGCAGGTAATGTTGAATGGCTCATTTATCAGTTAAATTTTTTTACAATTTTAAGCGATAGTTGCAGGCAGTTTTTTTGAAAACTCTATGCGTCAGATAAATTTATCAATGAACGTAAAATCATTATCTTAAAAAACAAACAATGAAATATTTTTCTCTATTGCCGGTAATTGCACTAACGATGCTGATATTGTTTGGAAGTAATGAAGCATATGGCCAGGCTAAGCAGGACAGCGGTTGCAAAAAATACCATACCGGCAAATTTCTCTATACCGATTCTGCAAACAATCTGATCCGCCTTCATCGTAAAAGAAAATACCAGTTTGAATACAATACCGTCTCCGGCGTCTGGGTTAATTTCAGGATAACCTGGAAAAGTGATTGCGAATATGAACTTCAACAGGTTGGCACTAACAGCAAGGCTCTCAGGAAATTCAACCATGGCGTTTTAGGTACGGTCATTACAAATGCAACAGCCGATGAAGGATATGAATACACCTGTGCCTGCAAAGGTTCGGAAATGCCGGCCGAACCCGATTTCATGAAAAAGGTCCATCGCTTTTAATACTTATTTTTGTCAGCATTATTACCAATCACTTATCATTCTAAATTCATAATTCCTGGCCAATGAAGCAACTCATCGAATGCGTTCCTAATTTCTCTGAAGGGGTAGACATTAACATAATCAACCAGATAACGGCTGAAATACAATCTGTTGACGGTGTTCGGTTACTGAATGTTGATCCGGGAAAGGCGACTAACCGCACTGTTGTTACGATGGTGGGTGAACCCGGACCGGTTTTAGAAGCTGCCTTCCTCGCTATTAAAAAGGCAGGGGAATTGATTGACATGAGCAAACACAAGGGGGCACATCCCCGCATGGGCGCTACAGATGTTTGTCCACTTATTCCCATTGCAAATATTAGCATGGAAGAAACAGCAGGGTACGCTCTGAAACTTGCTAAAAGAGTGGGAGAAGAACTTCAGCTTGCTGTTTATTTATATGAGGCTGCACAACCGAATAAGGAACGCAGTAATTTGTCTGTTATCCGTGCAGGTGAGTATGAAGGATTTCCGAAAAAAATATTAGAGCAAGCCTGGAAACCTGATTTTGGGCCGGCGGTTTTCGATGTAAAACGTGGTGCCACCGTAATTGGTGCACGTGATTTCCTTGTGGCATACAATGTGAACCTGAATACCACTTCTACACGTCGGGCAAATGCAATCGCTTTCGACGTCAGGGAAGCCGGGAGGGTAAAGAAAGAAAATGGCAAGAACGTTTTAGATGCCGAAGGCAAGCCTGTAAATATTCCCGGTAGTTTAAAATCCGTAAAGGCTATTGGATGGTACATTGAAGAATACAGCGTAGCACAGATATCCATTAATCTTACCAATATCAATATAACTCCTGTGCACGTTGCATTTGATGAAGTTTGTAAAAAAGCAGGTGAACGTGGCATACGCGTAACAGGAAGTGAACTTGTGGGCCTTATTCCCTTAAAATCCATGACCGATGCCGGTAAGTATTTTTTGAGAAAGCAACATCGTTCAACAGGGGTTAGTGAAAAAGAGCTGATTAAGATCGCTATTAAATCCATGGGGTTGGATGAACTGTCACCTTTCAAACCAAGCGAAAGAATTATAGAATATATGCTGTCTGATAAAGCAGACAGTAAACTTATAAAGATGAGTCTTGCTGATTTCGCTGATGAAACAGCCAGTGAAAGCCCTGCCCCGGGTGGAGGTTCTATTGCCGCCTACATTGGATCATTGGGCATTTCCCTTGCCACTATGGTTGCCAATCTCTCTGCACACAAACCAGGCTGGGATGAACGCTGGGAAGAATTTAGTGATCACGCTGAAAAAGGAGAGTTGTATAAAAGTGAGCTGCTGCGTTTAGTAGATGCAGATACCCGTGCCTTCAACCAAATCCTCAACGCATTTTCTTTGCCAAAAACCAGTGATGAGGAAAAATTTTTGCGGAAGAATGCGATACAGGATGCTACAAGGCATGCCATTGAAATCCCGTTCAAGGTGATGCAAACCGCTTACAACAGCATGGAAGTCATCAAAGCAATGGCAGAAATGGGCAATCCCAATTCCGTTTCGGATGCGGGCGTTGGAGCTCTTTGTGCCCGTTCTGCGGTGATGGGTGCTTTCATGAATGTTCGCATAAATGCAGCTGGCTACGATAACAAAATCTACGTTGCAGATATCATTGAAAGAGGAACGGAGATGCAAGAAAAAACCATCGCTTTGGAAGCTACAATATTAGAAATAGTTAACAAAGAAATTGACGCGTGATAAACCCGGTTCAATTAAGAAATTAAAGAAGCCCTCAGCAAATTTGATGTTAACAACTGCGTTCTTAAGAGCCGGTAACTAACGAAGAGAAACTAACCTGGATTTTTTACCACAACAGCACCGTTTTACCTTTTATGTGTTTCTGTATTACTAAAATGCTAATTTTACCGGCGCTACAATTAAATTGATTAATTAACGCTCTTGCCGTGTGGTAGCTATAAATAATGAACCTGAAAATGAAACAACTTCTTATCTATATATTTTTTTCATTGTTTTACAGCAGCGGGTTTGCACAAGATGATTTTATCGGTATTGTGAAGTATAAATT
>JACMPR010000063.1 GCA_014377385.1 Ferruginibacter sp. | reverse complement strand
TTATAGCAATGTTCCGTTTTATGTTTCCGGTGCTGGCGGAGGGAACACCGACTTTTACATTCTTTTATACGAAACAACTAATATTATTGAAGTACATGTTGCGGATAATTCCGGTCAATCTTCATCCAACAACACTAAAACCCTTGGCATAGAAAATAGCACGGGTACGGAGGCTACCACGCCAACTGGACGTAATTTTGCTGCCTGGAATGTAGCTCCCGCAAGTCCGGAAGCATGGAGATTTTCTCCTGCAACGCCGGCATTCTCTTACACCTGGTCAGGACCTGCCAGTTTCTCAAGTACAGATCAAAATCCTGCCATTACCAACGTTACCGCAGCCAATGCCGGGATTTATAGCGTGGTAGTAACCAACTCAAATACAGGATGTAGTTCTTCACCTGTGGCTACCACTGCGGTAGTAGTAAATCCACGGCCTACTGCTGTAATTAGCGGTGGCGCTACTTACTGTGCAGGATCAGTAACCGCAACAACACTTAGTATATCCCTAACCGGTACCGGCCCATGGAATGGTACATTAAGTAACGGGCAGGTATTCAGTGGATCTACCAGTCCGATTAGTGTGGTTGTTCCGGCAGTGGCAGCGACAACGATGTATACTATTTCATCGTTAACGGATGCAAATTGCACAGCACAGGCTGCAGATTTAACAGGAACTGCTACAGTAACCGTAAATCCAATTCCGGTAACAACGACCGTAACGGGAATTGTGAATGTGTGTCCTTACCTTGGTACCGGCACGCCACTTACCTACACCGCATCCGCACCGGGAGCCACCAGTTACAACTGGATCGTGCCTCCAACAAATGTTACCATTGTGTCTGGCCAGGGAACGGCTAATCTTACATTAATTTTCGCGAGCGGACTATCCCTGCAGGCAAACAAACAGTTAAGGGTAACTGCTTCTTCAGGTTGCGGCGTAACTGCGCAAACCATATTCTACCTTTTAGCCCAGATGCCAACGACACCAAATCCTATCAGTGGTCCAACAAATGCTTGTCCGTTGTTAGGTGGCCCAACACAGGGAACCTACACAATTACCCGGGCACCTGGAGCCGCTTCTTATAACTGGACCGCTCAGGCAGGTACTGCTACGATAACGCATCTTTACAGCGGAGCGAATGATACTTCGGTTACCGTACTGTTTGCAGCAGGGTTTACGACAAGTGCCATTACGGTACAGGCGTTAAATACTTGCGGTGCGAGCGGCATAAGAAGTATAACGGTAACGCGTACCGCAGCATCCACACCAGGACCGATAGCAGGCCCCACCAATGCCTGTGCATTTACTGCGCCGGGTGGAACAGCGGCTACCTATTCTGTAACACAGGTACCAGGGGTAAGTTACACCTGGACACCAGTACCTGGCGCTATTGACTTAACGGGCCAAAGTACTAACTCGATTTCGTTTACTTATCCTGCTGGCTTCACCTCAGGAACGATAAGTGTAACGGCAACGAATGGTTGCGGAACCAGCGCAGCAAGAAACCTTTCAATCAGTAGGTTGAACCCTGCAACACCAAGTGTGATAGATGTTATACAGACAGCCTTCTGCGGAGCACCAGGTGGACGAGTTTTCACCTATTCTTTATCGAGCCTGCCAGTGAATGCAGCGTCGATTCAATGGACAGTACCATCATCTGCAGGTGCTACAATCCAAACCGGCCAGGGAACAACCAGTATCACGGTATCATACACAGACGGATCCGTGAATGGAACTGTAACAGCACAAGCGGTTAATAATTGCGCTGCAAGTACCCTGCGTTCAACGCCGGTTCAATTGCCGGCTTGTCCTCCTCCGGGCTTCGCAGGTAAAGGATCAGTAACAACGGTAACATCGAAAAGTATGGAGGTTAAGATCTTCCCTAATCCAACAGTGAATGACTTTAAACTGGAGGTATTGACTTCAGGAAAAGAAGAGATAAATGTGAGAGTACTTGATGGACAGGGACGATTATTCAAAACCTTTACTTTAATGCCTTACCAGCGAATTGCGCTCGGGGCTGAGTTAAAAGCCGGTGCTTACCTGATTGAAGTAAGACAAGGCAGGGAGGTGAAGACGACAAAAGTGATCAAGTTTTAGGAAGAGAGAGGGTTAATAAAGATGCCAGGAAATTAAAGCTGGCCAGGAATTTATAAAGCAAAAAGCGCATCTTTAAAAGGATGCGCTTTTCGCATGTGTGGCAGTAGATATTTGTTATCGATGCCATTCGGTTAATAAATGCAGCGTTGACGGTGTGGGTAATATTATTCAAAATTGGAGCCCTGCGGATAATACATCACACATAATCTCCGCTTAAAGATGGTTAACTAAATGTTGCCCCGCATGGATTATGTAAATCAATTCCGTATTTTGCCTGAAATAAATTACCTGGAATGAATATAGAAACACTTCGGGATCATGCACTCCTGTATGAAAATGTTGAGGAAGGTTTTCCTTTCGGAGACGATACGCTGGTGTTCAAAACAAACAAAAAGATTTTTTTACTGGTCTCTTTGTCGTCAGAACCTTTGCAGTTCAATGCAAAGTGTGAGCCTGGCAAAGCAATTGAAATGCGGGAGACATATCCGGATGCTATATTGCCGGGATATCACATGAATAAGAGGCATTGGAATACAATCATCGTTGATGGCAGCATTTCAAAAAAAACATTACTGGGAATGATCGATGATTCTTACAAACTGGTGCAGAAAAAACAAAAAAGTAAATAAAGATTGTTTTAGCAGCCCAACAGCTCCTACCTAAAACTTTTGCTTACAACCAGCTCTTTGCTGCCGGCGGTATAAGTATAAAATCCTTCTCCCGTTTTTACGCCAAGTTTTTCCGCCATCACCATATTCACCAGTAAGGGGCAGGGAGCATATTTTGGATTACCAAATCCATCCTGCAAAACTTTTAATATGCTGAGGCAGGTATCAAGTCCAATAAAATCTGCGAGCTGCAATGGGCCCATTGGATGGGCCATGCCGAGTTTCATCACCGTGTCAATTTCTTCCACTCCGGCCACGCCTTCAAATAAGCTATAAATGGCTTCATTGATCATGGGCATGAGGATGCGATTGGCGATAAAGCCGGGGTAATCATTTACAGCACAAGGTATTTTGCCCAGTTGCCTGCTCAAATCAATGATGGTATCGGTTACTTCCTTTTTGGTAGCATAACCATTTATAATTTCTACCAACTTCATCACTGGTACCGGGTTCATAAAATGCATTCCAATGACCAGCTCCGGGCGTTTTGTTATTGCAGCAATTTTTGTGATGGAAATTGAGGAAGTATTGGTAGCGAGGATACAACCTGCAGGTGCATGCAAATCAAGCTGCCTGAATATTTCTAATTTTAAAGCAACATTTTCTGTAGCTGCTTCTACAATAAGGTTGGCATTTTTAACGCCGGTAGCGATATCAGCAACAATTGAAATATTGCTTAACGTATTTTTTTTCTGATCTTCAGTTATACTTCCTTTTCCAACCTGGCGATCAAGATTTTTGTTAATGGTATCCAACGCTCTCTGCAGCTGCGAGGGATTTGAGTCGATCAGTTGAACAGCAAAACCAGCCTGCGCAAATACGTGGGCAATTCCATTTCCCATAGTACCGGCACCTATTACGGAGATACGGCCGGCGCCGCCCGCGAAAGGTGAAGTCAGATTGCTCATAATTTAAAGTTTAATTATTTGGATGAAGTATGGCAGCATAATTACGTGGTTGAGTAAAGCGCTAAACGTACAAGTGAGTGACACAACGATGTTGAGA
>JACMPR010000062.1 GCA_014377385.1 Ferruginibacter sp. | reverse complement strand
CTGCCTTCAAATTTCCTTCGCCGTAATATGGCGTTTATCCTTGCGGTAAGTTCTGATAAATAAAACGGTTTGGCAAGATAATCATCGGCACCCAAATCAAGCCCGTTCAGTTTGTCTTCCAATGCATTTTTGGCCGAAATGATGATGATGCCCGCTTTCGACTCCATGTATTTCAACTCTTTCACGATGTTGAGCCCACTGCCATAAGGTAAACCGATATCCACCACAATGCAGTCGTAAACAAATTCTGCAACCTTGGCTTTACCCTTCAAAAAATCGTTTACCGCTTCGCACACAAAACCCTGGTGCTCCAGATATTTTACAATGGATTCCTGCAATGCCTTTTCATCTTCTATAATTAAAATTTTCATTATAATGATTGACCGTTGGGAAATTAAAATTAAGGTATTGAATTATGCTGCTTTCCTTTTAATTTCTTTGCGTGAAAATATTTTACATCAAATGATGTAGAATTCAATTCAATTCAGCATTGTATTCAATAAAAAACTGCCTTAAAAGGCAGCTTTTTATTGAACTATTGTAGGTTACTGATTACCATCGCCTTCATCTGGCTGATTATTTTCAGTTGGTTGGGCTGGCTGCCTGTTGCTGGCCGATTCACCTTTTAGTGTGCCCGTAGCTGTGGTGGCTGATCCATTGTGCGTAAAAGTTATTTCCACCTTGTTGCCCGGGCGCAAAGCGGAAATTTTTTCTACCATTTCCGTTCCCGTGTTTATGGTATTGCCGTTTATTTTGATGATAAAATCACCTTTTTGCACACCTGCTTCTTCTGCCGCACTGCGGCTTGTAACGTCCATAACATAAACACCGGTTCCTTCAGGGATATTATTTTTTTGGCGATCAGCTTCGCTCATTTGGTCGTTGCCAAACATTATACCAAGATAAGCCCGTTTTGCACTACCATATTTAATAATATCGCCGGCAACCCTGCCAACCATATTAGATGGAATGGCGTACGAATAACCAGCATAAGAACCGGTCGGCGAAGCAATGGCGCTGTTGATACCAATAAGGTCACCATCTGTGTTTACCAATGCGCCGCCACTGTTACCGGGGTTTACTGCAGCATCCGTTTGAATGAACGATTCGATTGGTGAATTGCTATTATGGCTATTGATGCCGATACTTCTTGCTTTTGCACTTACTATACCGGAAGTTACGGTTGTTTCCAGGTTTAATGGATAACCGATGGCCAGCACCCATTGGCCAACATGCACATCATCTGAATTGGCAAAACTCAGGGAAGGTAAATTATTTGCCTCAATTTTAATAACGGCGAGATCACTGCTGGGATCGGTACCGATTACCCTGGCTTTATAGTCTTTTTTATTATTCAGGGTTACTAACAAGTCTTCAGCTTTATTCACCACATGGTTATTCGTAACGATATAACCATCGGCACTAATTACTACGCCGGATCCAGAAGCAACCTGCCTTTCGCTAGCTCCTTCATTTTGGTACGACATGCCGTCAGGACCATTGCCGTCATCGTTTCCCTGTTGATTGTTTTGGGCAAACGGATTGGAACTGGCGCTTCTTCCACGTTGCATCACTTTAATATGAACCACTGCCGGCGAAGCTTTTGCAGCTGCCTTCTCAAAATCAACAGCAGGAGAGGATGTTGAATTTTCTGTGTAATTAGTTTGTTTAAAAAGAGACGAAGCGGCTGGCATGTTTGCCGATAAATTTTCATTCTTATACTTGCCGTATACCTGGCCGGCGCCGTAAACCGCTGCACCTATCACGGCCGCGGTTAAAAATGTTTTAAAAGTCATAAGTCATATTTTTTAGTTGAATAATAAAGCAAATGTGGAATCGGCTCATGAAGAGATTCTGAGGAAAATTGTAAACAGGTTGTTAAACGTAAAGAAAAAATAATACACAGTAAGAGACGCAGATGGAAAATGCAATTTCGGCTTACAAGAATGTAAACCCCTTCAAAGTTCAAATTTTTAAAAAAGAAAAAGAGGCACCGACCGCTCCCAGCAGGGATACACTTTTACAAAAAATAAAATTAACCTCTCTAAAAGAGTAATAAAAAAGAGTACATTTTCCGTTACCGGCACCGTAAATTAAAAACAAGCCTGCGGGATATATACCGTTTACCTGATGAATACAAGAGTGTGCCAATGCTGTTTGCTGAACGGGATAACGATCCTTTGGCCCTTGCATGTTTCGTGCCATGAAAAAGAGATTGCCAGGTTTATTGGAACTTCGATGGCCATCCATTGTAGCCTATTGAGCGGCATTTTTTGTTATGCCTGAATGGATTAAGATATTCGGAGAAAAAAAGCAAATAAGAATTAACGCTAACAAAAACAACAACGCGATAAAACCATAAAATCTGAAACAATTTATAGTAAAGGGTTTCAGGTTTTTTAATTGCCGTCCTTCCTGTACAATTTTCAAACTTATTTATCATTGACCTAATGCTATTGGCAAAGATTATTGCCTAAAAATAAATATCTTAATGAAATTTTAACCATCATGCAAGGCAACTATTTGTGCTAACCCGATAATTGTAACAGTTTATTCCATAAATCGTTGCTTCATTAAAAAGCACCATCTACCAGGGCTTGAGCTTCATCAATAATTTTTTCAAGATGATCTTTACTCAAAAAACTTTCGGCATAAATTTTATAAATGTCTTCTGTGCCGGATGGCCTTGCTGCAAACCATCCATTTTCTGTGGTCACTTTTAATCCGCCAATTGCCGCTTCATTTCCCGGAGCTTTTGTGAGTAAATCAATAATCTTTTCGCCGGCAAAATCTTTTTGTTTTATCATGTCGGGTGAAAGTTTACTCAGCTTTTCTTTTTGTTCGGGAGTTGCTTTTGCTTCGATGCGATCATAAAATGGTTCGCCGAGTTCTTTTGTAAGTTCACGATAGAGTATGCCAGGATCTTTACCCATTTTTGCAGTGATCTCGGCCGCAAGCAACGCCGGGATAAATCCATCTTTATCCGTTGTCCAAACGCTTCCATCCAATCTTAAAAATGATGCACCTGCACTTTCTTCCCCGCCAAAGCAAAGTGACGAATCCAACAATCCATCTACAAACCATTTGAAACCAACAGGTACATCATAAATCTTTCTTCCCTGTTTTTTTGCAATGCGTTCAATGAGCTGTGTGGTAACAACTGTTTTACCAACGGCTGCTTTTTTATTCCAATCCGGGCGATGCTGCAGCAGATAAAAAACCGCAACGGATAAGTAATGATTTGGGTTCATCAGCCCGGCACTTTTAGTGACAATCCCATGCCGGTCATGATCTGTATCGCAGGCAAAAGAAATATCATAATTGTCTTTAGTTGCAATGAGTCGTTGCATAGCGTATGCAGATGATGGATCCATGCGTATTTGGCCATCCCAGTCTACCGTCATAAAACTAAAAGTTGGATCTACCAATTTATTTACAACTGTCAGATTGAGTTTGTATCGATCTGCAATAGGTTGCCAATAATGAACACCGGCACCGCCTAAAGGATCAGCACCGATATTAATTTTCGAATCCCGAATCAGATCCATGTCAATAATATTTTCCAGATCATTGATGTAATTATTCAGAAAGTCATGGCGATGTGTTGTAGCAGCAGCCAATGCTTTTTTAAAAGAAATTCTTTTTACTGATTGACAATTATTTTGAAGCAATTCGTTTGCTTTGCCTTCTATCCAATTTGTAACGGTGCCCGATGCTGGTCCTCCATTGGGTGGATTGTATTTAAAACCGCCATTATCGGGAGGATTATGCGAGGGTGTAATAACAATGCCATCTGCCAAACCGGTATTTCGTTCTTTGTTGTATTGTAAGATGGCATGAGAAATCGCCGGTGTTGGCGTGTATTCGTCGTCCGTAGCAATCATAACTTCAATATCATTTGCGGCCAGTACTTCCAGAGTGGTAGCAAAAGCCGGTGCAGACAGGGCATGCGTATCAAAGCCTACATATAAAGGGCCATCAATTTTTTGTTCTTTGCGGTAAAAACAAATTGCCTGCGTAATGGCAATAATATGGTTTTCATTAAAAGAATTATTGAATGAAGAACCACGGTGACCGGACGTACCGAATGCAACCCGCTGACTGGAAATAGCAGTATCTGGTTTGCCCGTATAGTAAGCTGAAACAAGCCTGGGAACATTTACCAACATATCCTGTTCAGCGGGTTTTCCTGCAAGGGGCTT
>JACMPR010000061.1 GCA_014377385.1 Ferruginibacter sp. | reverse complement strand
TAAATCCCTTATTTTCCAACAGGTAAACTGCATCCTTTAATCCCATGCCTTTTACGTCAGGTGTTATATAGGCAACTGTTAAAGCCTGTGACGTAAGATTCAAACCCGCTGAATTGCCTTTTATATTTGCAATTCTCCAAAAGCCTGATGAAGACGAATCAGTGGAAGGGATATTCAAATAATTGAAAATGGATGCCAGGTCATTCTTAACACCATAGTAACTGTAAAGGGTAGTGTCAGGGGTAAGCTTTTCGTTTAAGGGCGCTGTGCTGATGAAGCGGCTATAAATATGATCACTGATCTCTTTAAAAACCCTTCCCGAAACATCGGCACCGTAAATAAGTTTAGATTCATTACTATTCTGGATAACAACAGCCATCGTGTATTTCGGTTTATCCGAAGGAAAAAAACCAATGAAAGAAGCCTGGTAAATTTTATTTCCTTTGTTATAACCTTTGTTATTAAGTGCGGTAACTGCTGTGCCTGTTTTGCCCGAAATAGAATAAGCACTATCAAATAAAATCTTGTGGCCGGTGCCATGTACACTGTCCACTACAGCTTTTAAACATTCCTTTGCCTGCACCAGGGTTTCATCACTACATATTTTTTCTACCAGAATCACCGGCTCAATCGTCTTAATATCCACCCCGTAATCCCTAATTGAATTTACCAGGTACGGCTTCATCATTTTCCCGTTATTGGCAACAGCATTGTATAGCATAAGCATGTGCAGTGGTGTTACAAGTTCCTCATAACCGTGCGCCATGAAAGGAATAGTCGTTTTACCCCAGCTACGGTTCTTATTTGTTTTAATTGTGGGCTTTCCCGAGGAAGCGACAATGTCTATTCCGGTCATTTTATTTAACCTGAACTTAGACAGGTGATCCGTGAATTTTGTTGGTTGCTCCTGGTAATATTGGGTTGCAAGTTTTGCGAAGGCAACATTGCTGCTCCTCAAAAATGCTTCTTTAACCGAGATAACGCCGGTGCCTAAATGCGAATCCTTAATTCTTAATCCGGAAAAATATTTTACCCCGCCTTCACAATCCACCGGTGTATTAATGGTAACGTATTTATCTTCCAGTAAACTTAACAAAGTAGCTAATTTGAATATTGAACCTGGCTCAGTTGCCTTGCCGATGCCATAATTAAGATCTTCAGTATAAGTACCGTCTGGTTGTTTACCAAGATTTGCGATCGCTTTAATTTTTCCGGTGGCGGTTTCCATTACAATGGCCGTACCATGCAGTGAATTATTTCCCACCATCATTTTCAACAGCGCATTTTCGGCCACATCCTGCATATAAGTATCGAGGGTGGTCATAATATCCTTTCCGTTAACCGGATCAAGTTCTGCACCTTCAACCGGCATGTAAGCGCCAGCTGTGTAGCGCATTAATCGCTGACCAGTTGTACCTTTCAACAAACTGTCGTAGGTTCTTTCAAGCCCAACGTTTTTTGTAGAATCCATCCTGGATAAACCAATTGTCCTGTTGGCAAGCAATACATATGGATTGATCCTTTTGTCGCGCGGATCAACAATGAATCCACTCTTGTTCCTTCCCTGCCTTACGAGGGGAAAATTGCGCAGTGCCTTGTAATTTTCGAAAGAAATCTTCCTTTTTAATAAATAATAGCGCTCATTATTTTTGTAGGCAAATTTTAATTCCTTTTGATATGCATCGGCTGTTTTATCTCCAAAAAGATTAGCAAGGCAAATCCCCAACGAATCAACGTTATCTTTAAAACGCTTACCATCTTTTTCCCTGAGTGCATCGGCACCAAAATCAACATAGATATCGAAAATAGGAACAGAAGTACTCAACATATTTCCATCTTCACTGTATATACTTCCACGTTCTGCATTGATTGGCAAATATTTTAAATGAAGGCTGTCTCCCATGCCTCTCCAATAGCTTCCCTGCGCCCTTTGAATGTATATTGCCCTTCCTAAAACCATGACTGCAAGAAGTATTATGCTCAAGAAGCACAAATACACTCTCCATAATATGTCTTTTTTTATTTCCAATTCTAGCGGGGGCTGTGTTGTTTTTTAAATGTTTGAATTTATTTTAGGCTGTCTGAAAGATTTACCGGGGCCGTTTTTAATTCTTTCAAACCCAATGGCTCCACGGCTTTTACCAGTTCACTTGCTTTGCTTCTAAAGATCACTTCACTTTTTATTTCTTTATATTCATATTCCAGTTCTTTGATATTTTTTTCACTTGTGCTGATCTTCCTGATTAATTTATCTGCATAATGGCCATTGTAGATGTACAACACCGCGATACCCGCCAAGAATAGAAAAAAGGGAATATTTCTCACAATCAGTTGGTAATTGAAATATTTTTTCCAATCAGTCTTTGTATTAGCTGTTTGAATGACCTCGTTTTCTTCTGTACTCATTTTGTGTAAGTGCTACTTTTTTTCGGCTATCCGCAGTTTAGCACTCCGTGATCTTGTATTAATCTTTTGCTCTGTGTTACCCGGTAGAATCGGTTTCCTGGTAATTATTTTTAAAGGTGTTTCGGGCCTGATACCAAAAACATCGTCTGCTGGTACTTCTTCAAATGTTCCCTGTTTAAAGAAATTTTTCACTAACCTGTCTTCCAGAGAATGAAAACTTATCACGACAATCCTTCCACCAGGCTTCAACACAGTTACTGATTGTTCCAGCATTTCTTTGAGTGCTCCCATTTCATCATTTACTTCTATTCGTAAAGCCTGGAACACCTGCGCTAAATATTTATTTGGATTTCCCTTTACAATATTTTTAATTGCCTCCCTGAACTGGTTGATCGTTTTTATTGCTGCAATGCTTCTTTGGGCAACAATTGTTTTTGCCAGCGTTTTTGCGTTGGTTACTTCCCCGTATTTTTCAAACATTTTCTGAAGTTGCAATTCCGAAAATTGTTTGATAATAGCTGCTGCAGTCAGCGTTTGCCTGTTATCCATCCGCATATCCAATGCAGCATCAAAACGAATTGAAAACCCCCTCTCTGCCTCATTGAACTGGTGGCTTGAAACGCCCAGGTCGGCCAATATCCCGTCAACTGTAACAACCTTATTCACTCTTAAAAAGCGTTGCAGATGCCTGAAATTCTGTTGCACAAAAATTACCCTTTCATCAGGAGGTTTATTTTGCTTTGCACTTGCATCCTGGTCAAACACGATTAATTTTCCTGTACTGTCCAGTTTTTCAAGAATTGCTTTGCTATGACCACCACCACCAAAAGTGCAATCAACATAAATCCCGCCCGGCTGTATACTCAAACCTTCGACTACTTCTACCAGCAAAACTGGAGTGTGATAAGTCTCCGAATGTTCAGTTGATTTGTTGATCTCACCTATTTTATCCGCATTTGCCATACATATCAACTTAATCAACCTTGCCTGCCAGCTGATAGGTTGTCAATTTTTGGATTCATCACTTCATTTGCAAGGCTGCTGAAACTTTCTGGTGAGAAAGATTCAAAGAACTGCTGGTATTTTATTTTATCCCAGATCTCAATTTTACTAACCGCCGATACCAGCACGATGTCCTTTTCAAGAGACGCATGGTCAAGTAAATTTTTCGGCAGCAGCAATCTCCCTGCGCTGTCCAGTTCTACCTGGGTAGCGCCGTTTAAAAAAAAACGTCGAAATTCTCTAACTTTAGGATCGAAATCGTTCAACTGACTTATGTCCTTGAAGATTGGTTTCCAACTTTGGATGGGATACAGTGTCAGGCATTTTTCGAAACCCCTGTTTATCACAAAGCTGGAACTCTCTTCTCCCGGTAACTGCCTTTTAAAGCCGGAAGGAAGCAGAAAGCGACCTTTTGTGTCAATTGTGGATTCATATTCGCCAATGAAGGAGACCATGAAGGGA
This sequence comes from Ferruginibacter sp., assembly GCA_014377385.1. GTDB lineage: Bacteria > Bacteroidota > Bacteroidia > Chitinophagales > Chitinophagaceae > Ferruginibacter. Next base: position 11,789 of record JACMPR010000061.1, on the reverse strand, counting down.
AATTTGGGGTTAGTGAAACTTTATTAACACAAAATAACACTTTTTCCCACTTTACAACACTAAAATTAAAAAAAATCTTTATCCACAGATTTCATCGATAGAACTGTGGCGGTTTTGAGAGTGTAATTTGAAGAATACTGCCGGTGTAGATGTGGATTAGTGTGAATTGCTGTGGATAACCTTCGCCATTAGTTTTTCACTATTTTGCCAGCGGCATGGTTATAATGAAACAACTTCCTTTACCCAGCGTACTTTCCGGTTTTATTTGTCCATGATGGGCATCAACCATTGTTTTTACATAACTGAGGCCGAGTCCAAAGCCTTTTACATTATGAATGTTCCCGGTATGAGCCCGGTAAAATTTTTCGAAAATACGGCTAAGGGTTTCTTTGTTCATTCCAATACCATTGTCTTCAATTTTTATGCGGAGTGAATTTCCCTGGTTGGAGGTATGCAATTTTATGTGGGGATTTTCTTTTGAATACTTTACCGCATTATCAAGGAGGTTATTAATGATATTGGTAAAGTGCACCTCGTCTGCCATGATAATATCTTTCTGCGCTTCTAGGTTAATTTCAATTTTTCCTCCCCGGTCTTCAATCGGCAAGGCGATGTTGTTGAGCGCACTTTTAATCAGGCTGTTGGCAGATACTTTTTTTAGGTTCAACTGCACTTCCTGCCTATCAAGCAAAGCGGCCTGCAGTATGGTTTCTACCTGCTTGTTCATTCTTTTATTTTCCTCCTTAATAATACCGGTGAAATAATTTGTTTTTTCTTTGTCTCCGCTAACTTTCTCATTTTTTAAGGCGTCCACAGCCAGTGAAATAGTAGCAAGGGGCGTTTTAAACTCATGGGTCATGTTGTTGATGAAATCTGATTTTATTTCACTTAATTTTTTTTGCTTCAGCAGTGTACGTATCGTGAGAAAAAAAGCGGTCGTAATTATTATGGTAAAGAGGATGGCACCCATGATGAACCAGGTAATCTCTTTTAAGATAATCGTGCGGGAGTGGGGCACAATAACAACCAGTAATTCATCCCGGGTGAGGTTCTCAAGGTTGCTCCCGGTTGGAGGTATCAATTGAATGATACGCCTTATATTGCTGGGACTGTCGAGGTAGTATTTGAGGAAATTATCTGTTGCAACCTGGTCACCGGTTAAGGTATTTTCAGTAACAGCAAATTCGAAGGGAATGTCTTTAAGCAGGTTTTTTGTAAAAGATGCCTGTAATATTTCCTGGATGTCGTCCCTTGAAAAACGCTGAATCACGGAAGGTTTAAAAAATTCCATTTTCATTTTATCACCTAAACGCACATCGGGCTTTTTCGAAAACGGAAAAGTTGTTTTTTCCTGGACTAACTTTTCGGCGGCATCAGAAATTGCCCTGGCAATATTATCGTCAAGTTGCTGTTCCTTTATTTCTTTTGCGCTTTTCAACCATAAGAACTGGAAAAATATTAACCCGAGGAGGGAAAGCAAAATTAATATCGTAATTATGGGGAAAACTCGTTTCATATTCAGTCAATCCGCAAAAATAGCATACTAAATGCGAACAAAATCTATAATCGCCGTATCCACAAAGTTTTAACTATAATATGAACAAAAAGAAATTTTTTTTTCGAAGGATTTTATAATAAAATCTTACTTTAGAAATATGATTGAACCAGCCCAGGATGTATTACTGATTGCAGACCCGTTTTTAAAGGATCCCAATTTTATGCGTACGGTTGTTTATATATGCAGGCTTTCTGAGGAAGGTTGCTTTGGCTTTGTGTTGAATAAGCTTTTTAACCAAACACTTGGAGAACTTATCACCGACCTGGAAGGTTTTGATATACCCGTATTCACCGGCGGTCCGGTGCAACCTGATACGGTGCATTATATTCATCAATTCCCAAACCTCGTTCCCGGAAGCTATAAAATATCTGAGGACGTTCACTGGGGTGGCGACTTTGAAGCGTTGAAACAATTGATCAGGGAAAACCGCATTGATCTTTCAAAAATAAAATTCTTCATTGGATACAGCGGGTGGGACAAGGACCAACTTGAAAATGAGATGACAGAAAAGAGCTGGCTAACGGCAACATCTACCCGAAAAATTATTTTTGATACCCCAGCTGAAAATGTCTGGAAAGAAAGTATCGAACACCTGGGCGGAAAATACAAAATGATGGTAAATTTTCCAATTGATCCCCAGTTAAATTAAAAAATATACCTTCCCCTAAAAATTTGTTTTGTTTTACAGACTGATAAAAATACCGGCAAGATTTGCCATCAGGTTATATTGCAGGAATATTGCAGTGAATAACAAGGATATTTTTCTGGCAAAGGGTCCATTACTTATCGCATCTAATCATCCCAACTCCTTTCTCGATGCCATTATCCTTGCTACACTTTTTGAAAGGCCGGTTTATTCACTTACAAGGGGTGATACTTTTAAGAAGAAATCTTATGCTTTGTTGCTTCAGTCTTTAAACATGCTGCCCGTTTACCGCATGAGTGAAGGTGCTGAAAACCTGGAACAGAATTATGAAACTTTTGATAAATGCAGGGAAATATTTAAACAAAACGGTATCGTTTTAATATTCAGTGAGGGGCGGTGCATTAATGAATGGAAGCTCCGCCCTTTAAAAAAAGGGACTGCCCGGCTTGCAATGAGCAGCTGGCAGGAAGGTATAAACCTTCGCATCATTCCAACAGGTATCAACTATCAATCCTTTACTTCTTTCGGGAAAAATATCCAGGTTAACTTTGGAAATACTATTTCCGCAAAGGCCATCTGCAATACGAACGGTTATGGAAATACGATTAATGATTTTAATGAAATTCTTAAACTTGAATTAAAGAAACTTGTAGTAGAAGCGGAGCCTGCCGACAAGCAAACAATCCAAAAAATATTTGAAATAAAGGTACATGCAGTTAAAAAAACATTATTGTTCCTTCCCGCCCTTGCCGGCTACCTATTACATGCCCCTTTATATATCCCCATTCAAAAATTCTGCTGGCGCAAAGCCAGGCAGGTAGATCATTACGACTCCGTTTTGGTGGGCATACTATTTATAAGTTACCCATTTTATTTACTGCTTACAGCATTACTTATATATTCGTTAACGGGCGGCTTCTGGTGGATTCTTACATTTTTCCTTTTGCCATTTTTTGCATGGAGTTTTGTTCAGCTTAAAGGTCAGTTTTAGAAAAGAAATGGAATTGCAGCCGAAGTAAAATGACCGGTTGTGAAACTTACTATGGCTTATTGTCTTTCTACATTGATATTTATTGGTGAAATAAATGACAGCAATACCTAGTAACTCTTTTAAATAACAAAGCCCATACGGCATGTATGAGCTTTGTTTTGTCCTGTATTCTACTCTAAATTTATTTCAAAAAATGCCAGCTTGCTTATTACGCAAAAGCCCGGCATCCCGTTTTATTTTTCTATAGCACCTTCCACAAGCACGGTTGTTTTATTATTCAACACTTCTACGAAACCGCTTTGTATCGTATAAGAAATAGTTGAATTTTTATCCTTCAATATTTTGAGGCTACCGGCCTTTAATGCACTTACGAGCGGGGCATGTTTGTCTAATACTTCAAACAAACCACTAATTCCCGGGAGCTGTACGCCGTAAACATCGCCGCTGAAAACTTTTTGCTCGGGTGTTAATATTTCTAAAGTCATACTTTTAATTTCAAGATTTGGAGATTTGAAGATTTTAAAAATACCTTCTGCACTCATTTCTACCTCTTCGAATATTCAAATTAAGCCTGTGCGGCCGCCATTAATTTCTTACCTTTTTCAACCGCATCTTCCAATGTACCAACCAGGTTAAACGCGGCTTCAGGATACTCATCCACCTCACCATCCATGATGGAATTAAAACCACGGATCGTGTCTTCGATGGGAACCAATACACCTTTCAACCCGGTAAACTGTTCCGCCACGAAGAAAGGCTGGCTAAGGAAACGCTGAACTTTACGCGCCCTAGATACAACCAGTTTATCTTCATCACTCAATTCATCCAACCCAAGTATCGCAATGATATCCTGTAATTCCTTATAACGTTGCAGAATTAATTTTACTTTGTTGGCGGTATCATAATGCAAATCACCAACGATCAAAGGCGTTAAGATTCTTGAGGTAGAATCCAATGGATCAACCGCCGGGTAAATACCAAGATCCGCAATTTTTCGACTCAATACCGTTGTGGCATCCAGGTGCGCAAAGGTGGTGGCCGGTGCTGGATCGGTCAGATCATCCGCGGGCACATATACAGCCTGAACAGAAGTGATAGAACCGTTTTTAGTTGAAGTGATGCGCTCCTGCATTAATCCCATTTCGGTAGCAAGCGTTGGCTGGTAACCCACCGCACTCGGCATACGACCAAGTAAGGCTGATACTTCTGAACCCGCCTGCGTGAAACGGAAGATATTATCTACGAAGAAAAGAATGTCTTTTCCCTGTCCGTCGCCCTCGCCATCACGGAAATATTCCGCAATTGTCAACCCACTTAAAGCAACACGAGCCCTGGCTCCGGGTGGTTCGTTCATTTGTCCGAATACGAAGGTTGCTTTAGATTCCTTCAGGTCATTCATGTCCACGGAAGCAAGGTCCCAACCGCCTTCTTCCATACTATGTTTAAACTTTTCACCATAATTCATGATACCTGCTTCAATCATCTCCCTCATAAGATCATTTCCCTCGCGGGTTCTTTCACCCACTCCTGCAAATACAGATACGCCATTGTATGCTTTCGCAATATTGTTGATCAACTCCTGGATCAATACAGTTTTACCCACACCGGCTCCACCAAACAACCCGATCTTACCACCTTTTGCATAAGGCTCGATCAGGTCAATTACTTTAATACCCGTGTACAAGATTTCATTGGCTGTACTTAGGTCTTCAAATAATGGCGGTTTTGCATGTATTGCACGTCCGCCTTCTTTGCTCACCTGTGGTAAACCATCAATCGCGTCGCCAGTTACATTAAATAAACGCCCTTTTATACCCTCCCCGATTGGCATGGTGATTGGTTTGCCCGTATCAACCACTACTGTACCGCGAACCAGACCTTCTGTTCCATCCATTGCAATGGTTCGTACACTATCTTCTCCGAGATGCTGTTGCACTTCAAGAATAAGGCTGTCGCCATTTTCGCGCTTTAATTCAAGGGCATTTAAGATTTCAGGAAGTTTTGAACCACTGTCAAACTGCACATCCACAACGGCTCCGATAATCGATTTTATTTTACCAGTATTGGCCATAAGAAGTATTTAAAAGAGTTGAGCTTTGTATTTTGGCGGCAAAGGTAGGGTTTGAGGGTTAGAAATAAAAATTAGAAAGGAGGTTTTTTTGGCTTGGGTATTTCATTTTTCAAAGCCGGGCCCTGCAAAAGTCACCAGTCCACAACAATATAAGGGATGGTTTTTGCTGTTAGCCTTGTGGCAAGTTGATTAACACTATTTTTGCGTACACGCCTCACAAAACAAGGTTATATGAAATGGAAGCGCTTTGTAATTTGCATTTGCCTTTTTTCCTGTTCTCCTGCTTCAAAATTTAAGCAGGACAAATTGCTTTTCCAATCCTCCGCAATTACCATGCGTTTTAAATCGGTTGCCGATATGAATGATTCTTACTTTGTAATTAAAGAGAACAATTTTTTTGAATTCTACCGGCTGCTTTTTGATAGCGTAAAGAATAGCAGTTATCCCGGCAGGTTTAGTAAGAATGGCGATACCCTGCTCTTGGAATTTTACGATAAAAAGGGAAGGGTTATTTTAGGTAACAAGGCGATTGTAAATGAAGGAAAAAACAAAATAACTTTTTTTAAATGAGGCGTACTGAAATACTTTTTTAGGAGTTAAAACCTGAAAAGATATGATCGAAATTAAATATTTTTAGTACTTAAATCTTCCCTTTCTTATTCGCTACCCAAACCCCCGCTAAAATAATTACCAGGCTCGCTACCTGTTTCCAACCAATTTTTTCCCCGTAAATAACACCCCATATAATAGCTACTAACGGTATGGCATATGTTACCATAGAAGAAAAAACAGCGCCCGCCCTTTTAATGAGCATGTAAAATATTACGGAAGCGATAGCAGTGCCACAAATCCCCAAAAGAAAGGAATAGGCAGTAGAAACCAGGACGCCGTGGGTCAGAAAATCCTTGTTAAAATACCCGGTAAAATATAAGACCACCAGGGCTGGTATGGCGTTTAAAAATAACGCGAGCGATGCGATCTGGATAGAAGGAATATCATGCAGATACCTCCGTACCATATTTATGTTAATGCCATACATGATAGTGGCCAGTACGATCAGCAGGACATCAACGGCATTACTATTGGTTGAAAAACCCGGCTGGCTAAAAAAAAGTAAAATGGTGCCCGTTAAAGCAATGATTATCCCGATTACTTTATTCAGGGAGGTTTTACTTTGAAAAAAAAGTGCCCCGACTATAATAACAAAAATGGGTGTGAGGGAATTTAACACGCCTGCCAGGGCACTATCGATGCGCTCTTCAGCGATACAAAATAAATAGGCAGGTAACAAGCTGCCCAGTGTTCCTGACAGGAACGTGTACAAAATTTTATTCCGTGGGATCTGTTTGTAACTTTTATAAGCAACGGGCAACAATACCAGCCCTGAAGAAATGATTCTAAGCGAAGCAACCTGATAAGCCGTGAGGTTCAACAGGCCTTCCTTCATCAAAACAAAACTGCTGCCCCAGATAATGGAAAGAATAATAAAAATAAGCCAGTCAATTAATTTGCTGTTCAAAAGATTATTAATACCTTTTTAATGAAATGCAAAGGTGAGTGAATAAAAACTTATTAAAAAGTTTTTTAGTGCTTTCCGGGTTGCTGGATTTTATTATTTTACATTAAAACAACTATTATGGGATTCATGAAAGAATTTAAAGTATTTGCCATGAAGGGCAATATCGTTAACCTGGCCGTGGCAGTAATTATTGGAAGTGCCTTTGGTGTAATTGTCTCATCCCTCGTTGATGATATTATAACGCCCCTGCTCCTTACGCCTGCACTAAAAGCAGTGGGAGCTTCCAATATAAGCGAGCTTCATTATGGCGCTATTAAATATGGAAATTTTCTTGCCGCTGTTATCAAATTTATTGTAATTGCGCTGGCGCTGTTCTCCATCATTAAAGTAATGACTGCCTCAAAGAAAAAAGAAGAAGCTGCGGCCCCACCTGTACCTTCTTCCACAGATCAGTTGTTAATGGAGATCAGAGACAGTCTGAGAAAATAATTTCAACCTATATTTATTACGAAATGGCTATCCCTTTTCAGGTGGCCATTTTTTTACATCATCAAAAAACGATTGTATGAATCGACTAATATTAATGTCTTTGGCTTTAACAGCCTTCATATCAGCGACAGCACAGGATGGCACCGTAAAAGACCTGAAAAAAGACTCGGAAAAAACTATGAAAAAAGATGCAAACGATACCATCCCAAAAACCTGGAAGCTGGGTGGCCTCTTTAATCTAAACATAAACCAGGGTTCCTTAAGCAACTGGTCGGCGGGTGGCGATAAATTCTCATTTTCGTTGAACTCGTATTTCAACCTTTACGGATTTTACAAAAAAGGGAAGCATAGCTGGGATAATAACGTCGATCTGGCCTACGGTATTGTAAAAACTACCAGCCTCGGCAACCGCAAATCCAGCGACCGGATCGATTTTCTGTCAAAATATGGTTATGCTATCAGTAAAAAAATAAATGTAGCTGCACTCCTCAATTTTCGTTCACAGTTTGCCAAAGGATTTTCCTATTCTAAAACTGCCGCAGGCGCCGATTCCTCAACGCTTACATCCAAGACATTTGCGCCCGCATACCTGCTGATTTCCCTGGGTTTGGATTGGAAACCAAACAATGATTTTTCGCTATTCGTTTCGCCAATAACGGAAAGATGGGTATTTGTAAATGATAAGCTTTTGGCACCAGGATTTGGACTTGCACCGGGTAAGACTGTGAAAAATGAACTTGGCGCTTACTTGTCAGCTAATTACCTTAAAAAAATTGGTCCTTCTTTTACTTTCAAAACCAGGTTCGACCTGTTTTCCAACTACAAAAATGAGCCGCAGAACATAGATATCTTCTGGACGAATGTGCTGACGGCCAAAATAACAAAGTATATAAATTTTTCCTTCAACCTGGATATGATTTACGATAATGATACCCAAAACGTGAATCCGGCCAAAGGACCGGCCCCACAATGGTTGCAGTTGATGGGCGTTGGTTTCGCCTATACTTTCAGGAGGAATTAGCAGGCTTCAAATTAGAGTTGACAACTCTAGCAGAGTTGTCAACTCAATATGTGCAGGATGTTGATATTCTTTATTTTTGATAAGTCCTGAAGTCATTACCTTCGGGACATTCTATATACTTAAATGAGAAGAATTGAACCAGAATACACCGTCTTACCAGATAAAATTAGCCGATTTTGAGGGGCCATTTGACCTGTTGCTTTTTTTTATAGAAAGGGATGAACTTGATATTTACAATATCCCCATCACCCGGATCACCAATGACTTCCTCGACCATATTCATCAATCAGAAAAACTGAATATAGAACTCAGCAGCGAATTCATTTTATTTATCAGCACACTAATGCGCATCAAAGCCAAAATGTTGTTGCCACGCAAAGAACTGGATGCACAGGGCAATGAAATAGACCCCCGCATGGAGTTAATCGATAAGATACTGGAATATAAAAAATTTAAAGAAGCATCAGCAAAGATGGCAGAAATGGAAGCCATTCGGGTATTGATGTTTAAGAGAGGAAACCTGCACAAAGAACTTTCCGCAATAGGGGAAGAAGCGGGTGAAGGTACAGAGATACAAACCGTAACGATGTTTAAGCTGATGAAAGCTTTTGAAAAAGTGATCCAGCGCATTCATGAAAGGAACAACAAGCCGGTTCATACAGTTGTTAACTATGGTTATACCATGGAAGGTAGCCGGGAGTATATGCTAAACATTTGTAGCACAGAAAGGACCTTGTCTTTTGAAAAAATATTTGAAGTAGCAGAAAACCGCATCCATGCCATTTTCCTGTTCTTAAATATGCTCGAGCTTGTTCAACAAAAATACCTTCACATACTTATTGGCGAAGGCAGGAATAATTTTATTATTGAGTTTAATGAGGATAGAGAGGTTGAGGTTGACAATGCATTAACTGCGGAAGATTTTAGCCACTTTAATTAATTTAATTTATTGATTAATAGCTTGCTACTGAATTGCTGATCAAAAAAATCAGTAAACCAATGGCTATTTTTTTTAGGAGTAATACCAGCAGAATACCTGGAGATAATATTCTTGAAACTACGGTAAGATTCTTACAGATCAGAATGAACGCCAACGCTGTAATATTTGACTTTGACGACATACTCACTCATAACAATGCCTTTCACCTGATTGCATGGAAATAATACCCCGACAATATCCATATTAATATTTTTGAAAAAGATTACCGCAAAAACGTAAAAGGTCGTACAAATAAAAATGGCCACACAGGTGAACGTCGATTTTATGTTCGAACATATTTCAATGAAAAAACATTTTACCGCGGTGGTAAATCAAGCACCCATCAACAAGGGAAAACCTGATCCCGAGATCTACATTAAAACAGCAGCATCACTACTGGAACTACCACTAACTGCCTGATTTTCGAAGATGCAACAGTTGGTATGGACGCTGCAAAAAACGAGGTATGAATGATTGCCTTAACTACCATGCAATTGAAAGACGAGTTATCAGCTGCCGACACGATTATTAAAAATTATCACCCGGAGAGTTTTTGTTTTTGATAAGGTTGACCCAGCATGCAACAATGTCAGTAAATCCACCTGGTATAATAGTTGATGTTTAAACATCAATAAATTTTATTTTTATGAAAATGACAATACAAAGAGCCTCGGAAAGAGGTGGTGCCAACCACGGGTGGTTAAATGCAAAACATTATTTCAGTTTCGCCAGTTATCATAACCCGGAAAAAGTACAGTTTGGGTTATTGAGGGTTTTAAACGATGATGCTATTGCCGCAGGTGCCGGATTCCCTCCGCACACACATGACAATATGGAAATCGTCACCATTCCACTGTCAGGAGCCCTGCAACACAAAGACAATACTGGTGGCGAAGGTGTGATAAAAGCCGGGGATGTACAGATTATGAGCGCCGGCACGGGGGTACAACATTCAGAATTCAATGCATCTAAAACAGAAGACGCAACCCTGTTCCAGGTTTGGATTTTTCCAAAAAAAAGAAACATAAAACCCAGGTATGACCAGCGTACTTTTGATGTAAATGAGAGGGCAAATCAATGGCAAATTGTAGTTTCCCCAAATGAAACAGACAATGCTTTATGGATAAACCAGGATGCAAGATTCGCACTGACCAAATTAGCAGCTGGCAAGGAGCTGACCTATCAGAATGCTTTCAAAGGAAATGGCGTTTACCTGGTAGTTGTAACCGGCAGCGTGGAAATAGATGGAAAAAAATTCAATAAAAGAGATGCCGTTGGCATTTCAGAAGCCGATCAGTTTACTGTCACCGCTGCAGAAGATGCAGAATTAATGGCGATAGAGATACCAATGAATTAAGCAATCATTTTAGCGATTTAACCTTAAAAGTCTTTTCACCAGGAAAAGACTTCTTATCTATCTATATTCAGGAGGATGGGGTTTTCGGAATCATCAATGTATTTTTTCAGGCTTTGTAAAAAACCAGGCGACACGGTCGGACATCCCCAGCTCTCACAAATGGTTAAAGGATAGACTTCCGACCCGGGCACACAGCTGTGTGCATGTAGCACTACAAATCTTTCAAATGCTTTACTATTCGTGTTATCTAATCCGTATAATTTATAAGCGAGGCCAAATTTTCCTTCATAGGGCTTTCCTATCCGGTACTTCCCTAAGGAACTGCAATTACTGCCGGCAACATTGGAGAATTTAATAGTATTGCCATCACTAACTGAGCCGCTGCCGTGCGTTACGAGGCCAGCCATTTCAACAGAATCTGTGACCATATTATAAACAAAAAATCTGTTTTTACCTGAACTGATATCCATATCGATCAAAAAACAATAGCGATGGTTTAAATCATTAGCAACAGCAAAACCGCGAATATCGCTTGCCTTTTGTTTGAGACGAAGGGCCAGCAACCTGCCGGATTTGGTTGTTACATCAATAGATGCTGCAGCAAAATAAATAGCTTTTGCAGGATGGAATTTTGGTTTATACCAAAAAAAATATCCTATAGTAGTTGCTGATATTACCAGCAGGAAAACCAACCAGGTAATTCTCCGGAATATTTCCATGTAAATAAAAATGAAAGGCTTGGATTCATAACGACTGGATTTCCACAAAAATTTGTGCAGGATTGTTAAAGCATTTAAAATTCTTTTGGATGGAGTATCAATTTCATTAAAAAAAGATTTTTTTGGAGACTGTAGTGGAGTAACACAACTGTACTTCCCTTAACCCTGCGCTGAGATGATTCTTAAGGAACTGGCAATTTAAACACAGAACAAAAAAAGCAGGTCTGCCCCCGTTCAAATAGCATTCCACTAAAACTTTGATTCTCTTTGGATGGAGGTTTATTTTAAAATATCAATGGCAAAGAAAAAGTCCTGCTGAGCAGGACTTTTTCGTTAAATTATAAACTTTTATCAGGCCAGCGCTTTCACAGTCGCCATCGCACGTAAAGTTGCAGCAATCCCATTTGCATCGATGCCAATCTCATCATACAACTGCTTC
>JACMPR010000060.1 GCA_014377385.1 Ferruginibacter sp. | reverse complement strand
TTTAAGGTTTAAGGTTTAAGGTTTAAGGTTTAAGGTTTAAGGTTTAAGGTTTAAGGTTTAAGGTTTAAGGTTTAAGGTTTAAGGTTTAAGGTTTAAAGATGCGGCGCAAGTTAATTGTTCTTTTCACCCTTTGTACAATTTCAAAACCTTCTACTCTTAAAACAAAAGTCCAGGCACCGGTTAGTTAACGCTACAACAAACACACATGACAGCAATTACCAAAGATTACCTCACCGATATAATTTTCCGTTCAATCAATAAAACGATTGGCATTCACCGAAATTCAAAAAAGAACAATTTTTATTACGAATCTTTTCCAACGGCTACGGATGAAGAAATATTGGATTTCATTCAGTCTATTCCTTATTTTGACCTGCGGTTAAAAAACTTTCTTGTTGGAAACCTCTCGGATGAAACCATCATTATCAGTCAATCCTGGGAAATTGAATTTCTAAAAAAAACTTTATCATGGGCGGAAAGTTTTGAATGGCTGCATGGTAATGATTATTTTTTAAGTGACGCCCATATCAACAGCATTAAAAAAATTGCAACTTATCTCAGCTTGCCGTACTAAAGTAAGTTCCTGCCGCTTTGGGTTTGGTAATTGTTACCGCCAAACCAGCCGCCATTTACTCATTGATATATTCACCTAATTCACCTGACATGAACACTGACCGAATAACCGAAAAATTATCCATTCTCGCCGATGCCGCCAAATATGATGTAAGCTGTTCCAGTAGCGGCAGCAATCGTAAAAACAAAAATAAAGGATTGGGCAATACCGGGAATGGCATTTGTCATGCGTACACGGAAGACGGGCGATGCGTATCGTTACTAAAAATCCTGCTGACCAATGTTTGCATTTTCGATTGTGCGTATTGCGTGAGTCGCAAAAGTAATGATATTAAAAGAGCTGCTTTTACCGTGCAGGAGGTGGTTGATCTTACTATTAATTTTTACCGGCGCAATTATATCGAAGGGTTGTTTTTAAGCTCCGGCATTTTTACGAGTGCAGACTACACCATGGAACGCCTTATAAAAATTGCAAAGAAATTACGAACGGAAGAAAATTTCAATGGCTATATCCATTTGAAAACAATTCCCGGGGCAAGCGAAGAATTGATTAAAGAAGCTGGTTTATGGGCCGATAGGCTAAGCGTAAATGTTGAAATGCCGACAGAAAAAAGTCTTGCTTTATTGGCGCCCGATAAAACACAGAAAACCATGTTGCAATCCATGGAGCATTTGAAAACGGCCATTATTGCTAACCGTGAGGAAAAAAAATTATTTAAAAAGGCACCCTCCTTTGCACCGGCCGGACAAAGCACGCAAATGGTGATTGGCGCTACACCGGAAACAGACCTGGAGATTCTTTACCTCGCCAATGGCTTTTACAAGAAATTCAACATGAAGCGGGTATATTATTCCGGCTATGTGCCTGTAAGCAACGACAATCGACTGCCAGCAATAGGTACGCCGGTTCCGATGGTAAGGGAAAACCGTTTGTACCAGGCAGATTGGTTATTGCGCTTTTATGGATTTAATGTGAACGAGATCGTAAATCTTGAAAACCCTTTGCTTGACATTGACATTGACCCAAAGCTAAGCTGGGCCCTGCGAAATATTCATCTTTTTCCATTAGATATAAATATGGTGGATTATCAATTGCTGATGCGGGTACCCGGAATAGGTATCCAATCTGCAAAAAAAATATGTGCTGCAAGGAAATTCAGCCGCATTACCTGGGAACATTTAAAGAAACTGGGTATTGCGATGAACCGCACCAAATATTTTATTCATACCGATAATGTATTTGAAAAGAAAGACTGGCAGCCATGGCAGATCAAGCAATTTATCTTATCCGACGGGAATAGTAAATACAAACCCAATTTTTCGCCACAGATCAATTTATTTTAGATGAATACAGTGAGCTATGATGGCAGCTTCGATGGGTTATTGACTGCAGTGTTCGAAGTGTATGAATATAAAATTGAACAGCCCTTTATTTGTAAAACAAATATAGCTTCCGTTAGTCTTTTTGGCAAACTGCATTGTGTGCACACAGATGAAACTAAAAGTGACCGCGTATTAAAAAAGTTGAAGGATAAACTTTCACGCAATGCTTTATTACAATTGCGTAAAACCTTTTTATCTGAGATCAAAGACATTGAGAATGTATTGCTCCGTTATATTCAATATGTGTTGGCCAACAAAATTTCTGTGGAAAATAATTTTAGTCATCCTGATGTATTGATGTTGCAGCAAACCAGCCGCAAGGTTGACCGGGAGAAACATCGTATGGAAGCATTTGTCCGCTTTCAATGCACAAAAGATAATTTGTATTACGCAATCATTCAGCCGGATTATAACGTGCTGCCGCTGGTAAGTAAACATTTCGAAGATCGTTATGCCGACCAACGCTGGCTGATCTATGATGGCATCCGGAAAGTAGGGTTGTACTACGATCTTGAAAAAGTAGAAGAAGTATTCATGCATTTTGAAACAGATCTCAATAACAAGGATCAATTAAAAGCAATTTATGATGAGAAGGAAGAATTATACCAGAGTCTCTGGCAACAGTATTTTCAAAGTGTAAATATTAAGGCAAGGAAAAATACAAAGCTGCACATACAGCATATGCCGAAAAGGTATTGGAGGAATTTGGTGGAGAAGAAAGTTTTTAATAAACAGTGATGCTGCTACGCAGTAATTAATGGTCTAAAACACATATAATAGTGAGGTAAAACACTCTTCTAAATTAGCAAGGTATAATATTTTTATAATTCAATTTATAAATTATTAAAATATTATTGTATGAAATCAAAATTTGAACGTCTTCCTGATAAAGAAGCAATTAATGCCGAAAACAGTTTTCTAAAAATTAAAATGATGCTGGAAAATGGCGCCCATATAGGCTCTACTGATGATCCATCATTTACTCCCGAGATGGAAAATGCATTTCTCAGACATGTAATGGCTTTTGAGAAGCAGTTTGAAGAAGGTAAAACTATAAAGCTATTTGACAAGATCGACAGGCCCACTATTTTTAAACCGGTTGCGGAGGTTGAAGATAGTGAAATGGAAGGGGCATTAGACAGTATCCTCGAATGGTTGGCACAGTATAATATCACCCTAGATGTTTTCAGTCCGAATATCACTACGCGGGAACTGTACCGTTTTATTATGGAAGAACTTTTTGAATATGAAATGGATGACATGGATGTGGCAGGCTGGACAAACAATTTTATTTACGATGAGTTTCATCCCGATCCTTTTTACGAAAATGAAAATATTGCGGATGAATGTATTAAGGTAATTTTAAGTAAAGCTTCAATGGAATTGTTCCCGTATTTTAGAAAAGGCAACTTGGCACTAAATGAATATAATACAGTAAGTAAAGATGAAATGCAACAGTACATTAATATTTTCAAAGATGCGAGTGATGAAATTGAATGTATGAATATTTCAGGTATTAGTTGTGCGGTTGAAGGTGTACGAAGTGCAGTTACAGGGCACTATCAATTAAGGCTGGTGAGCAACGGTCGGGAAGAATTCCGCAAGGGAAAATGGCGGATTGAACTTGAAACACCGGATAACTTTTTCTGGTATGTATATAAAATTCAGATCGAAGGAATTAATTTTTGACTATTTCGTTTTTAATTATTTGAGTGGACCTGACTGGTTGCGGCTAAGCATATCCACAAAAGCCTTTATAAACCCCGGGCTGGTTTATCTTCAAATCACTACAACTACACTGTTGCAGGGGTAATTATTTATTTTAGCATTCAGTATCTTTACTTCATGTCAGCAATTATAGACGAGATAAAAGAATGCTTTACTGCGCATTTCAAAAGAGAGCCTGTGCGTATAGATAAGCTGCCGCAAAGTGGTAGCGACCGCATTTACTTCAGGATACAACATCCCGAAGCCAATGTCATCGTAACATACAATACGAATACTGCAGAAAATAAAACCTTTATTAATTTTAGTAAAAAGTTTAAAAGCGTTGCTGCACCGGTTCCGGAAATATATTCATGTTCAAATACCGGAAACATTTACCTGCAGGAAGATTTCGGTGACATTTCATTATTAAATACACTTGAAACGCAAGGTTACACCGGGCATGTTTTTGAGCTTTATAAAAAAAGCCTTCTTGCACTGGCACATTTGCAAATAAAAGCAGACGCCGTACTTGATTACAATGATTGCATCACCAGTAAAGAATTTGGCAAGCAGGCAATCCTTGCCGACTTACTTTATTTCAAATATTATTTTCTCGACACTTTAAAAATTCCTTATGACAAGGAAAAGCTGATCAATGATTTTGAAACCTTGTCAACCTATCTGGCGCATGTTGATCATAAATATTTTATGTTTCGCGATTTCCAGAGCAGGAATATCATGATCAACGGTGGGGAAGTTTTTTTTATAGATTACCAGGGTGGAATGAAAGGTGCTTTGCAGTATGATGTTGCGTCGCTTTTGTGGCAGGCAAAAGCAGATCTCAGCGATGACTGGAAAAGCAGGCTGCTGCAGTATTACATGGATTGTGTGGATAAGATCCTGGAAAAGCCACTTGACAGGAATCGTTTTGAAAGCCAGTACAACGGGTATGTGTTAATAAGGCTTCTGCAGGTGTTGGGTGCTTATGGCTTTCGGGGCTTGTTTGAGCGTAAATCACATTTCCTGACAAGCATTCCACTGGCATTACACAATTTGAAATGGTTTATCAACAACAAAAAATTTGGAATTGATTTACCTGAGTTTGAGCGGCTATTACAATTAATTGTTGAAGACGAAGTGATTAGCAGGTTTGAACCTGTAAAAGCGAACTCGAAAACGCCGCTGGTTGTTAGGATTAATAGTTTTTCATTTATCAAGACGGGATATCCTGTTGACGAAACAGCAAATGGTGGTGGTTTTGTTTTTGACTGCCGCGGGATCTTAAATCCGGGCAGGATAAAGGAATATAAAACTCAATCCGGGCAGGATAAAGATGTAAAGGATTACCTGGAACAGGGAACAAAGATGCCTGAATTTTTAAACAACGTGTATAATATCCTGGACATAAGTGTAGAAGATTATATAAAACGTGGGTTTGAAAATCTGTCGGTAAACTTCGGTTGCACCGGTGGCCAACATAGAAGCGTATACGCCGCAGACGCCTTGGCCAGGCATCTAAAAAATAAGTTCAACGTTAAGGTTGAAGTAAACCATAACAACCAAAATAATTGGCTTCGATCACTGGAATAAATGCCGTGAAACAATTACGCTCCTTTGTAGCTTCAGTTTTTTACAAAAAGTTTAAAAGCGTTTTACTGAGTACCCGATAGCGCCATATTAATAATTAGATAATTAATGAATATTAAAAAAGCAATAATCTTTTCCGCTGGTCTTGGAACCCGCTTTAAACCATGGACAGACAGGCATCCCAAAGCATTGGCCATTGTAAATGGTAAATCATTATTACAAAGAAATATCGAATATTTACAGCAATATAATATAAGCGAGGTCATCGTAAATATTCATCACTTCCCTGAACAGATTATCCAGGTCATCAATGCCAACAATGGATGGGGAAGTAATATTATCATCAGTGATGAAAGTGATGAAGTTTTGGAAACCGGCGGTGGTTTACTCAAAGCAAAACCGTTACTCAATGGAACAGATCCCTTTCTTTCTCTGAATGTAGATGTCTTGACAGATTTAAATATTAACGACCTGGCAGCATACCATGCGC
>JACMPR010000059.1 GCA_014377385.1 Ferruginibacter sp. | reverse complement strand
GGTTTGAAAGATTTGAATATTGTTGCTCATAGATTTAGAATATTTTACAAATTCAGTTTTTTTTTTATTATACCTTCCGTTTAGCTCAAGAGTATCAGTTAAGGCTTTTTTGGCGACTTGACGAAGGGAAATCGAAAGGCACTAAAAGGGGATGATTTTGAAATGCCTGCACCCAGAAGAAGTGCGTTTTTAAAACTAGAGCAAAAAATAAAGGATAAATAATGACGGAAAAATTCACCATCCAGCTTAAATTTTCAGCAATGTAATTACGAAAGTTTTATCGACCTTAAAACATCAATTATTAATTGCTGTTGACAGTTTTTAAAAAATATCCCTTGGGATCAGCTATCGGTGGAAAGCTGCTTTTTATTTTAATCCACTTATCAGTTAAGATTTTTTGCTCCGTACCGCTGCCTGTTAAAATATCAACGGGTAAGGGCATGGGTACGTTTTCCGATCTTATTGCATATTCATTGAATCCGGTTTGTTTTACGGTTATCTCCAACAACTTAGTGGTTCTTAAGTAAAAATCAAACAAGGGCTTTAGGTCTTTGCCAGATGCTTTGCTAAACAACTGTTCCACATCATCTGTAGTAACAAAATTATTGTAGGTGTATTGAGGTGCAGTTGCCAGTTTTTTTAGTGTATTAAAAAAAACGTCATCACCCAGTACAAAGCGCAGGGTATGCATAAAGAAAGCGCCTTTAGGGTAAATGTCGCTGTAATAAGCATCAGACGAATTCATGACTTCTCCCTGCACCACCGGTTTCTGATTACGGATATTATTCTTAAGGACTACCATCATACTGTCGTAACCCCGTTCACCATTGGCCTCCCTGCAAAACAGGGCTTCACTGTACGTGGTAATTCCTTCCTGAATCCACATATGAGCCCAGTCTTTATTTGTTACTTTGTTGGCAAACCATTCATGTGCAAATTCATGAAACAGGTTTGCGGAGTAATCATAGTTACCAACTTTTTTTAATATGAATTTACCCTCCTTGTCACCATAGGTAATCATGGTCTGGTGTTCCATGCCGGGGTTAGGTACCTGAGCAATACCTATTTTTTCTTTTGCCCATGGATACTCTCCAAAATATTTTTCAAGTATGCGGGTATCCCTTTCCCGTAAGTCTAATATTTTTTCTGCATTGGCTTTGTCTTCTTCCAGCACATAAAATTCCATAGGTACTTTATTCCCTTCAATAGTAGTATAGGTACGTTTTGCAATGGCATATTTGCCAATATCAAAAAGAATGCAATAATTGCTTATGGTGTAATTCGTTTTCCAATGAAAAGTTTGTTTATCCTTTTTTGTCAATACATTTTGAAGCAGTCCCGGCCCTGCAACAGTTAATCCTTTGGGTACAGTAATAAACAGATCAGCGCCTTCATTGGGCTCGTCGCTGGGGTGATCTTTGCAGGGATAATAAACTTTACCGCCTTCCAGTTGGCAGTTTATTACCACCCATGGATTACCTGCATTATCTTTTTTCCAGCTAAAACCGCCCTTCCATGGAGGGTTTACAGCTACAGGGGGCTTACCATTGTATTCGATCTTAATGGTTTGTCTGCCTGCTTTAAAACCTGCTTTATCTACAATATAAATAAGGTCTCCGTCGCGATAAAATGTGTTCCTCTTTTTGTTTGTACTGATTGCGGTAACATCTAAAAAATGAACCAGGTCGAAAAGGAGTGTATCTGTTGGTAAATTTAAAACAAGGTCAATTTGAGTATAACCATTTATGGACTGGTTGGGTATATCAACATCAAGCGCCAATGTATAATGCCGGATGTCCATATTTGCCTGTAATGGTTTCAGCTTTCCGCCCGAACTCATATGGCTGATATCTCGGTCCTGTGCAGTTAAGGATGATGACATAAACAACAGGAAAGAGAGTGCAATTGCTTTGTACTTCATAATGCATTTTTTATATTGAATTATCGATGTGTTCTTCGTCAGTTTTGTCTACAATTAAATCACCCGGCACAAACTTAGTTAAATGTTCCCCCAAAATACCTTACCTTTAAATATCAAAAAACAAACTCCATGATTAACAAACTTCTGTTTGCCGGCGTTATTGCAATTCTTTCTATTGCAAGCTCCGATGCTCAAACATTAAAAACACCCGTTCCTTCGCCTGCTACTACTGTGAACCAGGATTTCGGACTTGCTAACATTCAGCTTTCTTATTCCCGCCCCGG
>JACMPR010000058.1 GCA_014377385.1 Ferruginibacter sp. | reverse complement strand
TTACAAAGCAAGAATACCAAAGGTTTCACCATACGAAATATTCAAGTTTATAAATTGAAAAGCAGGGTGAGTATGCTCTTTAAGAAGGTTATAGATTTTATGACTTTCAGTATCTGAAGACAAGTAATAAGCTATCGATGGTTCTGTATCTGCTTGAGCAAAAAGCTTTGTATCATTAGGAATGATATTCCTTTCATTTAGCTTCAGTTTGTTCCTGTTCTGAAATGCAATTTTTGCAAACTCTCCGGTTCGCTTTGCATGGTCAAGATTAAATGGAAGAATTTAAAGGTTTTTTAAGGGGAGTTCATGAACATCCCCGCCTACGCAATATTCGGCAATGGAGATTGTTGAAATTATCATGTCGATATCTTCATTGAGGAAATGACGGAAGTAGTCATCAGCATTTATAAATAGTGGATCGGCATCGTTTAAGAAACGAAGAAAGAAACTTGTATCGAGGAGAACGGCTTTACTACTCATAGCTACCTCTTACTTCCTTAAGCCATTCATCTGGGTTTATGATTCCGAGCCATGAACTTTTTGCTTTGTCTCTTAGACCTTTCAAATATTCTTCGTCGTACTTCGCATTTGGCTGCCATACTGGTATACTACTATCAACCTTAATCTCATATTCAAGCATTTTTGCTATTCGCCTTTGCTCATCATCTTCAAGCTGCTCTACTTTTGAGATGACTTCTTTTAATTCTGCAACCATGACAGTTCTTTTACTAAAGTTAAGAAAAACCAAGACGGGAACAATAACAGCCCGTACCCGTTGGGATTGTTTGATTGAGCGGAGGTGCTACCTGCCTGCCGGCAGGCAGGCTGTGGCTTGGGCATTGATGTTTCAATGCGGGTTTAATCAAGTGTAGTAAATGGTCTTGAACTTACGTAATCCTATTTGCATCGTCCTGATTTTAGTTGACCGTTTTTCGAGTTATCCACAGCGGGATAAGAAGGCTGTGTTTGCAAAGAACGTAATTTGTCTTTTACTTTGATGTATTCAGGTGAAACGGACCTGGGTAATGACATGGGGATGTCAACCCAAAGTAGGGATAACCTGATGCGACGGAGTTATTACTCTTTCTATTCGACCACGCTTTATGCGTGGTCTTTTTTTAGTATAATAACTTCGGAGCCTTATGCCTTCATAAATCCCCCCTCGGTTTGCTTATATACATTTTCCAATGCCGTTTTAATTCCCCTTCCTTTTGATATGCCTGGCTGGGTGTAAGCCAGTCAATGCTTCTGTGGGGGCGTTGGTTATTATAAAAATCAATGAACTGTTTAATAGATTTTTTAGCAACAGCTATTGTGGTAAAGGTGATTTCTTTTTGATCCGTAAATTCTTCTTTGATGGTTTTATTTATCCGTTCTGCAATAGCATTTTCCAATGGATCACCTTGCTCTGTCATGCTGATGGTAAAACCATTTTTAATAAGCATGGACGTATAAGCATCACAACAGTATTGGATGCCTCTGTCGGAATGATGAATGCACCCTTTTACCGCTGCTGTTGCTGTGCTTTGAAAAGCCATTTTCAGGCTCTTAACCGCACCTGTAGCCCGCAAGTTGGGGTGTACACAATAACCTATTATCTTCCTGGAATACATATCGGTTACTAAGAATAAATAACAAAAACACTCCGCTTCGCTTAACCATAAATAAGTAATGTCAACCACCCATATTTCATTGGCCTTTAACGGCTTTAAATCCTTTATCAGATTGGGATACTTATGATAACGGTGATAGCTGTCGGTTGTCTTTACACGGCGCTTTTTACAGTGAACCAACAAAGCGTTTCTTCTCAATAAATCAAAGAACTTGTCTCTTCCAATACTTATCTGGTGTTCAATAAAATCGTGTTCTAATGCCTTCCATAAATTTCTTCCACTTCCACGTTTCCATATTTTCCTTTTCTGCTCAATAAGCCCAACAATCAAATGCTCGTCAAAAGATGCCTGCTCCTGGTAATGCAAATGCTGGTAATAGGCCTGCTTGCTGTATCCAAACACATCGCATTGGTCTGCTATTGACGACTTGTGGTTCCGCCTGAAGGCTTCGATGGTTGGGCACCATACTTTTTTTTAATGTCTATTTGCAGTTGATCTTCGGCCACGTTTATCATCATCTGCCATAAATCTGCACGAAGGTTCGCCTTCTGTAATTCTTCTTCCAACTGCTTAATCCGCTCTTTTAATGCTTGCTGTTCTTTATTGCTGTGCATAGCCGATAGTTGGTTTGTTAACGAATGCGTATGCCGGTAATCATCATTGCCACTATACTTACGCATCCAGTACAAAATTGCACAATTGCTTTTAATACCATAAGCAATCCTTGCTGTCTCTTTGGTCAGCCTTCCGGCAACCACCTCTTGAACTACCTGCCATTTAAATGCCTCAGAGTATTTTGTTAACTCCTTTTTTTGTGTTTCCATGTTGTCCTGTTTTAAGTTGACTTATCCACTTTTTTTTAGTCAACCTATTTCAGGACTATACACTACGCAAAATGGAAAAACCTAAAAGCCCTTTGCATTTTGTTTTTTCTAAATCAAAACCCAGGGTTACAACATATGTGCCTGCAATGGCATTCACTTATAAGCCCTGATTAATTTTGGAAGTTCTCATGATGGCTATTTTATATTATT
>JACMPR010000057.1 GCA_014377385.1 Ferruginibacter sp. | reverse complement strand
GAGTAGGTTCGGATTGGGATTTTCAATATGATGAAGCAGGCGTCTGAATCAGGATTTTCAGGATGCAAAGATTGACAGGATGCTGAAAAAGCAAGACATAACATAAAAATAATTGGGTGGACTATGTAAGTACAGAAAAACGCTAGATACAATCATCCTGTTGATCCTATGATCCCGTAAATCCTGATCCTATTTCCCCAAATACAATTCCGGCAACAGCAATTTCACCTCCACACCCTTTTCCTCATCCTTCCAATACACAATAAAATTCACCCTCGCTTTTTTAATGCTAAATCCTTTTTTCTTCCATCCCTCCAGGATTTCTTTGAATTTTTGCGAATAACGAACAACGTGTTGCCCCGTATTATTCCCCAGCCCTTCTTCCAAAATCTTTAAATCATCACCGCTGTGCAATGCATTCACACCCCGCTGCACAGATTTAAAATACCCTAACCATACATCTTTATGATTGAGCAACAACGTCACCTGTTGCACTTCCGGGTGAATATTGTTGTCATGGTTGTAAGTAAGATTTTCAGTGCTGATCTTAACTAAATAAGTTCCGTTATAGTGTATGCTGAGATTTGTCTTTGCCCTCGTAACAGCCACGTATAGCTGCCTTATTTCCTCATCAGAATGCGGCATAAACCCGTTGAGTAATAAGATCACATTATTGAACTCTTTTCCTTTTGCCTTGTGAATGGTAGAAACAAAAATGGTCTCGCTGTCGATGTTGGCAAAGTCTTCCATTTTTGATTCCAGGATAAATGTCTTCCAGTCAGTTTTGTACTTCTTTACAGGATTGGTTTGGGCAAACTGCTTTACCGCAGTTAAGGCGAGGTTGAGTTTGCTGCTGCGGGAAAAATTTTCAGACAGGCTTCGGATAGCATCGCTCCATTCCTCTTCTGAAAAAATACTGGAATCGGCGTTGCTGTTTAACTGGTCAGAAAAATACCTTATTTCGCAGAGGTTGCTTACGGCAAATCCCTCGTTGGTCTGAATCAGCTTTGCATTCAATCCTTTTTGAACCAACAGGCCATTCAATTGCACCGCTTCATCGTTTGTCCGGGTGAGTATGCAGGTGCTGCCGGTAAGTTGGATGCCTTCGAGGGATTGGCATAGGGGAACGAGCAGGTTCGCATCTTTGTATTGAATAATGTTGATATGACCATTGTCCTGTTGCACCGCATACCCGGGAAATGTTTTTAAACGCTGCGGCAGGTTCTGAATCCATTGGTTGGAAAAGTCAACAATATTTTTTTTACTGCGATAGTTTTCCACCAGTTCATATTTCTTTGCATTGTTTTGCTGGATGAATTGCTGCATGTATTTAGCATCAGACCCGCGGAAACCATAAATATTCTGATCATCATCACCAACCAGGATCACCCGCAGGGTTTCGTTTTGCTGCGACAGCAGTTTTACCAGTGCATATTCATCAGCACTCATATCCTGGGCTTCATCCACTACCAGTACGGCCCTGGTGATGCCGCTTCTTTCGATATCCCCATTCCTGATCTTCTCCATGGCCCTCTGTAAGATGGTATCTGCGCCCGATAAATTTCCTACACGACCTAACAGGTCGAAACAAAAGGAATGAAAAGTTTTAATGTCGATAAAGTTCGCCGCATTGCCAATCAGGTCCAGCAACTTGCTTTTGAAGTCTGTGGCGGCGGCACGGGAAAAAGTGAGCATGAGCAACTGTTCGTGCTTTACCTCTTCGGTAAGCAGCAACGACGCCAGTTTGTGTACCAGCACCCTGGTTTTCCCGCTACCCGGACCGGCAGCCACCACGATGTATTGATTCTGTGCATCCTTGATGATCTCCAGCTGGGCCGGGGACAAGGCACCAAATAATTGTTTGAATTTTTCAGGTGTGAGGGGGCGCTGTATTTCCTCCTGGCGGCTGCCGGGAAAATATTTGTTGAGAAAGGAGGAATAGTTCAACAAAAAATAATCTTCCACGAACTGCAGGGCCTCGTTATAATTACGGATCATCTTTCTCGCATACTCGCCGACGATATGCACCTGTTGTACTTTTTGCTGGTAGTACAGGGCGAGCTTTTCATAATCGCTTTCTTTGTACTGAACGCGGGTGTTTTTTTCCAGTCGTTCAATGGAAAGGCTGTTGTGCACGACCATGAAACCGCCTTCAATCTTTATGGCTTCAATGCGTGACAGGTAAAAAAGCGTGTCTTCAATATCATCGATTGTTATTGAGAAGTTGAACAACCCTAATTTTGCGAGAGCCACCTCTTTAAGCTCCTGCACGGAAAATTCTATCAATACAATTTCCTGGCTGGGATCAGCATTTTTTACCTGCGTTGATTTTTCATAGAGGTATTCTGTTATGAGCCGGGCCAGGTAATGACGTTTTTCCAGCTTTTGTTGAAATTCCGGTTTATCCAATACCAGGGCTATATTGATATGGTATTTGGAGTATTCGGAATTTCGTTTTTTTACCCAGTTTTTAACGCTCCAGAAATTGAGGATGGTTCGCAGTTTGTTCAATGTACAATCGGCAAGCCCTTTTTCCAGGAAAGCCTCGTTCATTTCCTTCAGGTGCTGTGCTGACTCAGCGTCGTTCAACATATCCAACAGCGCAAGTTCTATATTTCTAAAGCTTTCAACCGTATTCAATGAACGATTGCTGTTTTCAGTCCTGCGGATAAAGGCTGTGAGGTCTTTCGTATCTGCCAAAATCTTTTCTTCTCTCATGAGTTCTATAACACGAATGACTTCGCTTTTTACCAAACCTAGCTGATCAGCCATATAATCCACTCTTGATTCTGCATCTTCGTCTGTGCCAAGGCGTTTGCTTTTGGAGGAAAAGAGTTTTTTGATGACGCGGATCGCTTTTACTTTTTCTTTTTCATCAAATCGTTCTGACTGGTTAATACGGGAGATGGCTTCCTGTGCCGTTTTACATAATATGCTGTTGGCAAAAATGCGGGGCATATTTTGTCCTCGTTTTAAATAACCGGCATCTTCCAGCGCCGCAATTGCCGTGGTGATCCTGGTTTCAATTTCGTTTATGCCATCATCCCAGCCGGCTTTCCGTGCAATTTCCAAAGCAGAGTTGGAAACCTTAAGTCTTGTTCGTGTGAGATCTTTAATTGCCCGCCACACCTGGTTGATCTCTTTGATGCTCATGCGGGTTTGGTTTAGCAAAATGAAATGCTTATCAAGATCTTCTTCGTTGAACAACACATAGCATTCTGCGCTGATGCTTTCATCACGACCTGCCCTTCCGGCCTCCTGTACATAATTCTCCAAAGAATCTGAAATGTCGTAATGCACAACGGCGCCAACATTGCTCTTGTCTACTCCCATACCGAAAGCAGAAGTAGCCACCATAATATCCACCTTCCCGGTCATGAAAGCGTTTTGATTGGCCGTTTTTTCTTCTTTATCCATTTTGCCATGGTAAGGTTTTGCTTCAAAGCCATCTTGTGATAAACGTTCTGCAAGTTTATAGGCCCTCCTTGTGCGTGACACATAGACTATTGACGGACAGTTTTTTTCTTCTATGATTGCCCGCAACTGGTTGTACTTTTCTTCATCGTCATTTTTTGGGAATACCTGGTAATGCAGGTTGGCCCGGGTGGAACTGGCTTTGAAAATCTCCAGGTCGAGGTTCAGTTTTTCTTTGAAATATTTCTGAATGTCTTCAATTACTTTTTGCTTTGCCGTGGCGGTAAAACAGGAAACAGGGATTGGCTGATCCATCTGTTTCTCATTTTGTAAATTTTTGATGAAGTCGCCGATGTATAAATAATCCACCCGAAAATCCTGGCCCCAGGAAGAAAAGCAATGTGCTTCATCTACTACAAACCGTGCTATTTTTCTTTTTAGCAATAATCGCCTGATCGTGTTGGATCTTAATGATTCAGGAGAAATATATAATAAACTTGCCTGTCCCGACTCAAGCCTTTCAATGGCTTTTCCTCTTTCGATGGGATCGAGCAATCCGTTAATGGTAACAGCGTTAACAATGTCCTTTTTCTCCAGGTTGTCCACCTGGTCCTTCATTAATGATTGCAGCGGAGAAATCACCACGGTGAGGGCTTTTGCATTATCTCCACTCATTAAAGCCGGTAGCTGGAAGGTGATCGACTTTCCCCCGCCCCTAGGAAAAACCACCAGGATCGATTTGTTTTGTATGGTAGCGTTTACGGCATTTTCCTGCAGCGGCTCGCCGCCATACTGGCGGAAGCCGGTAAAGCCAAAGTAACGGTTAAGCGCAGTTGCCGGGTTTAAGGCCTGATCACAATAAGGACACCCGGTGAGGCAGGGACTGTTGCGCAGCAAAAATAAAATGTTTTCCACCTGCGGATGCTTCATGAGCACCCAGGGCGGCGTTATGGAATAGCGGTCCTTGGCATTCAGCAAGGCGAGGGCGTAGGCCAGGGCAACAGGTTTTTCCTGTATCAGTTCTTGTAGAGAAGTATGATCACAGATAGTATTCCTGAAGTAAGTTTGTATCAATTCCTCAACAGGTGGACCATCTTCCGGACGGCTATAATGTACAAACCTTAAGAAACCGTAATACCCTGCTTTGCGGTGAAGCAAATCATAAAAAATTGTTTTGAGTTCACCCGGTAAGCTGTGAAATGCATTCACCTCGTCATACAGCAGGTCGCGGGCTTTTTTTGCGTCGTTCAGGGGGTTATTTAATTCATCCCTTTGAAGTTTATCATCTTTAAGAAGATGATGGTAAGGGTTTTTCGGAAACAGCAGGGGAGAAAGGAGCAACGTATCTATCGCTTTATATAACCCGAACTTCGGGTCAGCATAGGCTTGCTGCAAATAGACAAGATCATGCGCTAAAATATTATGGCCGCAAAGAAATTCCGCATCCTTAATAAATTCTGCAAAATTACGAACGTCATTTTTGTGAAAAAAAGCTTCATCCGATCTTACCGATCCAATATCCAGGATTTTTTTCTTTTCCGGGTTCACTTCAAGATCAAAAAAAGCGATCAGGCTCATAGACCGTTAGTTTGGTTTTTTACTGCCCCAAAATAGGCCTTTCTATGGAATAAAGTTGAAGTATCGGCGGTCACTAGATCTTGGTGCTTTCCACGGATCATTTATGGGCACCAGCCACTGCAGGCTTTGGGGTAAGCAAGGCAAATAAAATCCCTGCGATGCCGATAACAATATTCAAAACGGCAACAGCATTGTTTACGTTGAATAGTTTTACAACCAACTGACCAGCGCCGGGGATGTAATATAAAAGTCCGACTACCAACAGGAGTACGCCAGCATATAAACTAAATTTTCGGGCATGGTTGCGCAGTCCGGTGTAAATGCCAGTGAAACCTAGCAGGAGATGGATGAAGGCATGTAGCACATTCGTGGTAAGCACGCCGAATACAATCGGGCTAAACATTCCCCAAAATCCTTCTACGACAAGAAATATACCCAGTAAGATGGCGAATACGTTTACTGCAGATAGTGGTTTTTTCATTTTATGTGTGTTGATTTGCTTTTCTATGGCAATTGTTCTGCCATAATGGGTAAACCCCCAAAGCGGTTTTAGTGAACGTTGGTTTCGTTGATGGAAAACGCATGTCCTGATTGGTACTTGTGTAGGTTCTCACCATATTTCTGTAGCGAACATTAAAGATCAGACTAAAGCCAGGTTAGTGAGGGCACGAACGAAGCCTGGCGCAATGGTTTGAGGATGGCATTGACACAAAGGGAATGGTATTGGTGCATGTGAAAGGTTCCACCATTAAATACTGGCAGCGGGAAAAACAGGGATCCATTTCACTGGCAAAGAAAAAAGGCGGCTAACTTGCTGATTTTTACCTCTTTTTGCCCGTTAGTCGTAGACCGGACCGGGCCCCTCTTGCCGCCCTGGTGAATAAATTATCTTGCCGCCGGAAGCAGGATGAGGGATTGGGGTTGGATGGGGGGTTTTGGGGATGATGAAGCAGGCGTGTGAATCAGGATTTTCAGGATGAAAGGATTAGCAGGATGAGGGATTGGGG
>JACMPR010000056.1 GCA_014377385.1 Ferruginibacter sp. | reverse complement strand
TGAGAATTCCTTCGCATATGCTGCGCAGGCCGCGTGCACCTAATTTATATTCCAGGGCTTTTTCTACCATAAAATCATAAACAGCAGGTTCAAACTTTAATGCGATTCCTTCGATTTCGAATAACCTGGTAAATTGTTTGATCAGCGAATTTTTAGGCTCGGTAAGAATATTACGCAGGGTTTCTGCATCAAGTGGGTTAAGGTAAGTTACCACCGGTAACCTTCCAAGCAATTCTGGTATCAACCCAAAGTGCTTCAGGTCTACCGAGTTAATGAATTGGAGTAAATTTTTATGCTGGTAATCCTGCAATTCTTTGTTTACATTAAAGCCAATAGCATTTGTATTTACCCTGCGGGCGATGATCCGGTCAATACCATCAAAGGCACCGCCACAGATGAAAAGAATATTCTGCGTATTTACTTTTATCAATTTTTGTTCGGGATGTTTTCGGCCCCCCTGTGGTGGAACCAATACCTCGCTTCCTTCCAGTAACTTTAAGAGCCCCTGCTGAACGCCTTCGCCGCTCACGTCCCTGGTGATGGACGGATTATCACTCTTGCGGGCAATCTTATCGATTTCATCAATATAAACAATTCCCTTTTCTGCAGCTGCCACATCATAATTGCATGACTGCAACAGGCGGGTTAACATACTTTCTACATCTTCGCCAACGTAACCGGCCTCTGTAAAAACAGTAGCATCCACAATGGCGAAGGGTACATTTAACATTCGTGCAATCGACTTAGCCAGCAATGTTTTACCGGTACCTGTTTCTCCAACCATGATGATGTTGCTTTTTTCAATCTCAACATCGTTTTCTATTTTTTGATTAAGCCTTTTGTAGTGATTGTAAACAGCTACGGCAAGTATTTTCTTTGCGTCGTCCTGGCCAATCACATATTCGTCGAGGAATTTTTTTATCTCGATCGGTTTTTTAACCGTGAGCTTGTGGGTTGTGGTGGCACTGTGTTTTATGTCGGTGCTGTTGGCGAGTTCCTGGACAATTATTTCCTGCGCATGTTCTACACAATTCTCACAAATATGGCCGTCCTGGCCCGCAATAAGTATTTTCACCTCATCGCGACTTCTTCCGCAGAAAGAACAATGTAATATTTGTTGTTTGGCCATAATGCTTGCGTGTGAATAAGGACTTGCTGAGTTTTACCAGACGGTAAAGTTAAGCAAAGCAATCCAGTAATACCTGTCTCAAAAGAGCAGAAAAGCGACCCTATAGTTGCTTTTCTGTCTAAATTATTTCAATATTTTTAAAAACAAGGCTATATCTTTTCAAAAACCGCATCTACGATACCATATTCTATTGATTCTTTGGCATCCATCCAATGATCGCGATCAAAATCTTTCAGTATTTTTTCCAGTGTTCGTCCGCAGTTATCTGCAAGGATCTTCGCCCCCAGCATTTTTGCTTTTTGAATCTGGATAGCCATGATCTCAAGATCGGCACTTGTGCCTCTTCCACCGCCACTTGGCTGGTGTATCATTACTTCGCCATGAGGAAACATAAAACGGCGTCCTTTTTTACCACCGCTCAGTAATATGCTTCCCATGCTGGCAGCCATACCCATGCAAACAGTGCTCACCGGGGAAGAAATCATTTGCATGGTGTCGTATATGACCATACCACTGGTAACAACACCACCGGGGCTGTTGATGAAAAAAGTAATTTCTTTTCCCGGATCCAGGGCTTCAAGATACAGCAACCTGTCTGTAATATCCTTTGCACTCTTATCATCAACGGGTCCCCATAAAAACACTTTGCGCTGTTCGATAAATTTTTTATCAAACATCCATCCGCTCATCATTTTTTCCATCGGGTTATCGGGCATCTGCGCAGGACTGTCATCTTCTTCATCCTGGCGTATATTTCTGCTGTAAAGATTCATAAGCTACATTTAATTTTTAGAAAAATTTTAATAAATGGATTCAAAAAGAATGTCTATTTGTCCATGTTCGGCTTTAGACCGGGTTCTAGTCTTTCTTTTTTGCCTTTTTAGGATTCATTACAAGCACTTCATCCACCAATCCATATTCTTTTGCTTCAATGGCCGTAAGCCATTTGTCTCTGTCGCAATCTATTGCAACTTTTTCTGCTGTCTGCCCGGTGTGATGTGCAATAATATCATATAACTCTTTTTTCAGCAACCTGATCTGGTTAACGGTGATTTCAATGTCTGATGCCTGCCCGCCTGCGCCCGCACTTGGCTGGTGCATCATGATTCGGCTGTGTTTTAACGCCGTGCGTTTACCGTGTGCTCCTGCGCACATTAGTACAGCGCCCATGCTGGCCGCCATACCCGTGCAGATGGTGGCGATATCCGGCGTAATGAACTGCATGGTATCATACATTCCCAACCCTGCATGCACACTTCCGCCGGGGCTATTGATGTACATTTGAATATCTCTTGTGCGATCCGTACTTTCTAAAAAAAGCAACTGTGCAGTAACAATATTTGCTACCTCGTCGCTGATAGGATAACCCAGGAAGATGATACGGTCCATCATTAAACGGCTGTATACATCCATAACTGCCACATTCATCGGCCGTTCCTCTATAATGTTGGGCGTTAGGTTCGTTACATTATGATTGATATAACCATGAAGGGTATTGCTGCTGATACCTTTGTGTTTGACTGCATACTTTTGAAATTCTTTTCCAAAATTCATATCGCTGATTTTAAATTGGTTTTGCAAATATAGTTGAAGAACTGGCTTGTTAATTCTCAATTGATAAGTCACAATTGTTAATCCCTGCTCCTGTTTTGATAAATTAAAATGTACTGAACGAGCATGGCGATGGAGGCAAGTGCCGCTACGACATAGGTGAGCGCTGCCCACTTTAAAGCATCTTTTGCTTTTTCTTTTTCAGGCGCTGTGGTAATCTTTGCTGTGTTTAACCAGGTAAGTGCCCTGGCAGATGCATCAAATTCTACCGGTAGGGTGATCAAGGTGAATAACGTTGTTACTGCAAATAAAACAATGCCTATCAAAAGAATTGTTGGGTTTCCGCCACCGAAGCCCATAAATCCAAGGCCTGCAATAATTACCCATTGCGAGAGCGTGCTGCTTATTTGTACAGCAGGCACCAATTTACTCCGAACCATCAGCATAGAATAAGCGGTGGCATGTTGTACGGCATGACCGCATTCATGAGCTGCAATGGCTGCTGAAGCTACTGACCGCCCGGCATAGACATCCGCACTGAGGTTCACGGTTTTATTGAGCGGGTTGTAATGATCAGTTAATGCTCCTTCAACAGAAGTAACCTGCACGTCATAAATTCCGTTATCCCGTAACATTTTTTGTGCAACCTCCTGCCCGCTAAGACCGCTGCTGGTGGGCACCTTACTATACTCACTGAACTTACTTTTCAATCTGAATTGTACTGCCATGCCCAACAACATAAACAGTACGGAGACTGCTATTATTCCAATTGTCACTGTATTTTAATTTCCGAAAGGGATGCAAATACTATTCCTATGATAAAACCTGACAAAATAGCAAACTTATGAAAGTGCATAACTTTTAAAGCAGGTAAAATTTGAATGGAGAAGAGTTGACTGGCTATTGCTGTATCTGATCCTGTGGCTGTTCGTAAAGAATTTTATTAGCCGAAAAAGAAGCGAATTTCAAGGATAATAAACATAACAAAAGGCCGGTAAATACCGGCCTTTTAAAAATATAATGTATGATTATTTGTATTGTGCTGTGAGGCTTGTTGCCAGCTCGGTCATCTTTTTAATACCATCTTCCGGCAGGTTTCCTTTTTTAAATTCTGCAAGGATTTCCGGATATTTATTTTCCATTTCTATGAGGAAATGTTCTTCAAAAGCTTTTACGTTTTTAACTGCTACGGCTTTCAATAATCCCTGCGTACCAAGATAGATCATGGCCACTTGTTTTTCAACAGTAAAAGGCGAATACTGCGCCTGCTTCAGAATCTCCACGTTACGGGCTCCTTTATCAATAACATTTTTTGTCGCCGCATCCAGGTCACCACCAAATTTAGAGAACGCTTCCAGCTCCCGGTATAAGGCCTGGTCAAGTTTAAGGGTACCTGCAACTTTTTTCATCGATTTAATCTGCGCATTGCCACCCACACGGCTAACTGAAATACCCACGTTGATTGCCGGACGGATACCTGCGTTGAAAAGGTTTCCTTCCAGGAAAATCTGCCCGTCGGTAATAGAGATAACGTTTGTTGGAATATAAGCAGAAACGTCTCCTGCCTGTGTTTCAATGATCGGAAGTGCAGTTAAAGATCCGCCGCCTTTTACAAGGTGCCTGATAGATTCCGGCAGGTCATTCATCTGCTGGGCAATTTCATCCTTTGCTACAACTTTTGCAGCTCTTTCCAGCAAACGGCTATGGAGATAAAATACGTCACCAGGATATGCTTCACGTCCGGGCGGGCGACGCAACAATAAAGAAACTTCCCTGTATGCCACTGCCTGTTTTGAGAGATCATCATAAATAATAAGTGCAGGCCTTCCGGTGTCGCGGAAAAATTCACCAATGGCGGCTCCTGCAAATGGCGCATAAAACTGTAAGGGAGCAGGCTCAGATGCAGATGCTGCAACAATAGTGGTATAACTCATGGCGCCATATTCTTCCAGCGTTTTCATGATACCGGCAATGGTAGAAGCTTTTTGCCCGATAGCGACATATATACAATAAACGGGCTTGCCCGCTGCTGCAAATTCTTTTTGATTGATAATGGTATCTACTGCAATCGCAGTTTTACCAGTCTGGCGATCACCAATGATCAACTCACGCTGTCCGCGACCGATAGGAATCATGGCATCAATCGCTTTGATACCGGTTTGAAGTGGTTCCTTTACAGGCTCTCTGAAAATTACCCCCGGCGCTTTACGCTCCAATGGCATTTCATATAATGGACCGGTAATAGGTCCTTTTCCATCGATCGGTTCACCCAATGTATTGATAACACGGCCGCTCATGCCTTCGCCTACTTTAATAGAGGCGATCTGGCCGGTACGTTTTACTTTATCCCCTTCTTTGATTCCACTGCTGTCTCCCATCAAAACCACCCCCACATTGTCTTCTTCCAGGTTCAATGCAATGGCCCTAACACCGTTGTCAAACTCTACGAGTTCTCCGGAGCGCACATTGTTTAAACCATATACCCGGGCAATACCATCCCCTACCTGCAACACCGTACCTACTTCTTCCAGGCTTGCCCCGGCATTAAAGTTGCTTAATTGTTGGCGAAGGATCGCCGAGATTTCATCTGGTTTAATTTCTACCATAATAATTAAAATTTATTTTTTTGACGCGCTGAAAGCCTTTGTGGACAGTAACATGGCGGCAAAAGATAGCTGTCAAATATATTTTCAGCAGTCAGCTCCTTTTTTCAGGCTGCAAAGGTATGGGTTGACAGCCGGAATGGCAAAAAAAATGGACAAATAAAAAGAATACTTTAATCCATATTATTATTCTTACACTGAAATCTAAACTCCTGATTATTTCCAGAAAAAAGATGTAATTTCCGCCCTTTGTTTTTTAATTATACATCAAACCGGGGCACATAATCATTTGTTGTTTACCTGTTTGGCATCTAAACTTGCTTGCATTATGAAAAAAAATTTACTTCTCTCCTTGTTTGTTTGTTTTAGTTTTTTATTGAAAGCACAGGACATTGGTAAGGCAACGGCCATTCAACTTGTGAATAAAAATCTGGCAGCTGCCGGTTTATCTGCCGCAGAACTCGCTAACGTGCTGCTGTCTCATGCTTACCACGACGCTTCTACCGGCCTTGACATGATTTACCTGCAGCAAAGTTTTAAAGGAATACCTGTTTACAACCAGATACAGGTGCTCGCATTTAAAAACGGCTTGCTTGTTTCAACTGCAGGCGGAAGGATTGCCTTAATAGAAAAAATTATTGGTACAGGCGAAATTCCTGCAATCAGCGCCAGCCAGGCTGTAACAACTACCCTAACACAAAAAAAAATAGCCAGCAGGCAGCTGCCTGTTGCCTCCCTTATCGTTCCGGGAAAGAAAATAAACTTTGGAAAACTGGGTATCGCCAATGAAGATATTACCGCTGAATTGCTATGGGTGCCAACTAATGATGGCAAAAAAATTCAGCTCGCATGGCAGGTTTACCTGGTGCCCCTGATGTCTTCCGACTACTGGATGGTAAGGGTGGATGCGATTAATAATAGAGTGATTGATGAGAACAATCTCACCGTTTATTGCAACTGGAATCCTGCAAAAAAAGGAATGTTGAGTAACGATCATTTAGTGGAACACCTGGCAACTAACCGGGCTTTAAACAATTCTTTTGATTTTGGCAAATATGTAAAAACGGACCAAAAAGCGGCGGCCAGTCCCGCTGTTGTAAATAATGCGAGCTACAGGGTTATTCCTTTTCCTGCTGAAAGCCCAAGGCATCCGGGTGGAGCGCCTGCGCTGGTGAATAATCCATGGGCATTGGCCCCCGGAAATGCTACCACGCTAAAATGGCATAGCAACGGCACAACCGATTATAGCATAACCAGGGGTAATAATGTTTGGGCAAAAGAGGATCATGCTTCCAATAACAGTGCTGCAGGCCAACCGGCTACTTCAACTACCACACCTGATCCGCTGGCATTTAATTTCATACCGGATTTCTCTAAAAGACCGAATCAAACAACGCCTGTTCCGAACCAGCAATTTAATACCACAAATCTTTTTTACTGGATCAATACTTTTCATGATGTGATGTACCAGTACGGTTTTGATGAACCAGCCGGTAATTTCCAGGCCAATAACCAGGGAAGGGGCGGAGCAGGCAATGATTTTGTTTTCGGCGATGCACAGGACGGAAATTTCAACGGAACCAACCAGAATAATGCAAACTTTTCAACACCTGCAGACGGTGGCAGCGGCAGAATGCAAATGTACATGTGGGATACAGCTGCAACACTTACGGTAAATACTCCTACGTCAATAGGCGGGGTTTACACTTCCATAGAGGGGGGATTCAGTGTTGCCAACAGGCTTATCAACCTGGGAACTGTTACGGGGCAGGTTGTGTATTACAATGACAATGCAGGTGGCACTACACACGAAGCCTGCGGCCCAGCTGCAAATGCAGCAGCACTTTCCGGGAAGATCGCTTTAATAGACAGGGGCAACTGTAATTTCACCGTTAAAGTAAAAAATGCACAACTCGCCGGTGCTATTGGTGTAATCATGGTAAATAATATTGACGGAATTGTTTTAATGGGAGGTAGTGATAACACAATAACTATTCCCGCTGTATTTATTACGCAGGATGATGGTATTATTTTTAAGGCACAGCTGGCTAATAATTTAAATGTTACTCTTTATGCAACAACTTTGGACGGTGATGTTGACAATGGTGTTGTTGTTCATGAACATGGCCACGGACTGAGTAGCCGCTTAACCGGTGGTCCGGCACAGGCAGGCTGCCTTGCTAATGCGGAACAAGCGGGAGAAGGTTGGAGCGATTACTATGGTTTAATGTTTACCCAGGATTGGGCTACCTCAAATTTAACTACTGGTTTTACCTCGCCGCGTGGCATTGGAACCTACGTAATTGGTCAAATACCGTCCGGCTCTGGTATCCGGAGCCAGAAATACTGTACAGATTTTCTTATTAATAGCCAGGTATACGCTGCCAGTATAGATGCAGAAACGCATAACCGCGGTGAAATATGGTGCGCTGCTCTATGGGATATGACCTGGGACATTATTAACCAGGTAGGTTTAATCACCCCTGATATTCACAATGCTTCCGGTGCCGGTGGAAATGTAATTGCACTTAAGCTGGTAACGGAGGGAATGAAACTTCAGCCCTGCAGCCCTGGCTTCATAGATGGAAGAAATGCTATTTTAAAAGCAGACAGCATATTGTATGGTGCAGCGCATAGTTGCGTGATCAAAGAGTCTTTCAGGAGACGAGGCATGGGGCCGAATGCATCACAGGGTTCATCTAATAGCGTAACAGACCAGGTAGCAGATTTTGCTGCGTTTAACTGTTCCAGTTGCGCTGCAGTAACCACTACCACACAACCTGCGAATATAACTGCGTGTACGGGAACGAGTGCAAATTTTAGTGTTACCGTTACCGGTACCACTCCTGCTTATCAGTGGCAGGTAAGCACTAATGGCGGAACGACTTACACGCCCATTACCGGTCAAACTGCAGCTACACTCACTTTAAATGCAGTAACACCTGCCATGAGTGGTAACCTTTACCAGGTAGTGATCAGTAACAGTTGTCCTTCTACCATTATATCAAGTGCCGCGGTACTTACCGTAAACAGCCCGGCAAGCATCACTGCACAACCGGCTAACGTTGCGGCGTGTACGGGTGCTTCTGCAAATTTTGCGGTAACGGCAGCCGGTTCAACCAATACTTATCAATGGCAGCTTAGTACCGATGGAGGTGCAACTTTTACCGATATCCCGGGTGCAACTACCACAACACTTTCTTTGCCAGCTGTAACCGCTTCGATGAACGGCAACCTGTATCACCTTGTAATTACAAGCTGCGGTCCGGGTGGCCTTACTTCCGGCAATGTAACTTTAACTGTAAATTCTCCCGCATCTATAACGGCACAACCAACAAATACAAGTGCATGTACCGGTGGCGGTGATGCAACTTTTACCGTAGCAGCCGGCGGAAATTCAATTAGCTACCAATGGCAGGTGAGCACCAATGGCGGTACAAGCTTTACCAACATACCGGGAGCTACCGCAAACAGCTTAACAGTAACCGGTATTACTTCAGCAATGAATAATAATATTTACCAGGCGATCATCTCAAATCCATGTACGGCCTCGCTTGTTTCTTCCCAGGCCACATTATCGGTAAGTAATCCTGCAAGTATTTCAACCCAACCTGTAAATGCCACTGTGTGTGCGGGCACTAATACGTCATACACCGTTGCAACAGCAGGAACAGGGGTAACTTATCAATGGCAGGTGAGTATTAATGGAGGTGCCAGCTTTACAGACATTCCCGGTGCTACAGCTGCCACGCTTACTTTAAATGCTGTAAACAGCACCTTGAACAACAATCAATATCATGTACTGGTATTTAGCTGCAGCCCAACCGGGCTTAGCTCAACAAATGTAACCTTAACTGTAAACAGCCCTGTAGCCATTACTGCTCAGCCTTTGAACAGCAGTGCCTGCGTTGGAAGTGATGCAACCCTTACCGTTACTGCCGATGGAACTACCAATGCTTATCAATGGCAAGTGAGCACCGATGGAGGTACAAGTTTCAGCAACATTGCAGGAGCTACCTCAGCTTCATTAGTAATCACTTCTGTTACAGCTGGCATGAATAACAATATCTATCACGTGTTAATCAGCAATTTATGTACAGCGGTCGCTGTATCTTCCGGTAATGCAACCCTTACCGTTAGCAATACCGCAGCCATAACGGCACAACCAGTAAATGCAACTGCCTGTGGAGGTGCCAATGCAGTATTTACCGCTACTGCTTCGGGCGCATCGTACCAATGGCAGGTCAGCACCGACAATGGTGCTACGTTTACTGACATCAGCGGCGCAACTTCAACTATTTTAAGTTTAACGGCGGTAACCGCGGCAATGAATAGTAACCAGTACCAGTTAATCATTGCAAGTTGCGGTGCCGCGTCCATTAGTTCTGTACCTGTAACGTTAACGGTTAACAGCGCTGCTGCCATTGCTACCCAGCCTGTCAATGCAACTATATGTGCAGGCAGCAATGCCAGCTTCACAGTGTCGGCCTCAGGAACTTCGCCAGTTTATCAGTGGAGTGTTAGTACAGATGGCGGCGCTTCTTACACAGCCATTGCGGGAGCAACAGCAGCCACCTTAACCATCACCGGCGTAAGCGCAGCACTGAACAGTAACCTTTATCAAGTAACGCTGAGCAATAGCTGCAGTGCAGGAGTCATCTCAACTGCAGGTTTACTTACCGTGAGCCCGGCTACTTCTATTAGCATCCAGGCAGCAGACTTTGTTGCTTGTGAAGGCTCAGCCGCGAACTTTAATGTAACGGCAGACAATGCTACCGGTGCAACATATCAATGGCAGGTGAGCACAGATGCTGGTACAACATTTACAGATGTTACCGGTGCCAATGCCTCAGTTTTAAATCTCTCAACTGTTACCACTTCAATGAACAATAATGTTTACCAGGTAGTGGTCACCGGTTGCGGAACAGTGACCTCTTCGGGTGCCACGCTATCTGTAAATTCACTACCAGTTGTTGTGATAGATGCATCTCCTGGTGTAAACCTTACTTCAGGCATGAGTACCATACTAACTGCTACGGCCATACCAGCAGCCACTACATTCAACTGGTTTAAAAACGGTGTACCCGTTGCAGGGGTTTCAGGCAATACCATTACTGTAACACATGATGAACTCGGTGCCTACAACGCAACAGTTACAGATCTTAATAGCTGTACCAATACATCAAATATTGTAACGATCGCTGACTCAATTGTAAATATTGCCTTTATCTATCCTAATCCTAATGATGGATTCTTTCATGTTAGGTTCAAGGATATTCCCTTCAATGGCCAGCCAAGGTTTATTACAATGTATGATGCCAAAGGCGCCAGGGTTTATTCCCAGGCTTTTTATACCGCTACTGCTTACGAAATAATGGATGTACATGCTGAAAAGCTTAGCAAAGGCGTGTATGTTCTGATACTTTCCGATGCCGCAGGCACAACGCTTGGTACCGGAAAAGTGGTGATCAGGTAAACGTTGCAAAAAAATTAAAAAAGGCTGTTCCCAAACCGGAGCGGCCTTTTTTATGTGGTTGACTTTCTTGGACAATCAACTTTTATGACAGACAGGCCAACTGATTCTTTAAATTCAAACCCGCATGACAAAACCATGCTGCCCACTTTTATCTACCTCAATTCAGAACGCTACCGGAACATTCCCGAAACTGGCCTTCGTAAAATGACGCACCCTTCATAAACGCTGTATTTTTATTGGACAGAATCATCTTTTATTGGAAAAAAGCCGTAATTTCCTTCCTCATTTAACAAACCAAGGCTATTAAATTCTTATACCGTTCCCATTTACAATTAACCTAAAATAATTTACCGGCGGACAGTGGTTACAAGCTGTTTGCTTTTTTTTGTTCCAGCTATAAACATTATTACACATTATGAAAAAAAATTTACTTTTTATCGTTGCCATGTTGAGCATTTGTGTTCTTAAAGCCCAAACAAATGACAAGCAGGAGGCAATGCGGCTTGTAATTAAAAACAGTACAGCTATTGGCTTAACAACAGCGGCAGCGGACGGCGCTATTATAAGTGATTCTTATTATGATAAGAATGCCGGGGTAAGAATGGTCTATCTTCAGCAGGCCTTTAAAGGCATACCGGTTTACAACCAGTTGCTGGTGCTTGCTTTTAAAAATGAAAAGCTGGTATCCCGTGCCGGTAGTTTCATTGAAAGCCTGGACAAAAAAGTAACTATTAAGACAGCCATTCCGGTTATTACACCTGAAAGGGCAGTAGTGGCGGCTATCGCAGACAGGAAATTAATCCCTACCCAGTTGCCGGTACTTTTAAGTAAAGATGAAAATAATAAGTTTGAATACGGAAACCTGGGTGTATCACGACAAAATATAACAGCTCAATTAGCCTGGGTGCCTTCTCAAAAGGACAACAGCGTACACCTGGCCTGGCAGGTTTATATCATTCCGCAGACAAGCGCCGATTATTGGATGATCAGGGTGGATGCTGCCAACAATATCATTCTCGGTATGGACAATTATACAGTTTATTGCAACTGGGATGCGCCCGAACACAACGATCCGTTTACACATGAACACGAGACCTACGTTCCTGCATTATTTGACTTTTCATACAGCAATCCTGGAACAGCTGTTGCACTGAACAACAGCCCCTCTATTGTAAACAATGCGTCTTATCGCGTAATTCCGTTCCCTGCCGAAAGCCCAA
Organism: Ferruginibacter sp.; assembly: GCA_014377385.1. Taxonomy (GTDB): domain Bacteria; phylum Bacteroidota; class Bacteroidia; order Chitinophagales; family Chitinophagaceae; genus Ferruginibacter. The sequence continues at coordinate 2,414 of JACMPR010000056.1, read as the reverse complement.
TTCATCCCGGCGGTGCGCATGCACTGGTTTCAAATCCCTGGGCCGCGGCACCAGGCAATGCCACAAGTTTAAAATGGAATAGCAACGGTACAACCGATTTTTCCATTACACGCGGCAATAACGTACTTGCACAGGAAGACAGGAACAACAACAATGGCACAGGTGCAGCGGCCACTTCTACCACTTCTCCCGATCCGCTTACATTTGACTTTGCACCAGTTTATACTGTAGTGCCAACGCAAACAGCTCCCGTACCTAATCAACAATTTAATACTACCAATTTATTTTACTGGAATAACATCGTGCACGATATTACTTACCTGTATGGTTTGGATGAAGCGTCGGGTAATTTCCAGGATAACAACCAGGGAAGAGGTGGACTTGGAGCTGACTATGTGATGGCAGATGCACAAGACGGCGGAGGCACCAATAACGCGAATTTTTCTACCCCTGCAGATGGAAGTAATGGCAGAATGCAGATGTATTTATGGAATGGCGCGCCGCAAAAAGATGGTGATGTTGACAACGGAATTGTGGTGCATGAATACGGACATGGCATCAGCAACCGTTTAACAGGTGGCCCCAGTCAATCCGGATGCTTAGGGAGCGCCGAGCAAATGGGCGAGGGCTGGAGCGATTATTATGGATTGATGTACACACAAAACTGGGCAATTTCTACCCTGACTACAGGCTTTAGTACGCCACGCGGTGTTGGGACCTACGCCATAGGCCAGGGACCAAACGGTGGCGGGATCAGGAATCAAAAGTACTGTACCAATTTTGCGATAAATAACCAGGTTTATGCTGCGTCAATTTCAACGGAGTCGCATAACCGCGGTGAAATATGGTGTGCAGCTTTGTGGGACATGACCTGGGATATTATCAACCAGGTAGGTTCAATTGATGCAAGTTTATATAATTCCACAGGTGGAGGCGGAAATACAATCGCATTGAGATTAGTAACAGAGGGGCTTAAACTGCAACCATGCAGCCCCGGTTTTATTGACGGTAGAGATGCAATCCTGCAGGCAGATCAGCTGCTTTATGGTGGTGTGCACAGTTGTGTTATCCGCGAAGCATTCAGGAGAAGAGGCATGGGCGCATTTGCATCCCAGGGTTCCTCTGCCAGTGTAACAGATCAGATTGCTGATTTCACGGCCGGTGGTGCCTCCATGACGTTAACGCAGGGCGGCATGACGCAGGTTCCTGAAGGCGGCCAGATTACTTATACTAATACAGTAACTACCACTCCATGTGCTCCATTAAGTAATTTCCTGTTAACCGATACTTTACCAACTAATGTTACCTGGATATCTGGTGGAAACTACAACGCTACCACCCGGGTTGTAAGTTTTCCGGTGAACCTTGCTGCAGCACAGGCACAGAATTATGTGTTCACAGTGCAGGTAAATGCCGGCGCTTACTTTCCAACGATTTCATTGTTTGAAGATAATGTTCCCGGCCCTGCCTTACCTGCAACCATCTGGACGATCAGCTCCACTACACAAACAGATTGGGTTCTGTCCGCTGTAAGAAGCCATAGCGCTCCGAATTCGTATTATTCATTCAACAGAGATACCCAATCCGATCAAAAAATATTTTCTACCAATACACTGGCGCTTGGTGCAACGCCACCACCATTGTCTTTCTGGCATTGGTTTAGCGCAGAAAGCACCTATGACGGCGGTGTATTGGAAATAAGCAGCAATGGCGGCACTACCTGGACAGACATGGGTCCGAACATCCTTTCCGGTGGTTACACCGGCACCATGGATGCAACCACCCTTATCCCCGGAAGACGTGCCTGGACCGGCAGCTCTAACAATAAATTCATTAAAACCAAAGTAAATCTTACTCCTTACGCAAACCAGAATGTAAAATTCCGTTTCCGTTTCACGTCGGATGTAGGTACAAACCTGGAAGGATGGTACATAGATGACATCGCAGTTAAAAGCGTGGCTGTTGTAGAAATGCAGACTAACTTTTTTACCCAGGCTGGTGTGAAAGTGGCAACGGCTGATACCGTTACCCTTATAACTCCACCGGTTACCTGCAACAGTGTCGCTTTCACTGCGCAGCCCGCAAGCACGAGTGCTTGTGCAGGCAGCAATGCAAGCTTTAGTTTAACTGCTACCGGTGATAATCCTTCCTATCAGTGGCAGATTAGCACAAACGGAGGCACTACGTATACAGCTATTGCCGGTGAAACAGGTACCACTTTATCACTGAGCAATGTGGACCTTACCATGAATGGCAATCTTTACCAGGTGGTAATCAGTAATAGCTGTCCCTCAAATATTACCTCCACAGGCGCATTGCTGAATGTTGGTGAGCCGGCTTCTATAACGGCTCAACCGGTTAGTACCACAGTTTGCGCCGGAGACAATGCTGCTTTTAGCGTTGTTGCGGCTGGT
>JACMPR010000055.1 GCA_014377385.1 Ferruginibacter sp. | reverse complement strand
TACACGAGTATCTCAACGGTTTCATTATCAAGAATACCATCAACCCCATAATTCCAAAGCAGGGTATTGGCAGCATAACTCACGTTACCGATACCGTTATGGCAGCGCCGGAAGCAGGTGTATTCCCTGACACATTGATAGTAGCATGCCTCCAATCAGTAGTGCCGTTCTTGCGAAATTTTACAAAAATCCACGCGCCATCGTAATTGCTTTCGTTGGTGCTGGTGCGCCAGCTGTTTTCCCAACTTACGCCGAAACCAATAAGGGCAGTGTTATTTGTAGTGTTCTGGCCGCTGATCTGGGCGTTTGTAACTAAAATGTTGTTTGCCTTAGTGCCCAGCATACTGCAGGTTAAAGCAAGGATAGTGAAGATTTTTTTCATGATTATAATGAGATTAGTAAATAATTAAGCAAAGATGCTGCTATAAAAGATCGAAGGAAATACCCTGTGGAGGGTATTTTGCTATTATAAGTTGGTGAGGGAGTATCCGTTTGATTGTATTTGAAGGCTGAAAATTTCAGCCACGCGGCTTTACTGCAATCGCATATTAATGAGGTGCAGCTTAGTTATACCAGGTTATGCTGGTAGGCGTATTTTACAAGACCGATAAGACTGTTGGTATTCGTTTTTCTGAAAATATTTTTACGGTGGGTTTCTACAGTGCGTTCACTGATAAATAAATTTGATGCGATCTGGCGGTTGTTCATTTCCTTTTCGATGAGCTTTACTATTTCAATTTCGCGGGTGGTAAGCGTAACCTGTAAACGTTGTTCCTTCTGTTGCCCTGTGCGGTGTAATTCCTCTAATACTTCCGGGCTAAAATAAATTCCGCCCCCGGCAATTTTTTCTATTGCTTTATAAAGTTCGTCCCGGCTGATATTTTTAAGCGCATAACCGGCAATGTTGGCGTCCCGGATCATTTCATCCACGATATCAGCTTCGCTGCTCATAGATAATGCAAAGATGTTGATACCAGGGAATTGTTTTTGGACCTGCACTGCCAGCAGGTTACCCGGCAATTCCGGCATCATTACGTCCGTTAGTAAGATGTCGATAGCTGTTTGCTGTAAAAGCCCGATAACCTTTTTCGGATCAGTGGTAACAAAAGCCACGCGGATGCGGGCATTATCCTGCAACAGCGCAACGAGGCCGTCAATAACAATTTGATGATCGTCTACAATTCCAATTACAATTTTTTCTTTCATTACAATTTTGCTACCGCAACATTAATTGATTTTGGTTATATCTCTTTTGGTATATGTAAAGAAACAAGGGTACCCTTGCCTGGCGCAGAAATAAACTCAACCGTTCCTTTCAGATAGAGGATCCTGCTTTGTATATTCTTAACGCCAATGCCCTCTGCATATTGGATTCCAGCCTGGTCAAAGCCCTTTCCGTTATCTTCCACTGTAGCGCTGATGCCATCATTGTCCTTAATGACCGAAATATCCAGCGTAGTGGCACCTGCATGTTTTATCACATTGTTCACGCATTCCTGTAGCACGCGGTACAAAACCGTTTCAGTACTGTTGTTTAGCTTTTCCTGGAGGCCTTCTGTATATAGGTCAATTCTTAAATCCGGATGATCTACCTGGTTGGCAAAAGTTCTTAAGGCTTCGGCAAGGTTATTCTTCAGCAGTGCGTTTGGCATCATATTGTGTGATACCGCCCTTAGTTCTTTACAGGAATCATCTACAAGTGCTATGATTTTTTCGAAGGAGGAATGTTGTTTTTCGTTAGAAAACAGCAGGTCGTTTTCGAGGGCGGATAAATTCATTTTTGCAACACCCATCATCTGGCCAATTCCGTCGTGAAGATCTTTCGCAATCCGCTCTCTTTCATTTTCCTCCGCCTCCAGTATTGCTTTAGTGGATATGTCCTGCTGATGTAAGATGGCTTCCTGCAGTTTTGCACGTTCTTTCAGCTGGTTGCGTTTGTAGGAGGAAAATCCTGCCAGGCTTATCAACACTAAAAAAATCGCCCCTGCCGTGATCCAGTAATTGCGTTTGTTAATCTCGAATCGTTGCTGCTGGATTATCTTTTCTTTTTTAAGCGTTTCATACTTTCCGTTTAGTTCCTCTATTTGTTTCAGTTTGTCCTTATCCAGCAAACTATCGTATAAGGATGTGCGCTTTTCAAGAAATAGGAAAGCATTTTTATAATCCCCGGTTTCCCGGAATATATCGGAAAGAACCTTATAATTTGAAGTTTGCAACTCGGGATATTTCATGATGTGTGCTATCTGGTTGCTGCTGTCCGTGTAGATAGTTGCCTGCGCAAATTTTTTTTGCGAATAATAATTGGCAGCCACATCTGAGTAAATCAGCGCCAGTGCAAGGCTGTCATTATAATGCCTTCTTATTTCCAGTGCTTCTTTTAAAAATCCTTCAGCAACTATCAGTTTATTTTGACTTGTATAAATCCCGGCGAGGTTACTCAACGCATAAGATACACCCATCCCATTTTTCAAAGCTTTGTCAATGTTATAAGAGGCAGTATATCTTTTTATAGCTTCAGGAAAATTGTTCATGTATTCGTACACCACACCAGATTCATTTTGTATCATCGATATGCCGGCTGAATCCCTTAATTGGATGAAAAGGGCGAGGGCCTTACCATAGTTAAGTGAAGCCCTGGAAAGGATTTTTGTCTTCCGGTAAAGTTTGGCAAGTTCATTATAGGTCAATGCCAGGCTCCTCTTTTCGTTCGTATTTTCAAGAAGGCTGACTGAAGCGTAGAAGTAGGTAGCGGCTTCGGGATAATTGCCCTTGAAATAATAGGAGGAACCGATATATCGCTTTAGGTTAGCAATACTAACAGGATCATTATTTTTTTCAGCAAGCAAAATACCCTCATTTTCAATCGTAAGTGTTTCATCAAAATTCCGGAGAGCGTACTTTTCTCCAAATTCCAGGTGGGCATTTATTTTTTCCCGGTAGGATGCCCGGGAATTGATCACATTTTTTAAACTATCCACAGGATGCTGCGAGGTAGAAATCAGGAAGCCATGCAACAAAATCAGGGTCAGTAAAGCTATGCGATAAGCGCTAGGGTGCATCTGGATTTAGTATGATTATGTCTAAAACAAATCTAAGATGTAAATGTTGATTATCCATAATAAAAAAACCGTTCCTAAATGGAACGGCTATATGAAGATTTTGAAACTGTATTTGTTATCCCAGGTAAGCTTTCAAAGCACCACTGTAACGTGCTTTTTGTAAACGTTTAATGGCCCTCTCCTTGATCTGGCGTATACGCTCTTTAGTTAGATCGTATTTCTGGCCAATCTGCTCAATTGTAACACCATTTTCTCCATCCAGTCCGAAATACGCATTAACGATTTCAGCTTCACGGGGACTTAGAGATTTTAATACCCGCCGAATCTCATTTTTTAGAGAATCATGCATTACGTCTTCGTCTGTTTCATCAGCACCTTTCAGCAGGTCACCCATGGCAACGTCTTCTGCTTCGTGAACAGGGGCATCAAGGGAGGTGTGCCTGGTATTACTTTGAAAAATGTTATTGATCTCCGTTTCACTCATCTCCAGCAATTCCGCAAGTTCCTCTGTAGACGGTTCCCGCTCGTGCTCTTGTTCAAAAGCCATATAAGCCTTGTTTGCCTTATTGTATGTACCAATCTTATTTTGCGGTAAACGTACCAGCCTGCCCTGTTCAGCCAACGCCTGTAAGATTGATTGACGAATCCACCAAACAGCATAAGATATAAATTTAAAGCCTTTGGTTTCATCAAAACGTTGCGCAGCCTTTATCAGGCCGAGGTTACCTTCATTGATCAAATCACTCAGCGATAAGCCCTGGTGTTGATATTGTTTGGCAACTGATACAACAAATCTTAAATTGGCCTGCACCAATTTATCCAATGCACGCTGATCTCCCATTTTGATCTTTTGGGCCAAAATGGTCTCCTCTTCCGGAGTTATCATGGAAATTTTCGAGATCTCCTGTAAATATTTCTCAACGGCTTGTGAATCACGATTGGTGATCTGGGTTGCTATTTTAAGTTGCCTCATTGTATATTATTAAGTATTGATTTCTGAATTAAAACAATAGATGGACCGCTTTTGTTGGGGGAAAGTTGCGAACGAAAGAAAATACATTTCTTATCTGAGAACATTTGCAAAGGTAACATACAGTTGTTGAATTTCATAGTATTTACGGAAATAATGGATAATTGGTGTATAAATGACACACTTGTTTGAAAAAAAACTGGTCATATAATTTATATCAGTTATGTTGTTGGCTATTTCTCCGCTTAGAACATGGCTGCACCATCCCACTTCACCACTTTTGTTTGAGGGGCCATAGAAATGCTGAAATGAAGAATGTGACAGCCTGTGCCAAATTATTG
>JACMPR010000054.1 GCA_014377385.1 Ferruginibacter sp. | reverse complement strand
GCAACAACTTTCCCTATTTTAATGCGGGTAAGAAAGTACCGACAGTTCGTGATACGCTAAATAACCTGGTGAGGTTGTTTAAATCGTAGATAAAATCACGCCAAATGAAATTCCCTGGGGAAGTCGTTAAATAAGATATTTTGAGCGTTTTTGGTACTTCAGCCAGGTTTTGAGAGATAGCCTATCGTAAGCGGAAATTAAATCAGTTTTTGCTACTGTCTGCGGTTGCAGCCGGGGAGATTAGTTTTTTACATTCCTTGGGCAATTTTTTATACGCCGTTTCTTCGGCCGTTACATCATCCGCATCAAAACCCGCGTTTGCAATAGTGGTCTTGATCTCTTCAATATTTGTCCTGTCCGTTAGCCACGCTATGGTGGTGGTCCTTTTCTTAATATCAATTTTTACACTTAACAGTCCATAACTCCGGGCGAGATATCTTTCCAAACGTTCTTTGCAAAGATCGCAGCTTACTTCAGGAGTTTTGATCACTGCCTTATCGTTTACTTTCTGCTGTGCGAACGCCGTAAAAACAAATCCAAGAATCGCCAGTACGCACAATTTGAGTTGTTTCATAATTATTTATTAGTGGTTTATAAAATAGCACCTGTCCAGGTAGACGGCCTGGTTCGCCATTCCAATAATGAATGCAGTTGGGTTGCATTTACCAGTCCCTTACCCTCCGCGATGTTAATCAGTACTTCGTAATTAGTAAGGGAAGAAAGCTTTACTCCTGCCGTATTAAAGGCCTCTGCGGCTTCCGTAAACCCATAGTTGAATATTGAGACCATTCCAATAACTTCTACACCTGCATTCTTCAAAATATCACACACCTGGAGGCTGCTTTTGCCAGTTGATATAAGGTCTTCAATCACTAAAACCTTTTGTCCTTCCTCAAACAATCCTTCAATTTGATTTCCCATGCCATGTTCTTTTGGCTTTGGGCGTACATACATGTAAGGTAGTTTTAGCTGATCGGCGGCCATGGCTCCCCAGGCTATTCCCGCTGTTGCAACTCCTGCCAACGCCTGAGCTTCAGGGAATTTTTCGAAAATAACGCTGCAAAGTTCGCTCTTGATAAAATCTCTTTCATAGGGAAAGGAAAGCAGCTTCCTGTTATCGCAGTATATCGGGCTTTTCCACCCGCTGGCCCAGGTGTAAGGTTCTGCAACATTTAACTTTACTGCCTGCACCTGTAACAATTTTTCCGCTACCATTGTTTCATTGGTCATCTTGCAAAAATAGGGATTTGATGCCTGGAAATGTGGCCATGAACCAATTAGGGTGTATCAAAGAAAATCGAAAGTACGTCTTTAATGGTGGCGTAAGTATTGCCCATAGGTGTTTTTATGTCTCTTGTTTTGAACCATTTTATTTCGGTGATATCCTCCTCTATCTGCGGGCTGGTATCCTGCTTGCCACTGCAGGTAAAATAAAACCAATGGCTGATTTTTAAAAAATGTTTTCCAAACTCATCATACATATGCCAGGTTTCACCAATAACTTTTTTAAGCGTAAGATGCTTCACACCAGTTTCCTCCTCAATTTCACGCGCTGCACATATTTCCGGGGATTCATGGCTTTCCATCTTTCCCTTGGGCAGATCCCATTTCCCCCGCCTGAAAATGAACAAAAGCGCTTTGGCTTCATTTTGAACAACGCCACCTGCTGCTGTGATAACGGTAAAATGCTTAAGGAATGCTTTTTTAAGCTTTTCAAGATCATCACTTAAAAAAATTCCTGCATGAAAATCGGGCTTCTTTATTTCATGTAACATCGCGTTAATAGCATGGGTAGATACTTCATCCACAAAAACTACATCCGGGTGATGCAGCAGTTCTTTGAGTGTTTCATCCAATTCATCACACAAATAGAGGGGTTTGTCTTCAAAATAAATTTTTATGAACATAGTTGATGTTTAGGCAATTTAAAGTTGTAGAGATCAGCCAAGCCACGCAAATTGTGAACCGAACTTCTGGTGAAATCAATTTCAAATTTAAGGGTTAGATTTTACGCTTCAATACCGCCACGGTTAACCTGCTTACACACACCAGTTTGCCGGCATCATCATGGATTTTTATGTCCCATACATGTGTGGTAGCGCCAATATGTAGCGGGGAAGCTGTGGCGGTTACCCGGCCCTGGCGGGCACTACGCAAATGATTTGCATTTATTTCAAGGCCAACACAAATATTTTTTTCAGGATCCAACAAAAAATGAGAAGCCACACTACCGGCTGTTTCTGCCAGTGCGCAACTGGCACCGCCGTGAAGTAACCCGTAAGGCTGCTTCGTCCTGTTATCCACGGGCATACTTATTTTTAAAAAGTCGGGACCGATCTCAACCCACTTCATCCCCAGGTGTTCCCCCATTGTATTGGGTGTGATTGAATTGATGTCACTTAACTGCAGATTTTTATTAAACCAGATGGGGGTTTTCAAAAGAAGATAATTATTTTTTGTTAATGGTTTCATTTACAGCATCCGGGAGAAATTTAGAAACATCCCCGCCATTTTTAAGTACATCACGTACAAGTGTAGATGCTACAGAAGTATATTGCGGCAGGCAGGTGAGGAAGATGGTCTCAATATTATCCGCAATGCTGCGATTCATATCTGCAATGGCTTTTTCATACTCAAAATCATTCACGTATCGTATTCCTCTCAATATAAAATTTGCGCCAACCAACCTGCAGCAATTCACTGTGAGACCGTCGTAAACCACGGCTTCCACCTTATCATTTGATTTATAAATTTCATTTAACCATTCAAGGCGCTGCTGTTCGCTGAACATCGGCTGCTTATTAACGTTACGACCAATTCCAATGATCATTTTATCAAACAATGGCAGCGCTCTGTTGATGATATCGGTATGACCCAGGGTTACGGGGTCGAACGTGCCGGGAAATAGACAGATGCGTTTCATGATTTTGTTGTTGAAATGTATGTCGGATGGGTTTTAGGCAACAATTTGTGTATACATTAGCGTGTTAAAAATAATTTATTCAGGAACTTGCAGCATCGTCATTTTCACAATTTATTGGGCCCGGTACATAATGCTCAATTCATAAGTTTCAATTCATAATTCATCATGCTCATCCCTCCTTCTTACCTGCCAGCAGATACAGCACCGCCATCCTGATTGCAACACCGTTTTCTACCTGTTGTAAAATGATGGATTGCCGGCTGTCTGCCACATCGCTGTCAATTTCAACACCACGGTTAACCGGTCCCGGATGCATGATGAGAATCTCCTTATCAAGCTCCTCAAGCAATTTTCTTGTAACTCCGTAAGCAAGATTGTATTCCCTTAAAGATGAAAAAAGTACCTGGTTTTGCCGCTCAAGTTGTATCCGCAGTACATTTGCCACATCGCACCATTGAAGGGCTTTTTTCAGGTTATATTCTACCCGTACGCCGAATGCCTCTTTCACATAAGTAGGGATGAGGGTTGGAGGACCTGCAAGCATCACTTCAGCACCCATTTTTTTTAATAGATAAATGTTGCTCAATGCTACCCTTGAATGCATGATATCGCCGATAATCACCACTTTTTTTCCATCTAACGTACCTGCATGTTCAATAATTGAAAATGCATCAAGCAAGGCCTGTGTAGGATGTTCATTGATGCCATCGCCGGCGTTGATTATCGCGGTGTGGGGTAAATGCTTTGAAAGAAAATGAGGCGCTCCGCTGGCGCTGTGACGCATCACTACCATGTCCACTTTCATGCTGAGGATATTGTTCACGGTATCCAGCAGGGTTTCTCCTTTAGAAACGGATGAGCCGGAAGCTGCAAAATTAATTGTATCGGCGCTGAGTCTTTTTTCGGCAAGCTCAAAAGAGATTCTTGTCCGTGTAGAATTTTCGTAAAATAGATTTACGATGGTTACATCCCGCAGGGAAGGAACTTTTTTGATCGGTCTTTGTAATACTTCTTTGAACTGCTGTGCGGTAGATAAAATAAGGGAGATATCTTCTATAGAAAGTTCTTTAATGCCCAGTAGATGGTTGGTAGATAGTTGCATTAAGCAGCGAAGCTAATTTAAAAAGGGGAATAGACAAAATCAGAGCTACGCCCGGAGCAATCAACTATCATCATTAAAATTATTGCTTTGTTGTTGCTGAAAACCTGTTACTAAAATCTCGTGGCTAATATAACACCACTTCCTCCCGCTCCCATTCCACTTTTACTTTTTGCGATACGATCGAATCAATTGCCTTTCCACAATAATCCGGTTGAATAGGCAGTTCCCGGTTAAAACGGCGGTCGACGAGTACACACAATTCAACCTTTTTTGGCCGGCCAAAATCCTGGAGCGCATCCAGGGCAGCCCGGATGGTTCGGCCAGTATAAAGTACATCGTCAATCAATACCACATTTCTTCCTTCAATTGAAAAAGGAATATCCGTTTTATTAGCTTTATGAAGTTCCCCGCGGAAATCGTCCCTGTAAAATGTAATGTCCAGCACGCCGTATAGTACGGTTTGCTCCGGACGAATCTGCCTGATAGCTTCCACCAGTTTATCGCTGAATTTTACTCCCCTCGGCTGGATTCCTATGAATACAAATGCTGCAAGGCTTTCATAATTTTCGGTAAGATGATGTGCCAGCCTCAATATGGCAAGTTGAAGCTGTTGTGGAGAAAGTAAGATTTGCATATGCTAAATTAATGCAGAATTTAACAAAAAATGGCCCCGACTGATAAGTGGGGCCATAATTAAATATACGATGGGGATAAGCCGCTTTCGTTAAAGCATCCAGTCATTTAAGTTGCTTAAGTTCTTCGTGCCATTTATTTAATTCTTCCCATTTTGCTGCAGCAGCCAATTTAGCCTGTTTAGGCCAGGTAGCAGGATTAATAATACTGAATTTACTGCCGGCACCATCAAGGATAAGTTGTAATTTTTTGATGGTAGCTTTTGCAAGGTCCTTGTAGGTTTTAATATTTTCTTTTATCAGTAATGATTCAACTTTCTTATTCAAGCCTTCAATTTTTGTGAGGTCATCTGAAACAACGATCGATTGTTCTTTAGGCTCCTTAACAACTTTTGGTTTGGCCTCTGCTGCCCTTTTTAGAGTTTCCGGTACAGCAACAATACAATTTTCTACAGCGTTGCCATATACATCTGAAAATTTCGTTGCGTTGTTGTCATTCACCCACCTGCCATCGCTCAACAGGTAACGATATTCATAAGTCTTACCTGCTGTAAGTGCCAGCTCCGCTACCATTGACCCGTCTTCCTGCTTTTGCAGGTAAACGCCTTCTTCAGGATTCCAGTCGTTAAATTCGCCAACTAAAATACCTGAAGCTGCATCGGCAACAAATTCCGCAGGTAGCTTAAAAGAAACTTTCTTTGTCATAATATATTTTTCTGATTTATAAATTAACATTCCCGCGGATTAATACCAAAGATTAGAAAACGTAACCCATGCACTATTCACATATTGTTCACAGGATTCCAATGGAAAGAATATGAATTATAACGGGGCCATTTGAGTGATTCATGACCTGTCTGGTTGAATTCGCTTGATGATACAATTTTTCCACGCGTAAAAAGGGTGCTAATTTGTTCAATTGATACCAATATCCCGGCGCTTTCAAAGCAATTACTTTTTGCAAGGATTGCAAGATAATTGTGTTAGGATGTTGAAATGTATTGTCCAATTAGTTTGTAAACAGGTACAACCGGGTTACCGAATCATCTATTTTTCCTGCATAAACGGGTAAGCAAAATCAGTTGGTGAATTAAACGTTTCTTTAATTGTTCGTGCACTTAACCACCGATACAAATTTAAAATGGAGCCAGCCTTATCATTGGTTCCACTTCCCCTTGCTCCGCCAAAAGGTTGTTGACCAACCACTGCACCTGTTGGCTTGTCATTGATGTAAAAATTACCTGCACTGTTGCGTAACCTGGCAGTTGCAAGTTCAACAGCAAAACGATCCCGGGCGATTACAGCACCTGTGAGTGCATATGGCGAAGTACTATCAACCAACTTAAGGGTTTCCTCAAATTTATTTTCATCGTATACATACACCGTTAGTATGGGGCCAAATAACTCTTCACACATGGTCACATACTTAGGATCAGTGGCTTCAATGATGGTGGGTTCAATAAAAAAACCATCTGTCTTGTCACACTTACCTCCTACCCATATTTTTGCGCCGCTATCTCTTTTTCTTACAGCTTTGATATAACCTTCAAGTTTATTGAAACTTTTTTCGTCTATCACTGCATTAACAAAGTTGGTAAAGTCTTCCACCGTTCCCATCTTCATGGTTTTAACCTGCTCAACCAGTTTTCTTTTTACCTCTGCGGCAAGGTTGGAGGGAATGTATGCCCGCGATGCTGCAGAACATTTTTGTCCCTGGTACTCAAATGCGCCCCTGGCAAGGGCTGTAACCAACACATCCACATCAGCGGAGCGGTGAGCTACCACAAAATCCTTTCCGCCGGTTTCGCCAACGATGCGTGGATAAGAGCGGTACATGCTCATATTTTTCCCGATTGTCTGCCACATATTATTAAACACTCCTGTACTACCGGTAAAGTGTATCCCCGCAAAGTCAGGGTGATTGAAAATAACTTCTCCTATCGTTGGGCCGTCAATAAAAACCAGGTTGATAACGCCATCCGGCAATCCTGCTTCTTTTAAAATACGCATGAACATCTGTGCACTATACACCTGTGTGTTCGCACATTTCCAAATCACCACGTTCCCACACATTGCGGCACTTGTAGGCAGGTTTCCGCCAATGGCCGTGAAGTTAAATGGCGTTAATGCAAAAACGAATCCTTCCAGCGGACGATACTCCATTCTATTGTACATACCTGCCCCACTCACCGGTTGCTGGCGGTAAATATCACTTAAGAAATGAACATTCCATCTTAAAAAATCGATCAGTTCACAGGCTGCATCTATTTCCGCCTGGTAAGCATTTTTGCTTTGTCCCAGCATGGTAGTACCGTTGATGTATGCACGATATTTTCCAGCCAGCAGATCCGCTGCTTTTAAAAAAATATTTGCACGGTTCTCCCAACTCATGTTGGCCCATTTGTCTTTTATTTTCAATGCCGCATTTATGGCCTTTGTTACATGTCTGGCATCTCCCACGTGAAATTGCCCCAGCAGGTGTTTGCGTTCATGAGGCGGGCGCATCTCTACTGTATTACCCGTTCTTATTTCTTCACCGCCTATATACATCGGCACGTCAATTTTTTCTTTTTTTAAAAGAGCCAAAACTTCTTTCAATCTTTTTTTCTCTGCAGAACCGGGCGCATAATTAAGAACGGGTTCATTAGCTGGCATTGGGTAGTAAAAATCTCCATATTGCATGATCGTAAGTTTATATTATTTATTGATGGCAATTATTTTAAAATCCTTTCCTTGCTGCGCAATCCAAAGCTTTCCGTCTCCAATCATTACACCCTGCGCATTCCTGAACAACTGGCGGAAATTTATTCCTGCAACAGCTTTCTTTACTGCGGGCGTGATCAATTCATTGTATTTCCTAAAAAAAGTTTTAAGATCACGGGCATTCCTTAGCGGGTACCTGATGTGCACCGCAACTTCCATTTTGCGTTCTGTCAACACCATGCGTTGCAGGTCCCTGAGAAATAATTTTAATCCTTTTACGTCTGTAATACCTGCTATATCCCAGCCGGTTGGCTTGCTCCCGTCTGCAAACACAGTGTCGTCTGCAAGAACGTCTGATTTTCGTTGCAAAGTACCGGTGGTATCAAGTATAAGTGCAGGCAAAGTATCTTTTACGTTTCGTGTCGACTCATCCATTCCCTGCATTATTACTTCTTTTTCATTGTTGCCCCCACAAGAGATAATAAAAAAAATGATTGCCAGATGAAGGAATATTTTAACCATAAAAAGGAAAGTTTTGATTAGGAATTTTCGGTTTCTTTTTCACTCATCAGGTAGGCCTTGATAAATCCGTCCAGTTCGCCATCCATTACGGGGCCAACATTTCCAACCTCGTAATCAGTGCGGTGATCCTTGATCATTTTATAAGGATGAAAAACATACGAACGTATCTGGCTACCCCATTCTATTTTTTTCTTTTTGCTGTTGGCAGCATCCTTTATTTCATTGCGGCGCTGGAGTTCTATTTCGTATAGCCGGCTTTTCAACATTTGCATGGCTAACTCCCGGTTGCCCAACTGGCTCCTGTCTTGCTGGCATACCACCACTATACCAGTAGGAATATGGGTTAATTGCACTTTTGTTTCTACTTTATTTACATTCTGCCCACCTGCGCCTCCACTCCTGGAGGTTTCCATCTTTACGTCCGCCGGATTAATTTCTATGTTGATGGTATCGTCTACCAAAGGATATACATTCACCGAAACAAATGAAGTGTGCCGGCGGGCATTGCTGTCGAATGGTGAAATGCGCACGAGGCGGTGCACGCCACTTTCCGATTTTAAAAACCCGTATGCAAATGCACCTTCAAATTTATAAGTGCATGTTTTTATGCCGGCGCCATCTCCCCATTGCCAATCCATTTCTGTAACTGTCCAACCCTGCTTTTCTCCGTACATCCTAAACATACGTGCAAGCATTTCTGCCCAATCCTGGCTTTCCGTGCCACCGGCACCACTGTTGATCTGGAGCATGGCGGGTAATTCATCTTCGGGTTCGTTGAGCGTACTTTTAAATTCTGCTTCTTCAATCCTATTGATGGCATCGGCGTGAGCGGCCCGCACCTCCTCCTCTGTTGCATCCCCGCCTTTCCAAAATTCAAACAGCACAGCAAAATCTTCCACGGCGGTATCAACCGCGTGAAAAAGATTTATCCAATACTCGTTTACTTTTGTTTCTTTAAGAATAGAAGTTGCCCGGGCATTGTCGTCCCAAAAACCCGGCGAAAGTGAAAGTTGTTTATCGTTTGCTATTTTAGCTTCCTTGTTAGCGACGTCAAAGAAACCTCCCCAGGACCAGGACACGGTCTCTCATACTTTTTAATTGTTCTGTTGTCATGCCGCAAAAGTAAAGAAAGATTCGAAGATTTGAAGATTAGTGATTGGATCATTTGCTGTTGCGATCACCCGGCCACTAAAACCCCGGGCCTGTTACAACGTGCCTACCAATGGCTTAATATCAATCGCATTCAGGTACCTGTCAAGCTGGGATATGGCCGTAAAAGCCCTTGTGCCGCAAAGGGTTCCATCGGTTTTAAAGATAACCTCCACGTAAAAAGAATCCAGCATAAACAAATCAAATTCATAATGTTTATTAAAAGTAGAGGCGACAAAAATGCCCGCTTTGTCTAAAACAAAAGCACGTTTTTGTTCCGTCAGGGTATTATACTGCTCCAGGGTCATGGGTGGTGGTTGTTTGTCTTGGTACTAAGAATTTGTAAACATAAGGGGAACTTTCAAATAAATAAATACCCCAAAAAGGGTATTTTGTTTC
>JACMPR010000053.1 GCA_014377385.1 Ferruginibacter sp. | reverse complement strand
TGGAAGGAGGCGCAGACGCTTACCTTGAAAAACCTTTTCACAAAGAGGAATTGTTATTACGTATAAAAAAATTACTCGAGTTACGCAGCAATCTCCAGCAGTTTTACATAAAACATGCAGGCCTCACCGTTACAAACGCTGCGGTACATTTTACGGATGCAGTCGGCTTGTTACCGGATCTCAATCAAGCAGAAGACAGTTTTGTGAAAAAAGTACGGGAAGTGGTGGAAGTTCATATGGCAGATGTTGACTTTACGGTAGAAAGGATGTGTAAATATATGTTCATGAGCCATTCTCAACTACACCGAAAATTAGATGCTTTGACCGGCTGCCCGCCAAATAAATTTATCCGGATGGTCAGGTTAAATAAAGCAAAAGAGCAACTTAAAAATCATGCTGTAACGATAGCATCCATTGCATTGGATTGTGGCTATAATGATCCGGGTTATTTTGCCAGGGTATTTAAGCAAGAGTGTGGTGTTACACCCCAGGAATGGAGGGTAAGAGGTGAATACAACCGGCAATGACATTTTACAAATATTAATGTGAAATCCGCGCTGGGATAATTATAAAATCAGGTCCTCATTTAATCCTTTTACTGAAATCCGGTATCCGGAAATCATTTACATTTGCGCCACATTTAGCGTTTATTCAATTTAACTTAAAAAAATAGTATGAAAGTAACTGTAGTAGGTGCAGGTGCCGTAGGTGCAACGTGCGCCGATAATATTGCACGTAAAGCCATTTGCGATGAATTGGTTTTAGTTGATATTAAAGAAGGTGTTGCAGAAGGAAAGGCAATGGACCTGATGCAAACCGCACAGATTGAAGGCTTCGATACTAAGATTATCGGCAGCACCAACGATTATAGTAAGACTGCAGGAAGTACGGTGGCAGTTATCACTTCCGGGATTCCACGTAAGCCCGGGATGACCCGCGAAGAACTTATCGGCATCAATGCCGGTATCGTGAAAACAGTTACACAGAATTTATTACAGTATTCTCCCGATGTTATTATCATTGTGATCAGCAACCCAATGGATACCATGACATACCTGGCGTTGAAATCCAGTGGAATACCCAAAAACAGGATTATAGGAATGGGCGGCGCGTTGGATAGTGCCAGGTTTCGTTACTACCTGTGCAAGGCCATGGATTGTTCTCCAAACGATCTTCAAACTACCGTTATTGGTGGCCATGGAGATACTACAATGATCCCTTTAACCAGGCTTGCGACTTACTGTGGCACTCCCGCGGCAAACTATCTTGATGAAGCTGCGCTTAAAAAAGTAGCTGCAGACACTATGATAGGCGGCGCGACACTTACCGGTTTATTGGGTACCTCTGCCTGGTATGCACCGGGCGCAGCAGGTGGTTCGCTTGTAGAAGCGATTATCCGTGACGAAAAGAAATTGATACCTTGCTGTGTGTATCTTGAAGGCGAATATGGACTCAACGATATTTGCATAGGCGTTCCCGTTATCATTGGTAAAAATGGCTGGGAAAAGATTATTGATTATAAATTAAATGACGAAGAAAAAGCAGCCATGAATAAAAGTGCGGAGGCTGTAAGGAGTATGAATGGTGTGTTAAGTACGCTTAGTATATAAATATATATGCATGAATTTATTTTTAAACAAAGCCCGGATTATTCCGGGCTTTGTTGTATGTTAAAAAAATTGAATTATCTTAGGGTGCTTTATAGAAGGAGCCTTTATTTTAAATTGAGAGCAAAATTGGTCGTTTGATGCTATGCACACAAAGAAAAACCACTTTCAGGGCTTTGCCCGACCATTTGTTGAAATCATTTTACCTGAAGCAACTTCTTATAAAACCCTAATTACCTTAACCAGACATTCTGCTCATGAAAGTGGGAATCTTATTTTTCACCGCACTGCTTTTCGCCGGCTTTTGTAATGCTCAATTACAGGTAACCGATGAGTCAAACGCAGTAGCCCTGGCACAAAGGCTCGTTGGGGACGGTGTAATAATTAGCAACGTTTCATTTACAGGCAATTCTTTAATGGCTGGTTATTTCAAAAATCCCGGTCAGACAAATATTAATATTGACAGTGGCATTGTACTAACCTCAGGCAGGGCAAAAACAGTTGGCTCAAGTATTGGCCTTGATGGGAACGGTAGCTCATCTGCAAGTGCCCAACTTGCTAACCAGCAATGGGAAATTCCGGGAGACATCACCCTTGCCAATGCTATTGGTGCGAATGTTAACAACATGAATGATGCCTGTGTGCTGGAATTTGATTTCATACCCTCAGGAGATACAGTAAAATTTAATTATATTTTTTCTTCCGAAGAATACGAACCTGCCTTTGCCTGCAGTCAATTTATAGATGCATTTGGTTTTTTCATTTCTGGTCCGGGAATTTCGGGTCAAAGAAATATTGCACTGGTTCCTGGCACAAATCTTCCGGTATCTATCCTTAACATAAATAATGCCCCTGATTTTAACAATGCTCCCCCCCAATGCCCGGAAAATCCTTCTTACTACCTGGACAATGCTGCCAATGCCTATTTTAACCACGACGGCCATACGACTTTACTTACGGCCATTTCAGCAGTCGTACCGTGCAACGTATATCATTTAAAATTGGTGATCTCAGATAATAATGATGCCGGTTGGGATAGTGGCGTGTTTCTCGAGTCAAAAAGTCTTACCTCCAACATTGTAACCTTAACAAACAACACGCAAACAGATAATCTTAACAACAGTTATGTCGTAGAAGGCTGCGTCACAGGATCATTTACCATAAAAAGGCCAACTGCACCAAATTACCCCTTTTCAGTAAACCTGGTTTATGGCGGAACAGCTGTCAACGGTATTGATATGCAAACATTACCTGCTATTGTAACGATTCCAGCAAATGATTCTGTAATCACCGTCAATGTAGTTCCCATTATTGATAATGTTCCGGAAGGAATTGAATTTATTGTTGTGTATGCAGGTTCAGGTTGTGGTTCTTTAGCAGCCATTGATAGCACAGTCATACAAATAAGGGATTATGACACGTTAACAATATTACCCGTGAACCCTTTGATTTGTAAGCAAAGTGCTATACAATTACTGGCCTCGGCAGCTTACAGTTCTTTTCAATGGGAAGCTACCCCGGGTTTAAATAGCTATGCTGTTAGCAACCCTGTTGCTACGCCGGCACAAAGTGCTACCGCCTATTATTGCACTGCAAATATCGGAACCTGCTACGGCAGGGATTCCGTATTAATCCGCTGGAAGGACCTGGAATTCACCAGCCAGGCTAATGTAAATTGTCACGATGCGGCCACGGGTCAGATCATTGTTTCAGGTGGTGCAGAATGGGCGAGTGCCCCCGTACAATATTCGATCAATAATTTGCCGGCACAGGCGAATGGTATATTTAATAGTCTTGCTGTAGGAAATTATATGGTTCATATAACTGATGCTAGCGGTTGTAAGGATAGTTTGCCGGTAAATATCATTCAATCTTATCCGGATTTGCTGATAACCGATACTACATTGGTGGCGGCTACATGTACCAGTGCATCAGATGGTAGTATAACGGTTACGGTTGCGGGCGGAAGACCTCCCTATCAATATTCAATCAACGGCGGAACTTTCCAGCCGGCGAATGTTTTCCAGGTGGGTGCAAATACCTTTATCATAACAGTAAAAGATGCAAACAATTGTACTGCTGTGTTAGCTGGGGTAACGGTGCCGTTCGTAAATGGCATTAGCTTACTCACCGGTGCCGACCCGGTGATTTGCGAAAGTAAAAGTACCATGCTACCGGCAACTACAAACGCTTCGGGTATAAGGTGGAGTGCGGAAATTCCAGCTCAAACAATTACTTTAAATAATCCACTGTTACTAAATCCAACTGCAAATCCTGTTGTAACAACCAAATATTATATTGTGGCAACCCTCGGTGTTTGCACCCTCAGGGACTCGGTTACAGTTATTGTAAACCCGGCTCCCACGGCAAATGCGGGCGAGCCCGTTACAGTTTGTTATGGTGGCCGAACCCAATTGAATGCTTCCGGTGGGCTGCTCTATCAGTGGCATCCGGCTACTTATTTATCTAATGCCGCCATCAGCAATCCAATTGTAAACGAAGCAACCACCATTACTTATTTTGTAGATGTAACGGATATGAATGGGTGCAAATCCCTTGCAAGTGATGACATACAGGTAAAAGTATTGCCACCCGGGAAACTCTTTGCAGGTTATGATAGTTCTGTAGCCATTAACCAGCCTCTGCAGCTATTGGCTACCGATATTAACAACATCGGTTTCATCCAATACAGCTGGAGCCCGGAAAAAGGACTCAGTAATCCATTTATAAAAAATCCCGTTGCCACGCTTACTGACCAGTTTAATCAGCTCATTGTTACTGCGCGTACGCAGGACAATTGTATTGGAAGGGATACCGTAAAAGTAAACACCTATCGCGGCCCTGAGATTTATGTAGCCAATTCATTTACACCAAATGGCGACGGCCGAAACGATTTATTAAAAGCATTCCCGGTTGGTATCAAATCCTTCAGCTATTTTAATTTATATAACCGTTTTGGACAACTGGTATTTAGCACAACAAACGAAAATGTGGGTTGGGATGGTAAAGTCATGGGCATTGCACAAAACATGAGTACTTTTGTCTGGATTGCCCGCGCTGTCGATTACAAAGGCAACATCATTGATAGAAAGGGGACAACAACTATTATACGGTAAGCATTTCAATTGCAAATACATCTTCGCAAGCGTCTGATGCTGTTCGCGGTCATAATCTGTAAAATCCAGGAGAGAATATTGGAATTGAATAGACCTCATTTTTGTTTTATCCAGATATTTACACGTGTTTTAGCATTTCCTTGGCAACGCTATTACAATAAATTTTACTTTATTTAGTTTTCAAACTTCACCCCGGAAAATATATTTTATGAATATGCTAAAATGTTTTGCTATTTCGATGGCGTTAATGCTCCTGGTAACATCCTGTAAAAAAAGCGAAGACCGCAGTAACGGGCCCAAAATAAATTTTATATTTAAATTCGACTCTACCCAGGCTAGACTGAATAATCTTGGCAATCCTTCAGGTATTCCTCCGGGGCATG
>JACMPR010000052.1 GCA_014377385.1 Ferruginibacter sp. | reverse complement strand
CATCAGCGACATTTCTGCCAGTAATGGAGTTTGGCATAATTCTACTGGTCATTTCAAACCGAAAGTGCGCAAGCCCGCTGCGGTATACTGGGATGTGTGTGCGTTTCCTGAAGTCATGAACCTGCCGGCCTATTACATAAAAAAAGTGGAGAAGGATAATTTTGGAAGTAGTATACTAAACAGCGACAGTATTATGTTTAAAGGAAGCGATAATATTAAGGATATACTTACGTTTGATAATTATTTGATGGTTCGTTATTTAAATGAACCAGAGCCGATTGAATTCAGCGGGCAATTCATGGATCGCAAATCCCAACATTTCCAGGTAACTAATTTTATTATTCTTAATGATGAAAAAAGTATCCTGATACGGCCAGACGGTTATTATTTCCCTTCGCTGGACTTATTAATTGAAGGATACCTCGGATGGGAAAAGATTGGGGATCTTTTACCGCTTGATTATTATCCAGCTGCAAATAATTGAGGGAAAGAACGACTGAAAATAATTTTTAAACCAGGCGCTTTTAGATTTTCCCGTCAGTCCGAATCGTGTATCCACCTCAACAGAATAGCAGACTTCTAACGATTTAAAATCAGGTTGACCGTGGCTCCGGTTTCCATTTGCTTATCCTTTCATTCACCATTGCTGGGGTGATACTATCCATGTCCTGATGTACACATTCAAGAAAATCTGCTTTTTTCCCAATCGGTCCCCATCTCTCTCCACGTTTTACCCACCTGTTTTCGTAAAGTCCAAGCGTATTAATTCCCGCAGCCGCAGCCACATGCACCGGCCCGGTAGAGGAAGCGATGAGCCCATCAGCCGCCGCAATAAAAGCAATTAGTTGATCCATATCCAATGTGCCGGTAAGATCGGTTACTTCATTTTTATGCTGTAATAACCAGGACGTAAGTATTTTTTTTTCTTTTTCGGAACCGGTAATGAATATTTTAAACCTGTCTTTATCAATAAGATTTACAAGGGCAGAAAAATTATGCAATCCCCATTCTTTGGCATTTTTATTTGATAGCGGGTGAATGATAAGATTGATCTTATGTGGATCCAGAATTATTTTATTCAATTCCTCAAGTTGCGGAAGTCTTGTGAAGCCATAATATTTGTAGAGCCCATTTCTGTCCGGGCGCTCCTTTATATTTAATGCGGACAATAATTTAATATTCAGCTGTGCTTCGCTGAGCCTTGATTTTTTCCGGCTTACAAAAACCAGCCTGTTGCAGTTTAGCCAATATATGATCTTGTTGATTGCACCGACCCGTATTCTTATTCCAGCCTTCTTACAGGCTATTATTGTTGGTTTATCTGGTAACAAATGAATGACAGTATCCACTTTATTTTCCCGGAGTAGGATCCGTATCTGGTCATGCGTCATGTGTGCCCAGTCATCTGCATTAATAAATGCATCCACATGAATGGAGGCGAGCGCTACACTTTTTGTATAGGCACGACCAAGAAAACTGACCTTACATTCCGGAAAATGTTTTTTAATAAGGCCGCACACTGGCAAAGCCAATATTACATCACCCATGGCATCTACCCGGTTAACCAATATATGGGCAGGTATTTTATTCCTGGTAAAAAACATTTGCTGCCATTTGATCAGGGCTGCAATATCCTTATTTTTTAATCACAAAGAGAATAAATGCTGTGGAATTCCAATATGATTTGTAGCGTTAAGCCTTTCATAAAAGTATCCCGTGAAATATTGCAGTGTAGCCCTTTGTAATTATCTTGCCGCCAATCAAAACCTGATTAATGAAGCATTTATCCATTGTATTGAATATTGTGTTGATCATTGCAGTAGGGGTCTTATATTATTTCCAATTCTCTTCAAATAAACCGGCTGATAAAAAAATTGCAACCTTTGTACCGTCTCCAGCCGGAGCAAATATGACCCGGCCGGCTATCGCTTATGTAGAGCTGGATTCCTTAAACGCAAAAATTACTTATATTAAAAACAAACGCAAGGAACTGGAGCGTGAGCAACAGGCGATTGAAGCAGAATGGGAAAGTAGCTACAAAGGGTTGGAGAATCAAAAAAATAATTTTCTAAAAAAAGGTGCTGCTATTACGCAGGAAGAAGCGCAACAATTTCAGGGGCAGCTTTTGCAACAGCAGCAGCAAATTGATGGCAAAAAGCAATCCCTCTCTCAAAACCTCAATGAAAAAAGTTACAAGTTCATGGATGATATTCAGAAAAAGCTAAAGAGTTTTCTGGAGGAGTATAACAAAGAAAGGAATTACATGTACATTTTTACTACCGGCACCGGGTTGGATTACATGGTGTACAAGGATTCTTCTATGAATATCACTGCCGATGTAATTGAAGGAATGAATGAAAAAATGAGGTCGGCCGCAAAACCATAGTTCAATCATATTTATTTATCTTGAATCCCGTTATACGTAACGGGATTTTTTATTGATATATTTACGTTATTACAGCAACCAAAACTATCACATGACAGCAACAACGCATTCGTTTAAACCAACGCTGGGCCTGTTTGACGCGACGATGATCGTTGCCGGTTCAATGATTGGTTCGGGTATCTTTATTGTAAGTGCAGATATTACCCGAAATGTAGGAAGCGCAGGGTGGCTCATTGCCATCTGGCTGATTACCGGCTTTATGACATTGACTGCTGCGTTGAGTTATGGAGAATTGAGTGCAATGTTTCCAAAAGCCGGTGGCCAGTATGTTTATCTAAAGGAAGCCTTTAATCCACTCGCAGGATTTTTATACGGTTGGAGTTTTTTTGCCGTGATTCAAACCGCGACGATTGCAGCAGTTGGTGTAGCTTTCTCGAAATTCGCCGGGTATTTTATTCCTGCACTTGAAGTAACGGATGCCAATATACTTTTCCAGGCAGGCGCTTTTAAACTTTATCCTGCACAGCTTGTGTCTATTGCGTTGATCATTTTTCTTACCTATATCAATACCAGGGGTGTGAAGGGAGGTAAAATGATTCAGACCTCCTTTACCGTTGTAAAATTATTATCCTTGTTTGGTTTGATTGCCTTCGGATTTTTACTGGCTTCCAAGCCAGGTGTATGGTCGGCAAACTGGGCAGATGCCTGGAGTATGAAAAATATACAGGCCGATGGAACAACAACCGGAGTAGTGGGCAGTGCTATTTTAGGTGCTATAGCTGCATCCATGGTTGGCTCTATATTCAGCAGTGATGCCTGGAACAACGTAACCTTCATTGCAGGCGAAGTAAAAAATCCCAAAAGAAATATTGGATTAAGCTTGTTTTTTGGAACAGGTATAGTGACGCTTATTTACGTAGCGGCAAACCTGATGTACCTGAACGTGCTCCCGTTAAATGAAATTGCCCATGCACCACAGGATAGGGTAGCCGTTGCCGCGAGTAACGCCATTTTCGGAAATATCGGTACCTATGTAATTGCTGTCATGATTATGATCTCCACTTTTGGATGCAACAATGGATTGATACTGGCAGGTGCCAGGGTATATTACACCATGGCAAAAGACGGCCTGTTCTTTAAAAAAACCGGCGAACTAAATAAACATGATGTTCCTGAATTTGCCCTATGGATACAATGTGCGGTAGCCGCTGTATTGTGCCTGAGCGGCCGGTATGGCGATTTGCTGGACATGATCTCTTTCGTGGTAGTGTTATTTTATGCCCTCACTATTTGGGGTATTTTCAGGCTCAGAAAAACCCGGCCGGAAGTTGAACGGCCGTACAAGGCCTTTGGCTATCCATTTTTACCTGCTATTTATATTTTGATGGCAATCGCTTTCTGTATCTTGCTTATCTGGTATAAACCTGTATACGCCGGATGGGGACTTGCCATTGTACTGGCAGGTATTCCTATTTATTACATTGCAGTTGCAAATAAAAACAAAGCCTGATTATTATGCCCGGAATTGATTTTAATAAATTGTTTCAGTCATTTGCACAAATTAAAGTAGGCGTGATCGGTGATCTTATGCTGGATACATACTGGTGGGGTAAGGTAGACCGCATTTCGCCTGAAGCCCCCGTGCCTGTTGTTGCGGTAACTAACCGGGAGCAACGTATTGGTGGTGCAGGCAACGTTGCTTTGAATGTGCAGGCATTGGGCGCAACCGTTCATACCATCAGCGTTTTGGGAAATGACCTGGATGGAGAGCAGTTAACAGCATTATTGAACAGCAATAATATCAACACAGCATACCTGGTAAAGAGTGCGGATCGCATCACTACCAATAAAATCCGGATTATAAGCCGGAACCAGCACATGATGCGGTTGGATGCGGAGATCACACGTCCATTGGCAGAAGTCGAAGAAGTTCAGTTAATCGCTTCGTTTGAATCTTACATAAAAAAAGAAAAGCCACAAGTCGTAATCCTGGAAGATTATAACAAAGGCGTACTTACACCGGCGGTAATTGAAAAAGTGATCGCCTGTTGTAAGGAAAATAATATATTAACTGCCGTTGATCCAAAACGAAAAAATTTTTTTACTTACCGGATGGTTGACATTTTTAAGCCCAATCTTCATGAGGCCAAAGAAGGTTTAAACATCATCAGTGATGCGGTAAGCAATGAATTGCTTTCAACTATTCACAGCTCGCTGTATGAAAAACTACAGCACCATATTTCTTTTATCACGCTTTCAGAAAAAGGAGTTTTTATTCAAAGTGAAAAAGAAAGTGCGATTATTCCTACTCATATCCGAAGCATCGCAGATGTAAGTGGTGCGGGTGATACCGTGATTGCAGTGGCAGCAGTAGTGTATGCCGCAACACGAGATATGAGGCTAATGGCTGAAATATCGAATATAGCAGGAGGACTGGTTTGTGAGGAAGTGGGCACGGTAGCCATCGACAAAGATAAATTGCTCGCGGAGTGCATGCTACTGCTTACGTAATCTTATCTTGCTCGGGTCAGCAAGAATTGCTTCATTATCCATATTAATCCTTGCGCCTTTGCCCTTTGCTTGAAATAACTTGTTGAAAAGAAAAACACTGCGGAGCAGCAAACGCTGCTTCACTATTATATTAATGTTGGCGCCTTTGTCCACTTGCAGTCTTTTGCGTGAAATAAATTGTTGAACCACGAGATACCGCACAAGAGTGCGACGCCACCAAAGCTGAGCCAAGAATCCCCGCCGGGCAAATAAAAAATGCGATTCCTCCTCTTTTAGTAACTATTAAACAGAACATGCAGATCATTAGCATGATTTCAACCTTTACGTAAAAAGATTTGAAACTATTTGGACTTAAATTAAATATTTTTGGGCCACAAATCAACGAGGCTTATGCAACCTTTCTCAATTGTAATACATGGCGGCGCCGGAACCATTTTAAAAACTGATATGACCCCGGAGCTGGAAAAAGCATATATCCTGGCACTGGAAGATGCGCTGAATGCCGGCTACGCTGTGTTGGAACAGGACGGTACTTCCGTAAACGCGGTAAAGGCAGCCATTGTAGTATTGGAAGACAATTTGCTTTTTAATGCAGGAAGGGGATCGGTATTTACTAAAAAAGGTGTACAGGAAATGGATGCGGCTATCATGGACGGACAAACGCTGGAAGCAGGTGCCGTAGCTGCCATACGCAACGTAAGAAACCCGATTGAACTTGCCGCAGAAGTAATGAATAACAGCAACCATGTTTTCTTAAGTGGAAAAGGGGCCAATGATTTTGCCATCAAACAGGGGATAAAACTGGAGCCAGATGAATATTTTTTTTCGCAGTTTCGCTATGATCAATGGAAGGAAATGCGTGACAGCGATAATTATTCCCTGGATCATACCCACCAGGGTTTGGAAGAATTGATGAAAGATAAAAAATTTGGTACTGTTGGCGCAACGGCATGTGATGCTTTTGGAAATATTGCGGCTGCAACGAGTACCGGCGGTATGACGAATAAGAAGTATGGCCGCATTGGCGATAGTCCGATCATTGGTGCAGGTACCTACGCAAACAATGAAACCTGTGCGATCAGCTGTACAGGGCATGGAGAGCCGTTTATAAGAGCCGTAGCGGCACACAGTGTTAGCTGCCTTATGGAGTACAAAGGATTGACCTTACTGGAAGCAATGAACGAAGTTGTGCACAACAAATTAATTAAGATGGATGGTGAGGGAGGTATGATCGGTGTGGATGCTGCGGGCAATACGGCAATGGTATTTAACAGTGCCGGAATGTACAGGGCCATGAGAAATAGTGCCGGAGAAAAGTTAATAGGGATATATAAAGAATAAAAAAAATGCTGCCTTGAAAATAAAATACCATAAAACAAAAAATTATAAGTGAATCAGTGGCAACTATGAAGAAAATTGCAATAATTGTAGCAGGCGGTTCCGGCACGAGGATGAACAGTTCCTTACCCAAACAATTTCTTTTATTAAACGGGAGGCCAGTTTTGTATTACACTATTAATGCATTTATCAATGCATATGATGATTGTAATATTATCCTGGTATTGCCGGAGGATCATGTGGCGGCGGGACAGGAAATCATTGATGCTTTTTTTGACTATAAGCGTATACAAATCACCGTTGGTGGCAGAACCCGGTTTCACTCCGTGCAGAACGGACTTAAAATGGTGGAAGCCGATAGTATTGTTTTTGTGCATGATGCGGTTCGTTGCCTGGTAACAACAGAACTCATCCACCGCTGTTATGAGGCCGTACTCGAATATGGCTCTGCCGTTCCGGTGATTGAAGCGAGGGACAGTTTACGGATACTTACAGCGGAAGGGAATGAAACCATTGACCGTAATATCGTGAAGCTGGTGCAAACGCCACAAACCTTCTATAGCAAAATATTATTACCTGCCTTCAATATTGATTATAAGGATAAGTTTACCGATGAAGCGACCGTAGTTGAAGCATTTGGCCTGAAAATATACCTGGTTGACGGGGACGAGACAAATATAAAGATTACGAGGCCCCTTGATCTTGAACTTGCGGAAAGATTGCTTGAGAAGACCAGTGGATAAAATTTGATGTCAAAGAAAGTCCGGCAATTAATCTCCCATCATGCATTCACTGATTAAAACTATTTTAAGGAAAGCCGGGGTTTATTATCCTTTACAATCTTTTTACCGCAATATTATTTTCTCGCAAAAACGCACAAGGTACCGCAGGCAATACAAAGGGTTCGCCGGCAGCGGTTATACCTGCAATGTTTGCGGCGCCATGTATACCCGTTTTGTGCCTGATCATCCCGCCGCAGAAAACAGGGCGGCTATCGAAAGTAACGGGGTAATAGCGGGTTATGGGGAGAACATATTTTGTCCGGCTTGTATGTCAACTGCAAGAGAAAGACTGCTGATAGCTTTTTTAAGTGCAACGATTGATTTGAAGGGAAAAAAAATATTGCATCTGTCGCCTGAAAAAAATGTATTTCATTTTTTAATAGAACAGGCCACCGTAACAACAGCCGACCTATTACCCGGATTTTATAAAACCATTGATGAGATGGTGCAAAAGCAGGATGCAACGAATCTTGGATTTGCGGACAATAGTTTCGACCTGGTGATTGCCAATCATATCCTGGAACATATCCCGGATGACCGTAAGGCAATGCGTGAAATTTTAAGGGTGATGAAGCCTGCTGCCCGGGCTATTTTGCAAGTTCCTTATT
>JACMPR010000005.1 GCA_014377385.1 Ferruginibacter sp. | reverse complement strand
TGGTCGGAAAGAATGGCACGGATGCCTGTTGAGGGAATATATTTTATCAATGCATTATATACATTTATATATGGCATGCGGATGGCCGATCTTACAAACCCATGTTCAAATTGAATGTTCTGGGTTGACTTGGCCCAATGCTCCAGGCTGGTGCCGCCAAAGCCGGCATTGTAGATCAAAACAGGTACATTTTCTTTTTGCGCCAGTATCTCGCCAAATTTTGACCAGAAGTAGTTGTTGTGCCCAAACGGCGCATGCGCAATGCCGGTAGCAGCCTGCACAAATTCCAGCTCAGGCAGGTATTGGGGATCACCGGTTTTTAGATAGGTTTCAAAACGCGGTGATTTTTCCTCAAGTCGTATCGTGCTTACCCGGTCATCCGTTGCACCTTCGATATTGATATCCCCGCCCTGGGCTACAGAGTGGCCTGTTATCAAAAAAACTTCTCCGATACCTACCCGTTCTACAGCCACTACGGCCACTGTTTGTTTACCATTCATTGCACGCACTTCTAGGTTATACCAGCCACTAATACCCTTAAGCAATCCGGAAAACATACCCTTCGGTATATTCCTTGCGATTGTCTTCCACTTTGTAGTGGTGCCCTTGCCTGTTGTGCGGGTTACAAGACGTGCCTGAATTAAAGTGGCTTTTTCAGGCACAGTTCCAATTACTTGGATCATGGCTATGTTCTCATTACTGCGTTGATAAACAATTCTGCTTACCGGCATACTGATGAGAAGGGAGTCACCTGCCAGCTTATCCTTTCTTAAACTGGTTCGGGTAGCATTATTTAACCCGGCAGTATGTTGCGTGTAAGAAATAATAGTAAACAAAATGCAGGAAAACAACAAGAAAATGGGTTTCATCATTATATTTTTATAGCGTAATAATAAAATTTATAAAAATTAGTATGGTTTAATTTTGTGTGCCAGAGAAAAAACTTCTAGTTGAAAACATATATTTTTACGATGCAAACAAATTAATTATTTAATATTTATTTTATGATCATTCATTCAGTTATTTTTAAACTGCACCACCCTAAAGAATCAAGCGGCGAAGCGGAATTTTTCATCGAAGCCTCAAAACTTGCAAATATTCCCGGGGTAAAAAAATTTGAAATCTTAAAGCAAACGAGCCCGAATAATAAGTATGAATACGGCATCATAATGCAATTCTCAAATAAAAAAAATTACAGGGAATATTTAAATCACCCCAATCATATATTATTTATTCAACAGTACTGGACAAATGGCGTTGTGGATTTTCTTGAAATAGATTTTGAACCACTTTAGCCTGATTGACACCTATTAATTCAACAAATATAGTAACAGGTTTCAATAAAAAAAGGAGCATTTCATACCCCGCCAGCCTTTAGATAACCCAATTATAATACCGGCTAATTACAGAACATTTCTACTTGCAGGTTGGATATAGTTTTACCATTGGCGGGTTCATTTATGATCGCTGCCCTACGATATGTGCATAAACATATAATACCTTCCTTTCTTGTACACTTTATCAGGTATTAAAAAAACTGCACACAACGTAATAATTAGTACTCTTTTCTTGCTATTTCTACTAAAAAACTTTGTTAATGGGTGAACTGCAAATAAAAAAAAGTGCAAAAAAATATGATGTCGTTATTGTCGGCTCAGGAGCCGGGGGTGGCATGGCTGCCTATGTATTGGCAAAAGCTGGATTAAAGGTGTGCCTCATTGAAGCAGGCCCTATCTACGATCCGGCCATACATTCTTCACAAATGAAAAATTCCTGGGAATCACCCAGGCGAGGTGCCAAAACGAAGTTTAGGCCTTTTGGCGATTTCGATGCCTCGTTCTGGGGTTGGGAAATTGATGGCGAACCATATACTAAAGCAGAAGGTACTAAATGGGATTGGTGGCGGGCACGAATGGTGGGTGGGCGGACCAACCACTGGGGGCGTATTTCCCTACGCTTTGGCCCGAAGGATTTTAAACGTCGCAGTATAGACGGCCTTGGCGATAACTGGCCTATCGGCTATGAAGATATAAAACCATATTACGATAAAATAGACCGGTTGATAGGTATTTTTGGAACGAATGAAGGCCTGGAAAATGACCCGGATGGTATTTTTCAGCCCCCTCCAAAGCCCCGCCTGCATGAAATGATGATAAAAAAAGCAGGTACGGGTATGGGCATACCAGTTATTCCTTCACGTATGTCTATTCTTACCAAACCCATTAATAAAGATCGGGGGGTTTGTTTTTACTGTAACCAGTGTTGGCGCAGTTGTAAAGTATATGCAGATTTTTCTTCCTCTTCTGTATTGGTAAAGCCTGCACTACAAACCGGCAACGTGGATTTAATTACAAATGCCATGGCCCGGGAAGTGCTAACGAATAATGAAGGTCTTGCAACAGGTATCTCTTATATTGACAAAAATGATTTGCAGGAGTACGAGGTATCGGGCAAAATGATAATTCTGGCGGCGAGTACCGCAGAAACAGCCCGTTTATTGCTTAACTCAAAATCTGCACAGCATCCAAATGGTTTAGCCAATGAAAGCAATGTAGTTGGCAAATATTTACATGATTCCACCGGAGCGGCCATGCGGGGATACGTGCCTGCCTTGTTTGGGCGAAACCGTTATAATGAAGATGGTGTTGGCGGCTCACATGTGTACACACCCTGGTGGTTAGACAATAAAAA
Source organism: Ferruginibacter sp. (assembly GCA_014377385.1). GTDB lineage: Bacteria > Bacteroidota > Bacteroidia > Chitinophagales > Chitinophagaceae > Ferruginibacter. The sequence goes on along the minus strand of JACMPR010000005.1, from coordinate 5,455 downwards.
ACTGGATTTCCCACGAGGTTATCATATCGAATATGGCGGCGGCATGAGTATGCCGGCTTATGGAATCAACTGGGGTATTGAAAACCTGAATGGCCGGTTTCCTTCTTATGGCATTCAAAAAGAAAGTGGCGGCTTTGGTAAATCATTGAAAGAAGATGTGCGCTTTTTTTACGGCGCAGAAATTGGTATGGCAGGTCGTGGTGAAGCGGTGCCCCGGATAGATAATTACTGTGAGATTGATCCGGCTGTGGTGGATAAATGGGGCATACCTGTTTTACGTTTTAATGTAAAGCACTCAGAATATGAAATAAAACAAGCCAGGCACATGAAAGAAACCTTTAAGGAAATTTTTCATAATATGGGTGCTGTTGTTACATGGGGTTTGGAAGATGTGCACAATGAAACCAATAATTGGGGATTGGACAATCCCGGGAATGTAATTCATGAAGCTGGCACGGTAAGGATGGGTAATGATCCTAAAACCTCGGCACTTAACAAATGGAGTCAGGCACACGATTGTAAAAATCTTTTTTGTGTGGATGGAAGCCAGTTTGTATCACAGGCAGATAAAAACATCACCTGGACGATACTTGCCCTTTCCATGCGCACATCCGAACATATTGTGGAAGAATTGAAAAGACAAAATCTTTAGGCATCTATAAAACCTCACCTTTCATAACATCACATCGAGCCCGGTTGAAAGATCACTTAAAAACACCCATTAAATCATTAATTTTTCTCTTTTATTTCATAAATAATTTACTTGCATGGATAGACGAAAACTAATCAAATCTCTTGTAGTAGCAACAGCATCCGCGACAGTTTTTATAGAAGGCTGCAATACATCCAAAAATAAAGAAAATGCTCAGGGAGCTCTTGCTGCTGAAGATGCAGATCGAATGCCTGAAGAAATTCTGTACAATAAAAAGTTACAGGAGCAAAAATTTTTCACGGAGCATGAATTGGCTACGATCAGCCTGCTGGCCGATATTATTATTCCGAAAGATGAGATAAGTGGCAGCGCCACCGATGCCAGGGTTCCCGATTTTATTGACTTCATCGTAATTGACAAACCGGAACATCAAACACCTATGCGTGGAGGCTTGCGATGGTTAGACATAGCTTGCTTAAAAAGTTACGAAAAACCATTCACAGGCTGTTCCCAAAAGGAGCAACTTGACATGGTTACTAATATTGCCTACCCGAAAAAAGCAACACCAGCATTTCAACAGGGCGTAGCTTTTTTTAGCCTCATGCGGAACCTTACCATCACAGGATTTTATACCACAGAAATAGGGTTTAAAGATCTGGGGTATGTGGGCAATCGTCCCAATCAATGGAATGGTGTGCCGGATGATGTGTTGCAACAGTTTAATATGGCTTATACAGAGAAGGAGTTGAAGGAATGTATTACTTATGATAAAATTTAAATCGACATTTAATGATGAATCCTATTGTCCAGATCTCGCTGGATCTAATAGATATTGAAGAAGCCCTTGAAACCGCTGCAATGGCCTTGCGGGCCGGTGTTGACTGGCTTGAAGCCGGTACGCCACTCTTATTGGCAGAAGGCTTGCACGGCGTAAGGAAATTACGGGAAGCTTTCCCTGGTATTCCTATTGTTGCAGATCTGAAAACAATGGATGGCGGCTATCTTGAAACAGAGATGATGGCCAAAGCCGGCGCTACCCATGTAGTTGTAATGGCAAGGGCTCACGAGGAAACAATCAAATGTGTGGTGCAGGCGGGAAAAGATTTTAATGTAAAAGTGATGGGAGATAACCTTGGTTGTGATGACAAGGTAGCTGCCGCTAAATGGCTCGAAGACTTAGGCTGTGATTGCGTAATCCACCACATTGGTTACGATGAACGGCGGGGCATAGCGGCAAGCGGTGAGCGAATGCCAAGTCCGCTTGATGAACTTCGTGAAGTGGTGCAGGCGGTGAATATTCCGGTACAGGCAGTGGGCGGCCTTTCCCTGGAACAAGCTATTCAATGCCCTGAATATGGCGCACCGCTTGTAGTGTTGGGCGCACCCTTAACCATTGATGGGGATAGTTTTAAAACAGCCGCGGGCGACCTCGAAAGTTCCCTGCGTTTGATTTGTGAAAAAATACATGCATATAGCGTGACGGATTCCCTTGTTTGATTAAAAATCAGCAGGTAAAAAAATCACTTTACTGAAAAGAAGTTCAAAAAAATACTTATGAAAGAAGCTGCAGTTGTTAATTATTCTCCTGAAAAAGGTTCAGTTGAAATCAGGGAAATTAGTAGACCTATAATAGGTGATGACGATGTTTTGCTCGAAGTGAGAAATGTTGGCGTATGTGGTAGCGATCTTCATCAATGGACCGCCGATCATAGCTGGTCCGTAAATTATCCTGTTGTACTTGGCCATGAATTCAGTGGTATCATCGCCGAAACAGGAAGCCGTGTTATTGGCTGGAAAGTAGGTGACAGGGTAGTTAGCGAAACTGCTGCTATCATTGACCCAAATAATCCCATGTCCCGGATAGGGCTTTACAACCTTGATCCAACGAGAAAAGGTTTTGGATATGGCGTAAACGGCGCTATGACACATTATGTAAGTGTGCCATCCCGTTGCCTTCACCTTATACCTGATTCGCTTCCATTTGAGCAGGCCTGTCTTACAGAGCCATGTTGTGTTGCCTACAGCGCTGTTGTTGAAAACAGCCGCTTAAAGCCAGGGGACCGGGTAATAGTTTTGGGGCCCGGAACAATTGGTATTTTATGTGCCGCAATGGCAAGATTGTGCGGTGCTGAAGTAGCTGTAGTAGGATTGCCTGCGGATGTAAATCGGTTGGCCATTGCCAAACAGTATGGTTGCGAAAGTATAACCGGCGATGCTTTGGAGTGGGCAAAACGACGCGATGGCCTCGGCGCCGATTGCGTTATTGATGCAGCTGGCTCCAGCATAACACTGAATATCGCTATGCAACTGGTTCGTCCCAACGGACAAATTACAAAAGTAGGTTGGGGGCCGCAGCCATTAGGCTTTAGCCTTGATCCCCTGGTACAAAAGAATATCAGGCTCCAGGGCAGCTTTAGCCACAACTGGCGGATGTGGGAACGGGTGATTGCTTTACTTGCCAATGGCCAGCTTGATGTAAAACCAATCATTGGAGGCGTGTGGCCAATTACCCAATGGCAGGAGGCTTTTGAAAAGATGCATACAGGTGAGGTAGTAAAAAGTGTGCTAAAACCTGAATAAATATGCGGCTAAAAAACAAAGTAATTATAATTACGGGAAGTTGTACCGGTATCGGTAAAGCCATTGCCATAGGTTGCGTAGCTGAAGGTGCTTGTGTTGTAATTCATGGCCTTGAAAAAGATCTGGGTGAAACGGTAATTGCTGAATTAGGCACAGGCAAAGCTGTTCTTCACATTGAGGAAATTACCACAGCAGGTGCGCCGCAACGTCTTGTGGAGCTGGCTTTAAAAACCTTTGGCAGGCTGGATGCGGTGGTAAATAATGCCGCGATGGTAGTATCATCCAACCTTCACACTACCGATCTTGTTTTCTTACGCAGGGTATTAGAAGTAAATACAGTTGCCCCATATGCACTTATACAGGCTGCTTTACCGCACCTTAGCAAGGCGCATGGATGTGTATTAAATATCGGTTCTGTAAACGCATACAGCGGTGAACCAAATTTAATGGCATACAGTATTTCAAAGGGAGCGTTGATGACGATGACACGAAATCTCGGCGATACTTTATTTCGGGAACAATCCGTTCGGGTAAATCAAATCAATCCGGGCTGGGTACTTACAGAAACGGAAATAATTCGTAAACGGGATCACGGGCTGGCGGATGACTGGTATAAAGATATCCCGAGGGTGTATGCACCGGCCGGTCGTATTTTATTACCTGCAGAAATCGCGGCAGCGGCTATCTATTGGCTTGCCGATGAAAGCGGCCCCGTAAGCGGGCAGGTGGTAGATATTGAGCAGTATCCTTTTATTGGGCGAAACCCCCCGAAGGATACCACAACTATTAACACACCTCTCTAATATACTCACTTTTAAAAAATTTTATGCCCCGGTTAGCTGTTTTCCCGAAAGCTTTTATGCAGGCGCTTTGCAAAGACGGCTCCATGCAGGTGTCAGAATGGATTGAACTGGCTGCAACACTTGATATTGATGGCCTGGAATGGTATGCAGGATTTATTGAAATGCAGGATAAAAAAAACTGGGTATCTTTCCGAAACCAGGTAGAGGCTTATGGCAAATCGATACCTATGATGTGTTGCTCACCCGACTTTACTCATCCTGATCCGGCGTTTCGGGCAATAGAAATTGCAAAGCAGAAAAACTGGATCGAAATGACCAATGTGCTGGGCGGTTTTTATTGCCGCGTTCTATCGGGGCAGCGCAGACCAGAGCTGTCAGCAGAAGAAGGTATATCAATTGCGGCCGGTTGCATCGAAGCCTGTCTTCCTTATGCGGAGGAGCGTGGGATTACGCTTATTCTGGAAAACCATTATAAAGACGACTTTTGGGAGTACCCGGAATTTGCACAAAAAAAAGATGTATTCTGTAAACTTGTTGAGCGTATCCACCATCCAAACTTTGGTGTAAACTATGATCCTAGCAATGCATTTCTTGCAGGGGATGATCCGCTTGATCTTTTATATGCTTTATCACATCGTGTAGTAACCATGCATGCAAGTGACCGCTATTTACTAAGTGGCACATTAGAAGATTTGAAAAAAGAAGAAAGTGGTGTCACTGGGTATGCAAAACGCCTCAGCCATGGAGAGATTGGCAAAGGCCTTAATGATTATGATGCCATTTTTAAAGAATTAAAACGTGTTGGCTTTGATGGATGGATCAGTATTGAAGATGGTGTTGATGGAATGGACCAACTCACCCGAAGTGTTGCCTTTGTTAGGGAAAAGATTGCGCAATACTGGCCGGAGCAAACTTCATCGGGCCGGATTTAGTGTTACACCATCCTATAATTTTATCTAGGCTTTACCTTATCTATAAACATTAATTCTGACGCAAGATCTCCTTTAAGAGTTACAACAATTCCGGATCTCATGAGTGCACTTCCCTTGCGAACAGTTGTTTTATTGGAGCCGTCTTCAAAACTAAGTTTGTAATTAACTTCCGGATCAAGGCCTTTCAATTTTATAATTTGCTGATCAACCAAATTTTTTGGCTTAAAAATATACACTACACCGTTTTGTGTTGATGGATCATGGTACTGAACACCATCCCATCTAATACTATCGGGTCTTGGGAAAATATGATACAGGTTCGCATTTCTAATCAAGGGCCGAAGCTTTTCCTTATAGGTTGTTACTGCTTTTTTAATGGCTGCTTTTTGATTTTCGGTCCATACCTTACCACCGTTGCCGCCATTCGGCGCATCAGGATGCCAATATGCCGCACCCATTGAGGCCGACCGAAATTCGTACACAGAACC
>JACMPR010000051.1 GCA_014377385.1 Ferruginibacter sp. | reverse complement strand
TTTGTCGTGCCGGAATGCCATCCAGAATGCCCTCCATCATGGCATAGGAAAGCCCGTTTACTTCCGGTTTTTTAAGGTCAATATCGTAGGTAGCAAAATACCAGTTCAAACTATCGCTCAACAATCCGTGCCCGCTAAAGGATACGATTACTTTGTCATTGATATCTGTCTTCATCAACTTTTCCCTGAGTGCCAGCAATTGATCCCTGGTAGCTTTTTCATTTAAAAGGGTGTCTATCACCAGGCCGGGATATTTCCTTTTAAAATCTCTCGTAATATCCCTGATGTCTTTTACCGGGTACTTCAGGTTCATCGTTGCATCCTGGTAGTTGGAGATGCCCACACCAATGAACCATACCTTAGGCGCTATTTTAATGGAAGGGGAGTAAGTGATTATTATTTTTTCCTTTCTGCTTTCTGCTGATGACCGGTTGCTGTAAACTGCCTCCACATTATTTTTACCCTGGCCCAGGTAAACGGAATCTTCTATCACAAATATTTTGGAGCCGTTCGTTGCATTGTTTTCTTTTACCAGGTTACCATTGATGTAAATACGCAGGCTCCCGTGTTCTGCGGCAGCATCTGTTATTTCAAACCGCAGATTTGCGGTGCCGGATTTACTCACTGCCGCAATGGACTTGCGATCCAGGAGTTTTAACCGGGGTATCGTTTCACTCATCACGGTGTCTTTGATATCTCCGGTGGCTTTTTTAAGTCTTTTAAAATATGCGGTGCGATAAAAATTCAGCAGTTCAGGGGCAGCGTAGCCAAGCCTGCTCAATACAATATCTGGTCGGTTGAGGTACAGGTCAAACTGGTCAAAAGAATAGAAGCTGCTGTCCTTTAAAAAACTTACGCCATCCAGTGCAGATTTTGAGGCCATGTAATAGTTATCTGGTGTAACCATCAGGTTGCCATACTCCCCAATGCTATTGAGGTACATCACTTCTTTACCGTTCTCTATATCCCAGATGGTACAAAATCCGTCATCGCTGGCCGTGGCTGCCTGCTTTTTATTGGGAGAAAATGAAAGCTTATTAAATGATATCCCTTCGGTGTAAAATTCTTTAATGAGTGCAAGGTCTGCAATGTTACGGAGTTGTACAATGCGGCCATGACGCCTTTCTGTAATGCAACCAAAAGTATTGCCATCATATCCCATATCTATTCCCAGTAACTTTTCCCCTTCCGGCAAAAAGAGTGAGTCTTCTACCTTTAAAGTGAGTGCATTTAAACGGTATAAACATTTTTCCTGCACCGCAATGATTGACTTTCCATCACGGGTATATTTAAGATCGTACACTTTGTTTTCCGGCTGCCCTTCTATATTTGCGAACATTTTATATGCGTACAACGAATCATTTTCGGTATTCCATCTTTGTACTACGCCGTTCTTATTACCTGCAACAAAATCCCGGCTATTAGGATGCAGGGCGATACTGAATACCTGGAATTTAAAGTTCGGGTCCACGCACCCGTTCGGGTTCCAGCAGGTGCCGGTTGTATCCATACCATCTTTGCCAGGTTCTTGCTGAAACTTTAATTTGCTTCCATCCGATGCATCCCAGCTAATGATGCAAGCTCCGCCACTTACGATTCTTTTGCCATCACTCGAAAAATCAATGCTATTCACGGCCCAGATGCTTCCATCGGTAACGCTCACCACATTTTTACCGCTGGCACATTCCCAGATATCGCCGCTGGAAGCCGCAAGGTATGCCCCGTCGCCACTAAAGGCGAGCTTGCTGATGTAGCCATTTTTTTCCACCACCAGGGTACGGGTTTCTTTGCCCGTACCAAGGTCCCACAACAGCACCCTACCGTTAGGGTTAGCCGAAGCAAGGTATCGGCCATCCGGACTGTAGGCTATGGAAGAGAGCGTCGGCTCGTCCCGCCCGAAGTCTTTAAATTCATAGCCGTTGTTAAGGTCATGCCAGCTAAGAATGCTTGACTGGTTGCGTGTATAAAAGCCTTCTGCCGGGTATAGCTCGTAGGCTAAAACACCTCTGTCATCATCATCATTCACAGAGTCTATAAAATTGTCGGTGCCAGCGAGCATGTTTAGCAGGCGGAAGTGCATAAAGGTTCCCGATTTTCTTACCACTTCTTTTTTATACATAAAATAGCAACCCGCATCGGTAAGGGTGCAAGCCAGCAACGAAATATTGGCAGGGAACTTCCTGATCATCTCTACGGTATCGCCCACAATTTTATAGAGATGATTCAGCGCATTTTTATCAAAGTCTTCAAAATAAAAGTAAGGCGAATTGCCAACAAATGCCACCTGCTGCAACACGTCGCGCTCGTCTTTATATTTTCTGCGGAAAATAACACGGGCCTTGTCGTTGACTATTGCCAGCTCACGTTCCGGCAAAGCCACTGCATAATACAATTTATTAGAAATCATTTTTGCAGTAAACCCCAGGATGTTGCTACCAGGCAGGGGTTTTGATTTTGAACTGACACCCGTATTTAAATTGAAGATGATTACAGAATCTTTCCGGATATCGTTATTTGTCTCGGCCCAACAAACCAGCGAGTCATTAATGATGTCTACTTCCAGGCGTTCCATAGTTTGCAGGCTGAATACTATTTTTTTAAGCGCCCGGTTGTAAACTTTGGTAGCATAGGGATACACGAAATCTTTACGGGGCAGATTTTCGTCATACTCTATTTCATTTAGATAATTTTTTTTGGAGGCAGTGGGATCTTTTTTCCATCGTTCTTCTGTGTAGCAAATATATTGCCATCCCGGGAGCAGGGTTGCATCACTTACACGGTGGTCTCCCTGGTAGAAAGATTCCCATTTAGTGGCACATTTAGAATCCGCATCTACCGTTATTAACTTGTCGTTGTTTTTTATTAGATAGAGTTGATTATGTGCCAGGTCAAAGTATGTTTTCGTTACATCCTGGCTTCCTTGTTTGATCAACACTTTGAACAATTTATTGTCTGCCTGTTTTGAAAAATTATTAATCGGCTGGAGCGCAAATTCCGGGGGCAGAAACTGCCATTCAAATTTATTTTTTAAAAAATTAAAAGCCAGTATGCTACCATTGCTCAGGTGGCTGGCAATTACAAGGCTTTGAGAGGGATCTATGCTAAATACAAAATCCTCCAGGTGAAGTGGGTCAAAAGGCAGCACCAGTTCCTGTTTGGTTTCTACATTTAATAGTTTGCAAAGCGGGGCAAGCGGCATGCTGGTATCCCGGTACAGGATGTAACAATTATTTTCCGTTCCCGACGCTGCAATAATTTCCGGAAGTTGCTGTAAAAATCCGACCTGTTTAAAGCTGGTATCGCCAGGTTTAAAAATCCTGGTAACGCCGGTAGTTGCGTCGCCAAGCAGCAGGTAAGGAAAACCCCCGGTGAACTGTGCATAGTTGGTTACATTTTCGGATGATAATTTAAAGAACTCAAAATGCTGCACTTCAGGAAACGCACGGTCCATGGTTACCAATCCTACAGTGTCCTTATACCGGATTGCAATTAAAACTTTACGCTGGTAATATGCCAGGTCATACACGCCGGAGTGACTGCTGTCTTCTCTCACAGATTGAAAATTTACCTTGCCCATCATAATGTCCCAGGTATAGTTGCCCTTAAAATCATCGTAATGCGTGTAAAAATTTAAAAGGCTGTCAGCCATAAATCTTATTCTATCTAACCTGCTGCGGGAGGTAGTTTTGTAAGATCCAATTGTATATCCTGAATCAAAATTGAAAACTTTTAATTCATTATCCTGGAGAAAGTCTTCACCTGGAATATAGGAAAACAAGGTTTTCCCCGAAGGAGAAATGCGTGGGTTACGAATGTCTTCCCCATCGCTGTTAATAACAACGGGGCCGCGCAGGAGCTTGCCTTGCAATGTAAACCACCAGCATTTATTTTGTCTGAAAACCATTATATGGTTACTGTCTGGTACATACAAACTGGTACATACAGCAGCATCATCTTTTGATAAAACGAATGCCGGCATGGGTACTATAACCTGTGCTTGTATACAGATTGTAAAAAGCAGCGCAATAAATAAAAGCGTTGATGGTCTTTGTTTCATGTTATTCTTTTTTCCTGTTAATAGATACCAAGTAAATAAATAATTAAAAAGATAAAAATTTTATTGTTGCTGATAATTCAAATTTATTTTTAATAATCCATTTTATTTGTCGGGCATAATAAATATTTTTTTAACTGCGATTTTAATGACGCACTTTTCTTGTAGTTCCAATGGAGTAATGGTATAATATGATTTACATTTCTACAAAGTTTTTGCTACTAAGGAGCAAATGGGTCCGCCGGTTCTATCTATTCTAAGATACTGTTTCTTGCAAGAAGTAAGCTGGTATTTTTTTCTGCTCCAGCTATGGGGTACATTTTTTTACCCTTATTCAATTATACATTAATAATTATTTAAAAATTTGAATTGTCATAATTTCCAATCAAATGCTTTTGTGTCGGTTTTTGTAGTGGGCACCTGCATACCATTGGTTAATTCCCACACTCTTTTATTTACATAATTCCTCAATGCAGTTATAGTTTCTTCTGTTGTTGTTTTAAAAATTCCAGTATGCTGCATCAGTTCAGGCTCTACCATTAGCTCTGCCTCCGCCTGCATTCACAAAAAGATTTTGCATCAGCTTAAAACTGTTTTTTAGACCCAGCTTTTTTTCCAGTAAATTTTCCATTGCATCGTAAGAAAGTCCGTTTTGTTCCGTAGCTGTAAAATTTACTTCCTAGGTAGAAGGTTAGTAATCCAGTTTTTTGTTAAGTAATCCATGGCCGGAGTAGGAGATGATGACTTTATCATTTACATTGGTTTGCAATAATGTTTTCTTAAATGTGATAATATTTTCTTTGGTTACATTTTCATCAAATAAAGTTTCAATGTGGATATTACCTTTATATTTCTTTTAGCTGGAGGGCTAAATCTCTTATATCTTTTACGCCAAATAGCAGGTTATTTTTAGTATCTGCAAATTGGTTGATACCTATGCCAATGAAATAGATATTTTCTTTAACAGAGATAACCGGGGTATATTTTACAAACAGTGGACTGCGGTAACTCTGTGTTCCATTAGTGTCAGCAATGGCAATTTTAATACGGTTTTCTCCCTGCGATAGTTTGATAACAATATTGGCATCTGATGTATTGGTTTTTTTATTCCCGATACTGCATTCTTTTTTATCAAAATCGGTCTATTAAATACAAACTATCCATTCCTCTGATGTGTAATCTTATTTCATTTTTAAATGAGATGGCAGGAATGATTGCCTGATTTATAATTTCAGCCTCCAGATTATTGTAACCGAGTTTGAATGACAGGGTATCTATTCCCAGTTTTTTTATTCTTTTGATATATGCATTTTAAAAGCTTTTATGCCAGTATCTGACCCGGCTATAGCTTCTAAAATTTTATTCGGCCTGTTATATTTTACATCCAATTGTTCAAAATTGATAGTCTTTAAACCTTTTACATAATATAATTACCGCCGGGGTTTGCACGACTGTAAATATCGAGAAACGGGGGGGCAAGATAAATAATAGTGGAATGAGCCGACTTTCAGATTCGCAGGCTTTTATTTTAATGAACTAGTTTTTTAGCGATTTTCCGACGACATTGGTATTGATGTAATTGCAACTTCGCTTGGCAATAATTAACTCCTTGAAATGCAAACTTTAAAGAACGGATTATTTACCTATGCGATGATAAGGGATGTGTCATTAAGCATGGCTGCACCAAACGGAAACGAAACGGAAAGTATTACCATGGCCCAAGTAAAATAATATGTTGAAAAAGAAGTAAAACGGTCAAGTGATAGTGCCCAGGTTCCAAGTATCCGGTCAAACAATGTTCAAAGCATTTAATAAACTTTTTTCATTCCTGGAAAATTGCAGCAGATAATAGCCGACAACAATTTCTTGAAAAGTATAAATAACCGGTTTCTTACCAAAGTTCCCAGTCAACCGCA
>JACMPR010000050.1 GCA_014377385.1 Ferruginibacter sp. | reverse complement strand
CAAATGGAGTGACTACAGATATCCAGTATGCAACTTTTGAGGGATATCAGTCCGCATATGCGAAAGTATATGGAAGCTTTGCATTAACTGGCAACCAGGGTCCGGCGGGAAATGGCGATGTGCAGGGCATTGATGAAGGTACATCAGATTTTTTACGCCTTTATTGGTGGGTTCAGGAGATAAGTACTGATGAGGCCGTAGTTCAGGCAGGTTGGAACGACCCAGGTATTCATTTTTTCCATCCGATGAACTGGACAACTGATAACGTAATCACTAAAGGAGTGTATTATCGTGCGTATTATCAAATCACTCTAGCCAACGAATTCATCAGGCAGTCTGCAGACGATAAATTAGCTGTGAGAGGAATAACGGGAGCTAATGCAGCGGAAATTAAAACTTATGCTCAGGAAGCCAGATTCTTAAGGGCATTCCAATACTCAGTTTTAATTGATCTTTTTGGTAATGTTCCCTTTGTTACTGAAGCAGATATCATTGGCGCAGGTTTGCCCAGACAGATTTTAAGGTCAGATTTGTTTAATTACATCGAGACTGAACTGAAAGATCTTGAGACAAAACTTCCAGCCGTGAATGGATATGGGCGTGCACGTAAAAACGCAGCTACCGCTTTATTAGCCCGGATTTATTTAAACGCAGAAATTTACACTGGAACTCCAAAATACAATGAGGCTGCAAGCTATGCCAGCCAAACTCTGGGGGATGGCTTTTCTTTAATACCGGATTACCGCCAACTTATGTTAGCCGATAACCAGACAAATACAAGTGAAGTAATTATGTCAATTAATTATGATGGTATAAGAACTCAAAGCTATGGAGGAACGACATTCCTTACACACGCTCCAGTTGGAGGAAGTATGGCTGCTGCAAGCTTTGGTATTGCGGGTGGATGGTCAGGTATCAGAACTACAAGTCGTCTACCTGGTTTATTTGCAGACGTAACCGGAGCAACTGACCGTCGGGCACAATTTTATACAAACGGACAGACTTTGAATCTGACAGCTGAACCTGCCCCGTCTTTTACTGAAGGGTACGCAGTTACGAAATTTAGAAATGTAAAAAAGGATGGTACTCAAGGATCCAGCCCTGATTTCTCTGATATCGATTTTCCTATTTTCAGATCGGCTGAATTAAATCTTATTTATGCTGAAGCGGTTCTCAGGGGGGCCACTACAGGTGATGTCGCGACAGCTTTAAACTATGTAAATGCATTACGTACAAGAGCTTATGGAGATGCATCTGGTAATATCACGGCTTCTGATCTTACATTAGATTTTATCATTGATGAACGTGGTAGAGAATTATATTGGGAAGGTTTCAGAAGAACAGATCTAATCAGGTTTGGACGATTTACAGAAGGTACGTATTTATGGCCCTGGAAGGGTGGCGTGAGTTCGGGTACATCAGTTGCATCTTTTAGGAAATTATTTCCTATTCCAAATACAGACATTAACTCCAACTCCAATTTAGTTCAGAACCCAGGCTATTAATCAATTGTCAATTCGAAAAATTATAAAAAATGAAAAAAGCTATTAAAATACTCTTTTTCTTTTCCCTACTGGTTGCTGTATTCGCTTCCTGTAAAAAAGATGAAAATCGAATCACTTCTCAAGGAGGAACAGCCCCACAGTTGTCAGCGTCCAAAAGCACGACTATACCTCTAAGTTTCACCGACAAAGATTTGGAGGCGGTCAAATTTACATGGACAAATCCAAACTACGCTTTTACTACAGGCCTAAGTTCACAGGACGTTTCGTATACAGTTGAGATTGACGTAGCAGGCGCTGATTTTTCGTCGCCCGGTAAAAAATCAGTTTCTATTTCAAAAGACTTAGCAACTACATTTACCCAGGGACAGTTTAACGATATTTTGTTAAATGACTTGGTACTCATGCCATCAATGGAAGCGGATATAGAGGTGAGAGTCAAGTCTACATTGACAAACGCAACCGTACCTTTGTATTCTACTCCTTTGGCTTTTAAGGTAACGCCATATGCAATCCCACCAAAGGTAACACCTCCGGGAACTGCGCCTGATTTTTTAGATGGCAGATTATTTATGGTGGGTAACGCTACTCCAGGAGGCTGGAACAACCCTGTTCCTGAACCAAGCCAGGAATTCACAAAAGTATCTCCAACCTTATATGAAATAGTTGTTCCGGTAACCGGAGGCAATTCTTATCTTTTTCTTCCGGTTAATGGGAGTTGGGCTGCTAAATATGGCTATATAGGTGCGAATAACACTAACAGTTCTGCCGGAGATGATTTTAAAGCTGGAGGAGGAGATTTACTTGCACCATCTACAAGTGGTAATTATAAAATAGTTGTAGATTTTCAACGGGGTAAGTTTACCGTAACCTTACAATAATTATTTAGCACATTATAAATACTACATTTATGAAATCAATTTATAAAATTCTTTTGGCTGCAATTGGGGTCGTCACTGTTCTTGCGGCTTGTAACAAAGTAGACAAGCTTCCATTTTATGGAGTGGGCTCTGCTCCTACCTTGAGCGTAAGTTTAAATACGGTAGCAGCTACGGCTGCGGATTCATCAAATAAGGTAATTTCATTTTCATGGACGGATCCAAAGCATTCTACGGCTCCTGCCTCCTATAAATATGTGTTGGAGATAGATTCGGCCGGCAGAAACTTCTCAAATGCCGCATCAAGGACTACTATTGGTTCTTTAAGCGATTCATTGACTGGAAAGCAACTTAATGATATTTTACTTGGCTTTGGCTTTACTTTTAATGTGGCATATACAATTGAAGCGAGGGTCATTTCCTCTTATGGTAACAACAACGAGAGGCTTATATCCAACAGTCAAATAATAACGGCAACTCCTTACAGAATTCCGCCGAAAATTGATCCACCAGCTTCTGGTAAATTATTCTTGGTTGGTAATGCAACGGCAGGCGGTTGGAATAATCCGGTACCAGTTCCTACGCAGGAATTTGGAAGAATTGATGCAACAACATTTGTTGGTGTATTCGATCTTAGTGGTGGTAATCAGTACCTGATACTTCCTGTAAATGGCGATTGGTCCAATAAATATGCTGTAGCGAATGGTACGCTTCCAGGTTTGAGTGATGGTGGTGAGTTCGGATATAATTTTTCCGATAATTTTCCTGGTCCTGCAAATTCAGGCATGTACAAAATTACAGTAGATTTCCAGTCTGGAAGATTCTCCGCTGTTCCTTACACAGGTGCACAGGTCCCGGCTAATCTTTACATGGTTGGTGATGCCACACCCGGTGGCTGGAATAACCCGGTTCCTGTTCCTTCCCAGGAATTAACTCGTTTAAATTCCGTGCAATTTGAACTTCCTTCTATCGCACTTGATGCAAACAAGCAATACTTGCTGCTACCTGTAAATGGTGACTGGGGTAATAAATATGCAGTTCCAAGTAGTGGTCTCCCTGGATTGTCGGGCGGTGGTTATTTCGGTTATAACCTGGGCGATAATTTCCCTGGCCCTGCTGCTGTCGGAAACTTTAAGCTGCAAATAAACTTTGGTATAAACGATCCTACCAATGCAAACAGAGCCTGGTTTACAATGACACAATTGTAATTTATTAATAGGATTTTAAAAGCCGTTCCTGGTAAGGGAGCGGCTTTTTTCGTGCGTCACTTTCAAATTTTGAGCTGTCAACTCCCCGGTAGTTGTCAACTGCCTTCCATATTTCGACCAATACTCGCAGTCTATCCAGGGCTTTTGGAATTTTTTATAAGAAAATACTGCTCATATTTCGATACAATATCAACGGTAACCTTTAATTCCGTGATGCTATTCGTTTCAGAAAGCAGATAAGTTTCCATAGCTCCCGACCAGTTCTTCGTTTTATTATCCGCCGGTTGATCCTTTCCATTATTTACTATACCTATATGTTTTAACGACATAATTTCCGGAGGGTGTTTTGGTGCTATTTTACTAAACTGGTCTTCTCCGGATGGGGAGAAGAATAATATTTTGCTTGGTTCCTCCCAGTAGGAAACGGCATAAGAACCTGCTTTGAATGCGTTTGTCCACTGCCGGTACCTTACATCTTCCCACAGGATCTGCCATACCCGGTCTTTGGATGCGTTGGTTAAGTCTGTAAAATTTAATGTTTTATTTTGTCACAGCTTTTTTTGATGAAAGTGCTTGGGCTTAGAGATGGGCTCAGAGTTGTCAACTCTATCAGAGATGTCAACTCAAAATTATTCAATTCTCATAAAGCTGATATAATCCAACATCGCCTGGTTTATTTCGAAATTCATATTCTCGTTGGCAGGTTCTAATGAAAGTGTGATCACATGACTGCCCTTTTTTAAGGAAAGCTTCACCGGGTTGCTAAAACCCCAATTGGACCATTCATTTACACCTCGCTGCGGAAAAATAACTGTTCCTAAAAACGTTTTCCCTTCACTTAAAGTCCGGATACCGCACTTATTTTCCGTATTAGTTGGACCATTGCCATTTGCGTACTTAAAGCTTATTACATATTCACCATCTTCCATTATCATTACCGGAATCTGGACTATGGTATTTTTATGTTTGCTGATCTCAATGAAACCATTTCCTGAAAATCCTTCGTAAGTAAAATCGGTTTTGGAGACAATGCTTTCGGCTTCAATGAGAAACGGTTTATTCTTCCCGTAAACAACAGGTTGGCTTGCGAATGATTCATATCCTTGCGCGTCTTTTGCGATAACCTGGTATTCGGCGTAATCGCTTTCTATAAGTTGGATATGGGTTTCATTGGTTTTCAAAAACTCTTTGCCATTTTTTAGCACTAAATACTGAGCAGCTCCGTTGATTGCCGGCCAGCTAATTACATTGACTTTTATTTCTGCCAAAGGAGTAGCTAATGATATATGATTTTCAACTTGATTTGTTTCGCCGCCTGGTTTGTTATTTTCCAGTATTATTTTAATAGTATGCGTTCCGGTAATATTTGCAGGTATAAATGCTACAGGTTGCAGTTTTCCGTCGACGAAAAATGATTGTATCTTATTTCCAAATCCGTCTAATTCAATGTTCAGTATCGCGTTCCGGAATGTAAAATTTGTTAAGCTCCTTTTCCCTTTTAATGCCTCTGGTACAAAAGGATGAAATAACAAACCGTCAGATTGAAATTCTATTCCAAAGATAATTTTATGCACGAGGCCGATATTGCCCGAAATGCTCCACAGCATGTTGCTGGAATTGATCACTGTTCCTTTGTAATCACCATTAGCAATCACAAAGTTTTCTTTATTGGTAACAAATAAAGCGGCGGCACGATAGATGGCGCTAATGCTTTCCAACACTGATTTTTCATTGCCTGCTTTGGCGGCTGCCTGCGCCCAGTAGGATTGTACAAATGGCCATACTGCATTGTTATGATAAGGAGGGATGTCCATTATCTGTGGGAAGATACAGGGTAAACCAAATGAAGTTACCGGGGTTTTTGAAATGACGGATTGTTGTTTTGTATTGTCAGCAATTCCAAATAGAACTGAAAGTGCTTCACCCAATGATTCGGATTTAGGGGAGGCCCGTTTAAAATTATTGCCATATAGATATTGTGCATAATATCCTTTGTCCGGCATCCATAAATACTTATTTACACCATCCTTTATACGGTTGGCATTTAAAGCATACTTTTTAACTTCCACTGCCTTATTTAAAAGCCCTGCCATTTCTGATAGAACCATGTTGGCCTTGTAGTGCACTGCATTTGTACCCAGGCATTCCGATTCAAAAATATCGGCAGGCTGCATCCATTTTGGGTAGGTCTGTTCCCGCCAGTCGAGGAATGAAGATTCGCCCCTCATCATTCCCGTTACTTTATCCTGTGCATTTGCAATATCATCATCAATAGAATTTTTTATGATTGTGTAAGCCTGTTCCAACCAGTCTCTATCGCCCGTAGCTTTGTATAATTCCCAGGCAGCAATGGCCCATACGATCCTGTCGGTTGAGTTCGGATAGGCGCCACCAGTACCGGTATCCTGTATGATCCTGCCGTTTTTTACTTTTTTTAATAAACTGTTTTTTGCCACTTTGGGTTGCAGGTATGCCATGGACAGGATGATGCTGTAACTGATGTCGCGTGTCCATACACCGGCCCATTCTTTTCCTGTTCTGAATGTGCTGTCTGGTTCTACGGCATTTTCCATTTCCTCCAGTGCCATATTGTAAATGGCATCGGGCATATTAGAACCGGAATGGTATTGAGGAAACCTTGAAATGTCTTTTGTGAGCTTCCAGGCCGCTGCAAGCTCTTTCTGTTTCTTTGTTTCATTCAATATCATACTTGTTTCATAAATACCATCAGCATCCGGATCTTTTAATTCCAACTGCGGGCGTTGGTGAAGGTTGTCGAAGTCCCACATCATGGGATCTGAGGCACCAGCCACATACAATTCTTTAAAATCAGCAGCATATATCTTATCTCCATTGAACGTAGTAAAATAACCAGCTTGTTTGAATGCAGCCAGTACTTCCCGCATATCAACTTTTATAGTAAATTTTGTGTCAGGTGCCAGGTAAGTATCCGGAGGTATTTTTTTATTATCTGTGAACCGCGTACCAAATTTAATGACCGGCGTTTCACAGCCGCCATTCGTTGCAACACAATTAAACTGGTGATTAACGCCTGATGGCATTTCATTGTCTTTTCGGTTTATACTGAATTTGAAGTTTAGCTCTGGACTAACAAATTCATTTGCCGGACTTTGGTAATTAGAATTGATCTGGGTAGACGAAGTTGCCTTCGCAATAAAATTTCCCTGTACAACACTATCTGGATATAACGCATAAGCGCTATTCCTATAGATAGGTTTTTGTGCCTCCGTGTTGTTTATAACTATCATGGACGTACAATATATATATAGCATTCGCCTGCATCTCATAAATTTTATTTAAAATTGATTTGTATCTGCGTTTTTTTATGTTCAAATATAAAGGGGATCAATAAATCTTTTCTTTCATTGTTCCATATAGCGTTAGCTGTAAATGATTTTCCGTTTATGGTAATTTCTGTCGGTTTTTTCATCGCATTAATTATCCTTAAGTGCATTTTCCTTTGATTTATACGTCCTTTGTAATTCCCACCATCACTAACTATAGTAATCTGTGTCAGCTTTGACATTCCACTGCATGAGAATCCCGTGATTTCATATTTTCTACCTTTTAAAGCAATAGCACTATTTCCATCATCTTCGTATAATTTATAAGTACTTGGGCCAGCTGAAGGCACGTATATTATTTCAAGTGTTGAAGTGTTGTAGGCGCTTGTGTTTTGAAGACCGTTTACCCGGGGAATAAAACTTCCTTCCTTTGCTAGTACTGGTATCGATTCCATGCCAAACGAACTATCTGTTATCCAATCGGGACCAGTTCTGATTTGCATTGTATGTAGATTTGTCCAGGCGCCAGCGGGTACGTAATACGTCTTTATCTTTTGTCCTTTCCCGGTAATTGGAACTACCATTACTTCATCACCCCACATGTATTGATCAGCTGCTTTATACAGGTTGCTGTCGTGGCTATTTAGAAAGAACATGGGAGTAATCAACGGTTTTCCGTACCTGGTTTGCAGGTAACTTAAATTATAATTGTATGCAAGCCACTGGTAACGTTGCTGCGCAGCTGCTTTTGCAAGGCTTTTTGTAGGTTCGGGCCACAATGCTGCTTCGCTTGGAATGTCTTTTCCACCAGCTTCAAGATCGCCGAGGGCAGTGCCGTGCGGACGATAAATAGGTGTGAAGACGGCAAACTGTAACCAGCGTTCATACAATTCAGGGTCACCGTCACCGCCGGCAAACCCGCCAGCATCACTATGTATATACGGTATACCGCTAATGCTCATTCCCTGTATCAGGGGAAGCTGGCCTTTCAAACCATCCCAGCTACGGCTTACATCTCCACTCCATGGAAAACTGCTATAACGTGGTGAACCTGCATAACCACTCCGGTTTAGATGAAAAAGTCTTTGGTTAGGATAGTCTTTTTTATACTGCTCCGCCAGCATTTTGCTCCAGTAATGTCCATAAATATTATGTATTTCGCCGGAAGCAAATTTTCTTTTAAAACCGAGATCTTTTAAATCGTGGTAAACATTTGCCGGGTGATTTTCCGGTTCACCAAGGTCTCCCCACCAACCGGTGACACCAATATTCATCTGTGTTTTGTATTTCGAATAGAACCATTTTTGCGCATCTTTCCGGAAGAGGTCAATGATACCTCCTTTACCGAAATAAAATTCCTGCAACACGTAAGGATTACCTGCACTATCAGTTGCGTGTAAATGCTTCGATTCTTCATAGTTCAAAGAAGTTTTCAGCACAAAAGGCTCGGTGATCAATATTGTTTTAATATGTTGTTTGCTGAAATCACGGATCATTTTTTCGGGATTGGGCCAGGCTTTTTTGTTTACCCATGATAAATTTCCAAGCGTGTTCTTGATGCTGTCGCCAAACCAGAACAGGTCAAATATAACTGCGTCCAAGGGCACGCTGTCCTTTTGCATTTGAGCAATGATCAATCTAGTCTGTTTTTCATCCCGGTATCCAAACCGGCTCATCAGGTTTCCCATTGCCCACCGTGGAGGTAATGGAGCTGTGCCAACAAGGCGGTGGTACGACTCGATAATTTCCTGATAGTTTTTGCCGGGAATAATATAAAAAGAAAGTTCACCGCTGGTTACACTGTATTCCAACAGGTCGGGTACTGATTTTCCAATATCGAAAAAACCTTTAGATGGATTATCGAAGAAGATA
This sequence comes from Ferruginibacter sp., assembly GCA_014377385.1. Lineage (GTDB taxonomy): Bacteria > Bacteroidota > Bacteroidia > Chitinophagales > Chitinophagaceae > Ferruginibacter. The sequence continues at coordinate 7,306 of JACMPR010000050.1, read as the reverse complement.
GCATAACCCCTGCTTGACAAAATAAAAGGTACACAGTAATTAAGTGATTCTGCATTCAAACTATAACCATATGCCGGAGCATTATTGAGGGGAAGTTTGTAGCCACGCCTGTTCAGTGGAATGCTGCGTTCCCCGGTTCCAAAGATCATCTCACCAGGCATTAACGAAAATCTGAAACCACGATGCTCATTCGAATAAAAAATATTTACGAGTGAAATATGATTGCTGTCGCCTGCGTTAAATTCCACTCCTGCGTTATTAACCTGCGCTGATGAAATATTTCCAAAGGAAACAGTTGTTTTATTTTCACCTCTTTTAATTGTGGGCGATATCACCACCGCTTTAGCTATTACAGCATCTGATACCTGCTCATTTCTGCTGCTGCCAACAGGCGTAAAAGTGGCTTTAAGAATATTATTTGGATAGAGGGAAAACAACCAGCTTCCAGCAGTAGTTTCTACTTTATTGTTGTGTGTTGATTTAGGTTTTGACCTGACTTCCGGCTGTTGGGCAGTTGCATGGTTTGGAATAAGGAAAAATGCCAGAATGACTATGCCCTGTAAAACTTTCTTCATCTTCTAAAGTTATTTTAAAAAATGATGAAACGGGCTGCAAAAAATCTTTTTTGTCAGGCTTGATAAAATAAACACAACAAGTTCTATCGCAAGCTACACGCGGTGGATTTTTAAGTTTACACGCAGACGGGCAACTGCTTTCTGTGGATCCTTTGAATGTCTGAGCGTTTGCTATGTTTCTTCATTCAAAGGGAAGTGAGGATAAATCTTACAAACGACGTTTGCATTTTAACAGGCAATTATTTAATTATGGGAGCATTCATCCTTGCGGTCGGAACGAGGTTGCAACATACCTTTTTTCGATCCCTTTTTCCGACCTAAGTAGTACTGTTTCTATTCCCGGGAAATGAGCATTATAAAGGAATTACAGTGCATGGGTAACCATATTAAAAAGAGACCTGAAAGGAGAATGCCAAAAATCGGATACTACTGTATTAGATGTTAGTAGCGGCACAGCCAAGAGGTAGGAGCTCAATTTGTTTAAAACCCATGTTTCGCATTATCCGCATGTATTAAATTTCTGGCATTTCGTCCTCCCTAATTGAAGCGGAATCTCTTTCTTTCTGAAATACTAACGCTGGGTAAATATACACATGGACTAATTTTAAAAAAATTGCCTCACTTTTACAAACGCTCACTTTAGTTATCCGTCAATGCAATGGCAGGCAGCCGATTGAAAAAATCAAGAGACGAATATTTGCTTTAGTATCTTAATTAAATCATTCCTTTATATTTGTTAAAAAGATTTTTTATGGAAGAACAATTATACTTGGGAATAGGAACCAGGCTTCAACATACCCAATTGGGGCCAGGTGTTATTGTAGGAATTCGCTACGCTACCTATTTAATTTCATTTATTGAACATGGTATCAGGGAAATTGATAAAACAGATACAAAACTCGAAGAGATTATTCCAGAAAATGTAACCGAAGAAATCGAAACTCATAGTGAGATTGAGAGATCATTACTAAAAATCCTTCATTCCTGGAATGGCGTTAGTGAAGTGGTTCCCCTGGGAGATAGATGGCTTAATGCAACATTGCTTTTACAGCCAGCTGATAAATCCTTAAAAGGCAAAGAAATCCCGGTAGCGGATTTTTTTCACAAGATCGTCATGTTAAGAGATCGTTTGCGTGTTCTTGAACAGAATATTAATAGCAATAAAAAATTAAATGATGAGGACAAGGTAAATATTCAACAATACATTACCAGGTGTTATGGATCATTGACAACTTTTAATTTACTGTTTAGGAACAAAGAGCAATGGTTTGTGGGAGAGAAAGGAAAAGAAGATTGTTGACATCAAAAAAATATTCTTTGATCCACGTCGAGGATATTTTGTTCAACCGCAAATGAATCTTTCGCTATTGTTTCTCGACATACAGGCAGCGCAAACAGGTGCCTTAATATATTTAAAGCAAAAAAGGTAACTTACATACTGAGGAATTGGCAAATTAAAATCAATAAGTTATGTACCATAAAAACTAACTCCCAGGTTGCTTTTCACCTATCCCGCTATTTCTAATACTTTGGCAATGATGGGCTTCACCAGAGTGCTTAAACCAACGAGCGCCCACGGTTGCCTTGCCTTTTAAGTAATACTTAGGAATAAGGTATAAACAGTTATGTATTAACGTTACATACGTCATTTTCTGTACTCCGCCGGCGTTAAACCTTCAAATCTTTTAAAGAGTTTAATAAAGTAATTGGGATTATTGAATCCTGACTGATAACATACTTCCGTGATACTGATAGCAGGGTCAGCCATCAGGCGCTTAGCCTGGTCAATTCTTTCGCGCAACAAATATTCAAGTGGCGGGATCCCAAATTCCACTTTAAAATTTTGAAAGAAAGCAGATTTGCTCATGTAGGATTCCTTTGCCAGTACATCAATACTTATCTTCTCAGACAAGTGATCTTTTATGTATTGAATAACCGGGGTAAATCGATGAACCCGCAGGGATTGGGGATCATTTAATAATACCAGGTTTTGGGTCTGGATAATTCTTAATAATAAAAACTTAAGTGACAGATCGGCAAGCGCATCTTTGGCTACATTGTTTTCCATGCTGATGCCTATGAGTTTATTAATACTGGTTGCAAGTTCTTTATTATTCATAAAATGATACTTGCTGAAATTTAGTTTCCACTCAAATGGCGCCGAACTGTTTGGATACTGCTCATTTAAAAAAGCGATATTTTTATCCACCATCGCCCAATCTAAAGCAAGTGTGGCGCATTGTACGGGATGTCTTGCATCTGCTTCGGGGAAATCAACTTTCATGGATATGCCCTCAGGCAGTATTACACTCTCGCCAGGTAAAAAATCAAATTGTTTGGTGCCTGCAAGTGTCATGATCTTTTTTCCACGCATCATACTTGAAACCACCAGGCCATGATAGGACAACGCCACATCATTGCAGCGATGAAAGGTTTCGAAAATATTCAATTGGCAATGCGGTAAATTAAATATGCGTCGATGCTCTACCAGTGTGTCTAACGTAGTGCTGTCGCTGAGATTAATGGGAGCAAGATGACAAAGTTGATTCATAATATTGCTTTTCACGAGGTTAGGCGTATGTTTTCCTTCTCAAAAATAAACATTAATGAATAAAAAATACGGCTATGATAAAAAGGCAGTTTAAAATTATCCCTCAGTACAAAAAATATTATTGTTCTATCAATATGGATGATCGTTTAGCAGAAACGGCACAGTTTATAATAAATTTGAAGATTGTTTAATCTAAATCTTTTAACATGAACATTACATTGGAACAGGCACAGACCGCGATTGCAGCGGCAAAAGCAAAAGCAATAAAAATTAAAACGCTGATGAATATTGCGGTGGTTGACTCCGGAACTAACCTGGTGGCTTTTGCACACATGGATGAAGCCTGGCTGGGCTCCATTGATATTTCGCAGAAAAAGGCCCGGACTGCCCGTTATTTTAATATGCCAACTGGTGAAATCGGTAAACTGTCTCAACCAGGCGGCTCGCTTTATAATATTGAACATTCTAATGGCGGCCTAATTACTTTCCCTGGCGGCGTGGTAATAAAAAATGCAGCAGGGCAGATCATCGGGGCAATTGGTGTATCGGGAGATGCAGTAGAGAACGATCACAAGGTAGCTCAGGCCGGAGCCGAAGCAGTAAAATAGCAACCAAAAAATATTTATGTGTAAAAATCATGGAGTAGCTTATGTAAAACCCGGTGTGGTTGAAGTAAGGGAAATCGAATACCCCAAGCTCGCTTTAGGGAACCGTAAATGTGAGCATGGTGTTATCCTAAAAATAGTATCCACAAATATCTGTGGAAGCGACCAGCATATGGTTCGTGGGCGTACCACGGCACCGGAAGGGCTGATACTGGGGCATGAGATCACAGGCCTCGTTATTGAAGCCGGCAAAGATGTAGAATTCATAAAGATTGGCGACCTGGTTTCTGTACCTTTTAATATTGCGTGTGGCCGTTGCCGTAACTGCAAGGTTGGACAAACAGGTATTTGCCTTAATGTGAATCCGGCCTGGCCGGGTGCCGCTTATGGCTACGTTGAAATGGGCGGCTGGGTTGGGGGGCAGGCTGAATATGTGATGGTGCCTTATGCAGACTTTAACGTCCTGAAGTTTCCTGATAGTGATCACGCAATGGCTAAAATTAAAGACCTTGCTTTGTTATCCGATATTTTCCCCACTGGTTTTCATGGCGCAGTAACTGCAGGCGTTGGTCCCGGCAGTATAGTCTACGTCGCCGGTGCTGGACCGGTTGGACTGGCATGCGCCGCATCCTGTCATTTACTGGGCGCTGCAGTTGTAATTGTTGGCGACATGATTGATGAGCGGCTTCAGCAGGCAAAAAGCTTTGGCTGCGAAGTGATCGATCTTAAAAAAGACGCTTCCCTGGCCGACCAAATAGCAGAAATTATTGGTTTGCCCGAAGTTGATTGTGCGGTAGATTGTGTGGGTTTTGAAGCAAAGGGCCATGGAGCAGATAGCGGGAAGGAGCAACCTGCAACTGTTTTGAATTCCATTATGGATATAACGAGGGCAGGCGGCCAATTGGGCGTACCGGGGCTTTATGTTACCGGCGATCCTGGTGCTGTTGATGAAGCTGCTAAGAAAGGAAGCCTTGGCATCCGCATCGGTCTGGGCTGGGCAAAATCACATTACATCCATACAGGGCAATGTCCGGTGATGAAATACCACCGCCAATTGATGAATGCAATTTTGTACGATAAGGTAAAAATAGCAGACTCGGTAAATGTAGAAGTAATATCACTGAACGATGCCGCGAGAGGATACCACGACTTTGATAGAGGAGCTGCCAAGAAATTTGTTATTGATCCGCATGGTATGATAAAAGTATAAAAAAGAAATAATCAGGTAAAGGTTTTGCTGGTTCAACCAACGCCACGAATGCATAAATGTTTTATTTATGTATCCGTGGCGTTAAATTTTTACCATTATGTATTTTATTACTTTCTCATGTAGAGTAGTGTGCGTACAATGATTAGATTTGGCATCTCAATATTATCTTATGCTCAAAGAACATCATTACAATAGCACGATCACCTGGACCGGCAACAACGGAGATGGCACGATTTCCTACAAAGGATATGACCGAAGTCACCTTATCTCGGTAAAAAATAAAATTACGATTGAAGCTTCTTCCGACGCCCCTTTTATGGGTGATATTACAAAGCATAATCCTGAAGATTTCCTGCTTGCTTCTTTATCTTCCTGCCATATGTTGTGGTACTTGCACTTGTGTGCCGACAATGGTATTGTTGTTACGGATTATACAGACGAAGCTTCCGGAACGATGCTCCAAACTGCAAAAGGAGGTCATTTTACGGAGGTCGTTTTGCATCCTCATGTAACCATAACAGATAGTACTAAAATTGAAAAAGCCAATTCATTGCACGCCGATGCCAACATGCATTGTTTCATTGCGAATTCCTGTAACTTTCCGGTACATCATGAACCTGTTTGCAAAGCAGGTTAAATAGACATCACATTTTTTGCAGGATGTCGGTTCATTCATTAAAAACAGGCATCAGCTATCTAAAATTTTGGTATGAAAAACAACGAGATCGACACTTTGCTTTCTAAAGAAGAAATGCATTTATCCAAACTGCATGAAATCGTACAGGAATCTATAAAAAACGAAGAGCTAATTGTAAATAATCTTTTACATCCCCCGACAGAAATACTAACAAGAGGACAAAGCATATCGGATAAGGTAGCCCGCTTCGGCGGAAGCTGGAAATTTATTATCTTCTTCATGGCCCTGCTCACTGTGTGGATCATTTACAATGTATTAGCCCCGTTGGGTGATAATTTTGATCCCTATCCCTTTATTCTCATGAACCTTATTCTATCCTGTGTGGCCGCTTTGCAGGCTCCCGTAATCATGATGAGTCAGAACCGGAAAGAAGAAAAAGACAGGATGAGAAGTGAAAATGATTACCTGGTGAATATGAAAGCTGAGATGCAAATACGCAGCCTCAACCAAAAAATCGATCTTCTGCTGGAAGAGCAGATAAAAACATTGTTTGACAGCCAGGCAAAACAACTGGCATTACTAAGCGAAATTAATTCTAAGATTGATCAGCTCTCCACAAAATAGCCATGTCATCAAACAAAGATAAATCACCCCACATTCTTAATACATCTTCCAACCTGCTGGGACTTTGTTTTATCGTACTCACGTCCATAAAAATATTAAACCTCAAAGCTGCTACTATCATAGATGAAGTAGCAACCCTTGCCATTGTTATGTTCATGGCGAGCAGTATTCTTTCATTTCTTTCCATGCGTAGGGAAAGTACATCCAATTTAAAGCTTGAGAGAATTGCAGATATTTTCTTTCTGACCGGTCTTTTTTTACTTTTTGTAACAGCCATGTTCATCAGCTTTAATATCATTAAGTAATTCATCCTACGCATAGATTTATTGTGGTAGATACTGTACGAAAAGTTGTAATGTGCAAGTGCAGATGAAATATTTATAACAATCTCCCCATGGAAAAATTGCAATTTTTTAATTTGTCCTGGAAGAACAATCTGCGGATAGATCAATTAATTTTCACAAGCGTTCTGTCGTAAGCTGCGACGTAAATTGCGGCACTTGTCTGCGCTGAGATGTTTACGGTATTGAAAGTTATAATTTTTTTAATCAGACTTTTTGAATACAAGTTTGCTGTCGTCGCTAAGTGTCATTACCAGCCTTCCCATTTTTATATAATAATCCACAGTGTGGTTGCTTAGCATCGTGGAAAAAACTTTTTCTATTTCATTATCGCGACATGATGCTGTTGTGCCTGCAAATTGGGAGAATTTGATATGGCTACCCCGTACAAAAATGTCTGAGTTCATATTGCTGCAACCATTATAACCGAACATTTTATTTTTTTCAAGATTAAATTCCATCACCGGGAATTGTTTTTTATACGCAGCGGAAAGCAATGCTTTACTATTAATTGATTCGAGTATCCAGATGTCATTGAGCAGGTAATTATATAAGTATTCACCACAACCCGTATAGCGGTTATCGCGGAGCGTTACTTCTACTTTCTGTGACGTTTTATTTTCATTCAGACTGGTTGCACAGCCTTCTTTGTAAACAGTTATTTTCATCGGCCCCAAATCCGTTTTAACTTCGTACATTTCAGCACCTGCAAGCTTTGATACAGAAACGGGTGATGCAATCAGCAATCTTCCATCTGCCGGCT
>JACMPR010000049.1 GCA_014377385.1 Ferruginibacter sp. | reverse complement strand
GGCGTATCGCTCATTACAGCAACACCATTTGCAGAGATTTGGCTGACATTGCTTTTCACGAGGTGCAAAATAATATCGATGTCGTGGATCATCAGGTCGAGGATCACGCTTACATCAGTACCACGGGGATTAAATTGCGCTAACCTGTGCACCTCTATAAACATGGGCTGCAGCTGGTAATCCTTTACGGCCAAAAACGCGGGATTGAATCTTTCCACATGCCCCACCTGGAAAGTAAGATTAGATTCCTTGGCAAGTTTTACCAGCATCCGGGCTTCATCCATACTATTCGCCAATGGTTTTTCAACAAACACATGTTTTCCCTTGCGAAGGGCAGCATCGCATAGATGGTAGTGATGAATAGTGGGTGCTACAATATCCACAGCATCACAGGCGTCCATCAATGCATCGGAATCGGTAAATCTTTTAATTTGATATTTTTCTTCTACGGCTTTTGCATTGTTGTCATCCGGATCAAAAAAACCAACCAATTGTACATCCGGTATTTCCAGCCAGTTATTAAGATGATACTTGCCCAGGTGGCCGGTACCGAATACTGCGATTTTAAGCATACAGCTTTATTTTCTTTTTCCCGGCAATATTACTACCGGCATTTTCTCAAGCATTGTTTTCTTCTGCCGTTTCTTCCCAGAAACCCATGCGGCCAAATTTTTCTATTCGTTGTTTTACTCTTTCCGCCGGCGACATGGCCTGTAATTGTTTGATAACCGGCACGAGGTAATTTTTTACGATATCTGCCGCTTCATCATAATCCCAATGCGCACCACCAAGTGGTTCGGGTATTACGTCATCAACGAGGCCGAATTTAAGCATATCTGTTCCGGTTAGACGAAGTTGTTCAGCCGCTGTTTCTTTTTTATCCCAGCTCCTCCATAGGATGCTGCTGCAGCTTTCCGGGGAAATAACGGTATACCAGGTGTTTTCCATCATTACCACCTTGTCACCTACGCCGATGCCAAGGGCGCCACCGCTGGCACCTTCACCGATGATAACGCATATTACGGGGACTTTAAGGCTTATCATTTCATAGATGTTGCGTGCAATTGCTTCTCCCTGGCCGCGTTCTTCCGCTTCCAGGCCGGGATATGCACCCGGGGTATCAATTAAAGTAATGATTGGTTTGTTGAATTTTTCGGCCAGTTTCATTAAGCGAAGGGCTTTTCGGTAACCTTCGGGATTGGCCATACCAAAATTCCTCATCTGGCGGGTTTTTGTATTGTTGCCCTTTTGTTGCCCGATGATCATCACGGTTTGGTCGCCCAGTTGTGCAAATCCACCTACCATTGCTTTATCATCCTTTACATTGCGATCGCCATGCAGTTCAATAAAATTGGTACACATTTTTTCAATGTACTTGAGTGTGTAGGGCCGGTCGGGGTGGCGGCTCAGTTGAACCCTGTGCCAGGGGGTAAGTGTATCGGTTAAATTTCTCTTTGTTTCAACGATTTTTTTTTCCAGTCCGGCGATAGCGCCCGACATATCAGTTTTCGATTTTTCCTGTGCGTTTTTCAATTGTTCTACCTGGTCGTAAAGATCCTTGATAGGCTTTTCGAAGTCGAGGAATTGCCGGTTTTGTAGTTGGGGCATGTAGTTTATTTACTATTATTTCGGAATAATAACTTAATAATAACCCTAAGTTAGTTTGTAAAAATAGTTGTTACTTCTTTTTTATAAAAGTTTTGTTTAAAAAAAATAAATATTACTATCTTTGCCCTCCCGAAAAAAAGATTACAGGTTGAATCCTCAATTTAAAATCTTTGGGAATCCGAAGGATCGGTAGTTCAGTTGGTTAGAATGCTGCCCTGTCACGGCAGAGGTCGCGGGTTCGAGTCCCGTCCGGTCCGCTTAGTAAAAAGCAAAAACAAGCAAAAGCCCGCAAACATTACGTTTGCGAGCTTTTGTATTCGGGAGTAATCACCAAATGATTCAGAAAATTCATAGTTTAAGTGAGTGTTTCGGTGAGTCTTTTAAATACTAATTTTAACTCACCGAATTCAATGAAAGCCTTTGCTGTATTGAGTTTCAGATTATAATAATATTTGGTGAAGATTGTTGTTTTTTGTATATTTAGTACGTAACTAAAACTCACCGAATATGTCCAGAACCTTTGATTATTTATTCTATCCAAAGAAGCCCAAAAACTATAAAAGCGGACCAGTAACATTATATATCCGAATTACAGTAGAGGGTGATCGCAAAGAAGCTGCAACATCGTTAGAAATAGTTCCGGATAATTGGGAATCTGGTAAGATGAAGGGGCACAAGGAAGAGGCCAAGACTTTTAATACAAGTGTCTCCAACCTGGTGACAGAACTTTACAAATGCTATAATAAACTACTCCAAAATGACCAGGATATAACCGCCGAGTCTTTAAGGAATGCCTTTACTGGAAAAGGAGAAAGAACCAGGTATTTTATTGATATTTTTAAAGAGCATAATAAAGGCATAGAAAAGCTTATTGGTAAAGACTATGAGAAGCCAACCTTAACGAAATATAATACTACCCTCGACCATTTGACTAGCTTTCTAAAATGGAAGTTCAACTTGACCGATGTAGCACTTGGGCGCTTGGACCATGAGTTCATTACAGATTTCGAATTCTATTTAAAAACAGAAAAGAACATTGGCCATAATACCACAGCCAAATACGTTAGCAATACCAGGAAGGTTGTAAACGAATGCGTTGATAAAAAATGGCTGAAAACAGATCCATTCTCTAATTATTCAATTACTGCTGAAATTGTTGATCCCGTATTCCTAACTGAGGAAGAATTAAACCTTATCATTACGAAGGAATTTAAAATCCAAAGACTAGCTCAGGTCAGGGACATCTTTGTCTTTAGCTGTTACACAGGATTTGCATTCATAGAAGTTTTTAATTTAACCCCTGGTCATGTAACTATCGGTATCGATAAAGAAAAATGGATTTTTACAGAGAGGCAAAAAAATAATAATGCATCACATGTTCCTTTACTGGATCCTGCACTCGCCATTATTGAAAAATATAAAAATCATCCTG
>JACMPR010000048.1 GCA_014377385.1 Ferruginibacter sp. | reverse complement strand
GGGATTATTGCGGCCCTGGCTGCCGGTCAGCCACAATATCATAGAATTTGTTTTAGAATCCAATAAAAGAACACAAGCATAATATTTTCTGAATGAATAAAACCACGCCTTATCACCTGTTAATTCCGACAAGAACAAAAATCCTGAATTTCTTCAGACGGTTTTTTATTTTTTCAGGATTAGATAAGGGCTTATCAGGGCTTACTAAAAACAAGACAGCCTCCTCCTTTTTTGTAAAACTTATTCCACCTAATTATTTGTATAAGCCGGGAACGATCCGGAAGGCATTGTTGAACGGAGTCTTATTTAAAACCGATGTCAGTGATACTGTAGGCCACAATGTATATTTTGGGATAAAGGATCCGGGGCAGGATAATTTGTTTAAACTGGCCAGGCCTGGTATAACGGTGATGGATATCGGCACAAACATTGGACTTACTGCACTAACTTTCGCAAAAATTGTGGGGGATAATGGTAAAGTATTTGGATTTGAACCCGATCCCTATAACCACAGCAAGGCTGCCATAAATAAGAGCCTTAATAACTTTAAAGCCCTTTCGTTGTACAATATTGGTCTTGCAGAAAAGGAAGGCACCGCTTCGCTTTTTAATGTAAACGCTACCAACAGGGGAATGCTGCGCATACTACGGGATGATGGAAATACGAAGGATCTTGATAAAACAGTTGTCAACTTAACCACGCTCGACCGGTTTGTGGAAGAGCATGCAATTCAAAAAATTGATCTTATGAAGATTGATGTAGAAGGGTATGAATTAAATGTACTAAGAGGTGCGTCACATACATTGAGAGTTCATAAGCCAGTGTTGTTTATTGAGCTGGACGACTATAATCTGCGGGAGCAGGGGGCAAGTCCTTCGGAGTTGATTGGATACTTACAATCTTTTGGATATAGTATAAACGACGCCGTTTCGAATCAACATTTAAATGAAGGATCGGCGTTAAGTAATTGCCACATTGATATTATTTGCCGTATTTCAGGCTGATCATTACCATTAACTTACCAATTTTTAACCCTTAAAAAACATGTCGAAAACCGGAAAATTGGTAAGCCTGTTAAAAAATCCGGCGGCAAGGTCGATCGGTATTTACACCTTTACTAATTTTTTTGGAAAAGCCGCCTCCTTCCTCTTACTCTTCATTTTCACAAACCCGCTGTACATATCACCGTCAGAGAATGGGCTGCTCAGTTTATTTAGTACCGGCATGCTTTTTTTAATGCCCTTTCTCTCTATGGGTATCATACAATCTACGAGTACCGATTTTTTTAAACTGGAGAAAGAAGCGTTTAAAAATTTATTTACAACAGGATTTGTAATGGCTTTTGCCGTGATGTTGCTTTCGTTTTTGCTGCTCTTTTTTCTTAGAGATAAATTAGCGGCTATGTATGGCTATCCTGCCATGTTTTGCTGGCTTATACCGGTAATTACCTTTCTTACTTTTTGTAATGAACAATTGCTTTCACTGGTGCGAAATAACAACCAGCCCGGGATTTATTTTAAAGCAAATACATTTAAAATAGTATTGGAACTGGGTATTTCTTTTATACTTGTGGTTTTTTTTACCTGGCGTTGGCAGGGTCGTGTTGCCGGTATTTTTATCGCTTACTTATTGACAGGCTTTTATGGGTTATGGTATTTCTATAAAAGCGGGTATCTTTTTGGAAAAATCTTGAAACGTTTTATTATGGCTGAACTCCTGTATGCCATACCGATCATCAGCATGCAGGTTAGCATTTTTTGTATGGGTGCTTCGGATAAATTCTTTCTTGCTGCGCTAACAAATGATAAGAATGAAACGGTTGGTATTTACAGCATCGCTGCCGTTTTTGCCTCCATCATTATCGTATTGGCAACTGCGTTGATACAATATATATTCCCGAAAATTTACGAACAGCTTTCTTCTATCCGTCCGGATTATAAAGCCATTAAAAAACTTTTTATAGTTTACCTCATCGTTATGTTTACGGGAACCGTCATAATTGCCCTCCTTACACCACTGGCGTACCGGTTTTTTATTAATGTAAAATATCTTCCGGCCCTGGGCTATATTCACATTTTGTTTGCCGGGTATTTTATATGGGCAATTGTATATTTCTTTTATTCATTTCTTTTGTATTTCAAAGAAAAAAGAAAGATCATGTTATTGTCGGTATTTAGCATCGCATGTGCACTTGGGTTTAATTATTTTTTCATCAGCAGGTCCGGTGCATGGGGAGCAGCCGTGTCAACCCTGGTAACTTATGGGGCTGTGTTGATAGCTGCATTGTACGTAACAAAAAATTATTGGAGAAAGTTTCTTACGGATGAACAACGTGATGCAATTTAAGATGATGCACAAAACCTGTGATTAAAAAATAAAAGTGGAAGGCAGTATACCTATTTTTTGAAAATGAATGGCCAAATTAAAATAGCATTTCTCACAGCTTACCTTTCTACAGGTGGCGCAGAGCGTGTCACCATAAATATCGCAAGCGCTTTTTTTAGAAAAAAATTTAATGTCCAGATAGTTGCCGCTACGGTTGTTGAAAGTGCATTGTCTGATATCCCGGAAGGCTTAAAAGTTTTTGATCTTAACAACCCAAAACCACTGGATTCGCCTTCTTTTTACAGGAACACAAAATCAATCCTTAAATATATCCGGCAGGAAAAACCGGCTGTAGTGATATCTACGTCTGACTATCTCAATTTCGCACTTGTAACAGCAAGGTTCATCTCCAAAACCAAATTTAAAATAATTGTTTCCCAACAGGTACATGTAAGTGCATATTTGAAGGAACTGCCATGGTTGAACAGGATGTTTATTCAACTGATTCAAAAAGTTGTGATAAGAAATGCGGATAAAATACTCGGTGTTTCAAAAGGGGTAGTACAGGATCTTATTGAAAGGTATAGGGTTGGTGCTCACCATCTGGGAAAGTTCCAGGCGATTTACAACCCGCTTTACGAAGAAAAGATTGAGGTGATGGGCCGGGAAAAAATTGACGTAAGTGCTTTCAATGTGCCGGGAACAAGATTAATAACGGTAGGAAGGCTGGTAAAGCAAAAGGATCATGATACTTTGTTACACGCTTTTAAACTATTGCTGAAAAAAATTCCGGATGCGCATTTATTTATCATCGGAATAGGGGCCGAGGAATCAAACCTGAAAAGTACAACGCTGAACCTCGCCATTAGCGATAAAGTCGTATTCCTGGGTTATACGCACAACCCATATGCTTATGTGAGCAAATGTGATCTTTTTATTTTAAGTTCTTTGTATGAGGGATTCGGAAATGTGATTGTGGAAGCTTTATCAACGGGTACCAATGTGGTTTCTACTGATTGTCCCAGCGGTCCCGGGGAAATATTGAATAATGGCGAATTTGGTTTTTTATGCCCGGTTTCAAATCCGCCAATGCTTTGCGACGCAATCATACGGGCATTACAAAATAAAATTGCTGCGCCCGTGTTGCAAAAAAGGGCTAAGGACTTCAGTATTGAAAGCATCGCTGGCCAATATACATCGCTGGTATTTTCTCTCTTAAAATAAGCCGGGAGAGCTATTTAGCAATCAACTCGCTTTTTATTTCATTAATTTGCGGATCTTAAATTCTGGTTCATGTGCGGTCTTACAGGCTTTATTGATTTCAATAATACTTCATCGAAAGACATCTTACAGCAATGTACAGATGTAATGCATCACCGCGGGCCGGACGGTAATGGGTATGAGTTTTTCCAATATGAGCAATTCCAGGTTGGACTCGGCCACCGGCGCCTATCGATCATCGACCTTAGTACTGCTGCCAGCCAGCCCATGTGGTACAAAAATTTCTGCATTGTTTTTAACGGAGAAATGTATAATTACGCGGAAGTAAAAACGATCCTGGAAAAAATGGGTCACCAGTTCATTACTCATTCAGATACAGAAGTAATGCTGCACGCCTGGGAAGAATGGGGCGAAAAAATGATTGATTATTTTATTGGTATGTTTGTTTTCATTCTTTTTGATAAGGATAAAAAAGAAATGTATTGCTTCAGGGACCGTGCCGGTGTAAAGCCTTTGTATTACTATTGGCACAACGGGCTGTTCCTTTTTGCTTCAGAACTTAAATGTTTTCACAAACACCCGGATTTCAAAAAGGAAATAAATCACCAGGCCGTTCACCAGTTTTTCCAGTACGGTTATATTATGGCACCTCTTGCCATCTTTAATCATACCCACAAATTATTGCCAGGCCATTACCTGAAATTTACATGCGCAACAAAGGAATTCTCAATAAATAAATATTGGGATGTGTATGATTCATACAATAAACCCAAACTCGATATTACTGAACAGGAGGCAAAAAAGCATACGGAAGAATTATTGATATCGGCCTGTAAATACAGGATGGTGGCGGATGTTCCTGTAGGCGTATTCCTCAGCGGTGGCTATGACAGCACCGCGGTAACGGCACTCCTGCAGGCACACCAGCCGGAGAAAATAAAAACCTACACCATTGGTTTTTTTGAAGATGATCACAACGAAGCTGTGTATGCGAAGAAGGTTGCAACTTACTTAAAAACCGATCATACCGAACATTATTGTACCACGAAGGAAGCACAGGAGATCATTCCAAATATTCCCTATTATTGTGATGAGCCCTTTGGTGATTCTTCTATCATCCCAACAACGCTTGTAAGCCAACTTGCAAGAAAGCAGGTTACGGTTGCCCTAAGTGCCGATGCGGGGGATGAGATATTTGCCGGGTATCATAAATATCCGCTGGCTTTAGACCTTGTTAAAAAGATGAATGCCTTTCCGTATTTTATAAAAAGGCCGGCAGGTAAATTATTAAAATATATACCGGATGCTTTATTGCTAAAAGTTACAGGGCATTCAGCGGCCTCTATAAAGAAACAGCGTTTTTCAAATATTTTACAGCAAAAGTCGAGTACGCCGGTGATCATGGATATTTTACTCTCACAGGTTTATACAAATGACCAGCTACAAGATCTTTTCACACATACAACGACCAAGCCATGGTCTTTTTTCGATTCGGAAAACGAATTGAAGAAATCATTGGGAGACCTTGATAAATTGCTGGCAATTGATTACAAAACTTATCTCCCCGATGATATCCTGGTGAAAGTTGACAGGGCCAGTATGAGCACTTCGCTCGAGGGAAGAGAGCCGTTACTGGATCACCGCATCATAGAATTTGCTGCACAGTTGCCGGAGCATTTTAAAATGAAAGGCATCAATAAAAAATATTTGCTGAAAGAAATTGTACATGATTACGTGCCGAAGGAAATGATGGAACGGCCTAAAATGGGTTTTGGTGTACCGGTTTTTGACTGGTTAAGAAATGACCTGCGTTATTATGCAGACGAATATCTTAGTGATGCGGCCTTTGAAATACACGGATTGTTTAAAAAGGAAGCCGTTCAACACATCATGATTAATTTTTACAAGGGCGACAGAAACTACAATAGTTTATTTTGGTACCTGTTGATGTTCCAGATGTGGCATAAGCGATGGATGGAGTAAAGAATCAGCTTTCCGGATATAAAATGATGATGGTAATCGGTTGCACATACAGCAATTGCAAAAAGAGATATTGATTTAATGAAAAAAATTCTTTTCATTTCTTACGATGGTATGACCGATCCCCTGGGTCAGAGCCAGGTGATCCCTTATCTTTCCGGCCTTACAAAATATGGCTACCGGTTTACTATACTAAGCTGCGATAAGCCCGTTATATTTGCTGCCAATAAGCAATACGTGGATGCATTGCTAAAAGACTTTCCCATTGAATGGGTAAGTATCCCATATCATAAAAATCCACCCGTATTATCTTCTGTTTATGATTATTATCGTCTGAAGAAAAAGGCAATTGAACTACATGAAAAAAACAGGTATGACATGGTACATACCAGGCCAGGTTTGCCAACATTGGTCGCTTTATGGATGAAAAAGAAATATGGCATTCATTTTTTGAATGATGTAAGAGGATTCTGGGCAGATGAAAGGGTTGATGGCGGCATGTGGAACATCAAAAATCCCTTGTATAAAAAAATACATCATTTTTTCAAACAGCATGAGTACGAATGCATGGAGAAAGCGGATTATGTAACCTGTCTTACTCATGCCGCAAAAAAGGAAATGCTTTCCTGGAACAATATTGCAGGCCAGCCGTTACCGATAGAAGTAATACCGTGTAGTGCCGACCTGGCATTATTCGATCCATTAAATATTGACGTGCCTTTAAAGGAACAATTCCGCATCAGCCTCAAGATAAAAGACAGCGATATCATTTTTAGTTACCTGGGTTCTATTGGTGGCTGGTATTTAACGGAGGAAATGATGCAATTCTGCAGGATGTTATCGGATAAAATGCCTGCAGTACGTTTTCTATTTATTTCGCCGCACCGGCATGAGCAGATAATTGCTGCCGCCGAAAAAGCAGGCCTTCCTGCTAAGAAAATAATCACTACCCATGCAAAAAGACATGAGGTGCCGGTATTGCTTTCTTTTAGTTCATATTCCTTGTTTTTTATAAAGCCCTGTTATTCAAAAATATCTTCATCTCCCACCAAACACGGTGAAATTATGGCAATGGGCATTCCGGTAATTACTAATGCGGGTGTGGGTGATGTAGAAGAAATTATTATCAAATATGATGCTGGTATTGTACTGGAGAATTTATCCGGTGATTCTATGCGGCTTGCCGTACAAAAGATCCTGGACAATCCCGTTTTCAACAAGCGTAAAATAAAACAGGGTGCCGAAGCGTTTTATTCATTGGAACGGGCCGTGCAATTGTATAAAAAGGTATATGACAAAATACTGCAGTAGCGGAAGACGTCATGCTAAGGCTTCACGCTGGTAATCTGAATTTGGATGTAAACTACCTTAGTTAATTTTGCACAGCATTCATGCGGCTTTAAAGAAAGCCGCGGGAATAGGACCCGAACTTGTAACAAATTTTTTAAAATGACACCACGCTTCTTAATTATAGGTTCAGGATTCTCAGGATCAGTGTTAGCCAACCGATTGATTAAAAACCTCGATTGTACGGTTGATATGTGGGATGAGCGCAGTCATGCCGGGGGTAATTGCCATACGGAAAGAGACGTGCAGACAGGCATTATGGTTCATCAATATGGCCCGCACATATTTAATACAGACAGAAAGGAAATATGGGAATATGTAAATAGTTTTGGAACATTTAATAATTATGTTCACCAGGTAAAGGCATTGAGCAAGGGGCGTATTTATCCAATGCCGGTAAATCTCTTTACAATCAATCAATTTTTTAATAAAACATTTTCACCGCAGGAAGCAAAAGCGTACCTCGGGAGTATAGCAGATAAAACAATCGCCAACCCTGCAAATTTTGAAGAACAGGCGCTGAAGTTTATAGGAAAAGAGCTGTACCATGCTTTTTTTTACGGATACACAAAGAAACAATGGGGTTGTGAGCCAAATGCATTACCGGCGTCTATTCTTAAACGTATACCGGTAAGATTTAATTATGATGACAATTATCACAGCAATGTTTACACAGGCATTCCAATTGATGGATATTCGGCAATCATGCAAAAAATGATAGCCGATGCAAGGATAAGTATTACGCTTAATAAGAAATTTATACCCGGTATGGATACGGGGAATTACACCCATGTATTTTACACAGGCCCGTTGGATGCCTATTTTGAATATAGTTATGGCAGGCTGGGTTACCGTACCGTTAGTTTTGAAAAGCATTATGCAGAAGGGGATTTCCAGGGGCTTTCTCAAATGAATTATTGCGATGAAACTATACCTTATACCCGTGTAGTAGAACACAAACATTTTACTCCATGGGAACAGCACGACAAAACAATTTATTTTAAAGAGTATAGCTGCGAAACCGGCCCCAAAGATATCCCTTACTATCCTAAACGCTTACATGCAGACAAAATGATGCTGCAGCAGTACCGGCTTTACGCAGAAAAAATGCAATCGGTTTCCTTTCTTGGCAGACTTGCTACTTACCGTTACATGGATATGCACCATGTGATTGGAGAAGCATTGGATTTTGCCGATCGTTTCAGCAACTGCCTCAAAAGTAACCAGCCATTGCCTGTTTTTTCAAATACCGAAATCTTCTAGTTCACGCAAATATTGGTGCCCCATAGGAAATGCCCGGCAGGTTTTAGATGTTCTTAAGTAAAACCCCTGCGAACTTCTACCTAGGCTGGTAATCCTACTACGACAACGCCTGTTATTTTTCTACATTTATTTAATAGAATGCAATAAGCAATACCCGGATACGTTAATAGTTTAATCCGCATACCCTGTATAAAACCAAAACGTACTCCTATGGAAAAGGTTATAGCCCTGGTTGTTTCATACAACCGACAGGCACTGCTCTCCGTGTGCATCAACGCTCTGAGGAATCAAAGCCGCAAACCCGACGCAATATTAGTAATCAATAATGGCAGTACAGATAATACAGAAGAATGGTTAAAGTCTCAACCAGATATTATTTACATCACACAAGAGAATGAAGGCTCAGGTGGCGGTTTTAACACCGGGATTACCTGGGCACACAAAAATGGTTATTCATGGACGTGGTGCATGGATGATGATGGCTATCCCAAAGAAAATGCGCTGGAAGCTTTATTAGAAATTGAAACACCGCAACGCAGTCTACTGAATTGCGCTGTGATAAATAAGGAAAATAAAAAGTCTTTTGTCTGGAACACGAATAATTACCAAACTATTGATGACGTTAAAGAGCCACTTATTAAAGGCATCGGCCATCCTTTTAATGGTACGCTCATACACCGTTCCATCGTTGAAAAAGTTGGTGTGCCGAGGTCTTCCTTATTTTTATGGGGAGATGAAACGGAGTATTATTACCGCATTGTAAACAAACATCAAATTCCTGTTTACACCGTTTCACGCAGTATTCATTATCATCCGGCGGCCGCTTTTTCATATAAGAATGATTGGGAATTTAAATCTTCCTGGAAAATGTATTTCTATGTTCGTAACAGGCTTCATATTCACAAAGCAAAATTTTCCAACAAACCAGTAGCCATTACGCATTACCTGTTTTTTATAATTGCATTTGCAGGGACCATTATGTTGTATCAAAAAACTGATAAAATTAAAAAATTAAGATTTTTAAGCTGGCCACTGGCGCACGCTTTTAAAAATGATTATTCAGTAACGCCGGCAGTCATCTTAAATAAGCTGGACCAACAACAGTCGGGGGCCTACCATTTTTCTTTGATAACGGCCGTGAGAAATTTATATCATGCATTATTTATACCCGCTGCACCTGGCCGCTCAAAAACAGCCACTGCCTAACTATTTATAACGGTTAACGATGAAACCACCTGCCCCGCGTTTTCGCGGGGCTTTATTTTCATTTTATTATTGAAGTAAAGAATAAAATACAACCCGATAACATAAAAGGGAAGCGCTGGAATCTTATACCTGACCAGGGAACCAAAGTTTAATGTGGTGGCACCAACAAATAAAGCAAAGATAACCGAGAAAAAAATACAGTATAAGACCATCGGCTTGTTGAAAATGGTGAGTATGAATTTCTTGATACCCACTTTTATCAGCACGAAAATAGTAAAGAACATCAAGGCAAGACTTTCCAGCGATGACATGAAAGTAGACGGTTTCTTTGATTCCCAAATGTAAGGGCGAAAAAGAGTTGCAATCACTGCAGCCGGTGCCATCCTGATAAGGCTTTGAACAGAACCGTCGAACTCCACCCCGAGAGAAAAATTGGAAGTGGCGGACCCAGCCTGGTTTTCATAATTTGTCTGGTAACTTTTGATGCTTTGTGACACACCGGCAGATGCATAATTGCCCAACGCTTTTTGCATGGCATTGGTAATGGTTACAAATCCCAATACACTTCCTAATAATACAGAACCTACTAAAAATATTTTTACAAACCGGTTTTTTATCAGCGTTACATTTAATAACAGCAGGTACAGGGAGAAAAATGGCACATAGGAAAGAATGATATAAACCTTTATTACGATCAGCAAATAGCTGAACAAAAGAAGTATAGGGATATAAATTAATGGATTTTTCTTTTTATAAAACATGGCATAAAGTGAATAAGTGATCCAGCCTAATGCACCTGTACACAATGGATCTTTTAAAATTCCGGAGCTCCAGAAAACGAACGACGGAAGATATAAGATAGCTATCGCAAATTGCTTGTGCAGGTCAGGGTACTGTTCGTAAAAGAAACGGTATAAACGCCAAACGCCCGTGAAGGAAATCATCGAAAAGATTAGGTTAATAGCGAGAAACCTTCCAAACGTTACAAACGATAATACCGCCACAATGCGGGTCACCATGTAATTACTTTCTTCTCCAAAATACCCTGCATTGTAAACATTGGCAAGCAGTGCCTGGTCGAAATCTTTCCCGGAAATAAATAGCAGGTCAATATTCGATGCATCTTTCAATATGAGTTCATAAATATTATACCCTTCCCGGTGATAAAGCCCATTGCTGTCTCCCGGAGAAAAATATAAAATGAATATAGAATAGGCAAATGAACTGAACACCTTGATCCAAAACCCCTGCCGGTGATATTTTCGCAAAACAGGGTCCTTGTATTTTTTTCTTCTCCAGGCAAATAGGATGTAGAAAATGATGATATAAACAAAGAACATTATGAAGTCGAGCAGATTCATCGGGAATTGAAAATTATAGGTTGTGAATTATGAATCCGGGCAAAATCATTAGTAAGATTTTTTATTGACTTGGTAAAGTCCTGCATTTAGCGTGATGTGTTATTAGATGATAGAAACACACTGATATTTAATAATGCTGTATTCATATTTCATTTAAACAAATTTATCCTAATTATTCATTCTCCATTCAACAATATGAACTTATTTTGCTCAATCATAAAATTTAGTATAGATGTGTGGTATCGCAGGTTCAGTAAATTTTAAGCTTGGTTATGAAACGATAAAAACAGCAATGTATCATCGTGGGCCGGATGAGCAACATTCTTTTACTACAGATAACGTAGACCTGTATCACCTGAGGTTATCCATTCTTGATATCGGCGGAGGCAAGCAACCCATGCACCTTCATGAACGTTACACAATTATCTTCAATGGAGAAATATACAACCACGCAGAAATAAGAAAAGAGTTTGGTTTTCAGGGCCACAGCAATTCTGATACGGAAACCTTATTACTTCTCTACCACAAATTAGGAGAAGCATTCCTGCAATACCTTGATGGTATGTTTGCATTTGCAATATATGACCGCGTGGAAAAAAAACTGTTTATTGCCAGGGACAGGGCCGGAAAAAAACCGCTGTACATATTTAATGACGATAACAAAATTGTGTTTGCAAGCGAACTCAACTGCCTGAAAAGCTTACTTCCGTTGGAAATTGACAAGCCGAACTTTTATCATTATACAAGGTTAGGCGTTTTTTACCGCAAACTTACTCCTTACAAAAATGTGACAGAATTGATGGCTGGCACCTACCTGATGATCGATTGTAATACCCTTCGGATTAAAGAGCACAAATGGTGGAATGTGCGTGATTTTTACCTGCGGGAAAACAATGACAACCTGCAGCAAAGCCTGGAAAAGACGGAAGCCTTTTTGCAACTGGCCGTGAACCGCAGGATCGACTCCAGCGATCTGGAAGTGGGTTGTTTTCTTAGCGGTGGTATCGACAGTGGCCTTGTTACCGCAATTGCAAGTAAACATAACAGCAAGCTAAAAACGTTTACTGTTTCTTTTGCCGGGGAATACGATGAAGCTCCGCTTGCAAAAATGGTGGCTGAAAAATATCATACCGATCACAGGGAAATCAACATTTCTTTTGATAACCTTAAAAATGATGTGGAACGAATCTTATGTAATTACGGCGAGCCCTTTTTTGACAGCTCCGCCATTCCTTCTTATTATGTAAGCCAGGAAGCGAAAAAGTATGTTACTGTGATCCTTAATGGAGATGGTGCAGACGAATTGTTTGGAGGCTATCGCCGTTATGTTCCTTTTGCCAAATTTGATTTTTTTAAGAAGAATCTTTTAATAAACAATTCATCAGCATTCATCAAAAAAATATTACCGGTACCGAATAATAAAAAGTCAAAATATAATTACCTGTATCGCCTTGCCTCACTGGCTTCTAAATCGAATCTTGAAATTTATTTATCCGCAGGGCTTGACATTATTGAAGATTATGAAAGTAATATTCTTGGTTCGCCGGATGAATACCTGTCACAAATGCGTTCAGACTTCAACGTGATAACGGGCTCTCCAATATCCGGACTTAAAAAGATCATGAATCTTGATTTTGATACCAATCTTTTTAGTGACCTGCTCGTTAAAATGGACATTGCTACGATGTCAAATTCATTGGAAGGACGGAGCCCTTTCTTGTCAAAAGAGTTATTGGAATATGCGCCAGGTATGAACGACCGGTTTAAAATAAACGGGAGTACCACTAAACACCTGTTACGTACGCTGGCAAAAAAATACCTGCCGGAAACGCTTATTCATCAACCCAAACGCGGCTTTGAAATACCATTAAAGAGTTGGGTGAATCATGAATTAAAAGAAATGATGCATGATTATATTTCTTCCTCAACTGCCCTTAACCGTGATATTGTAAATTATCAGTTCACGGAAAAATTACTTAATAATTCAATTAATGTTCCCGCAGAAAAAAGAGCTAAGATACTGTGGATGCTTTTTTGTATGGAAGTCTGGTATAAAAAAATATACCTCTCTAAATAACCGGCGATATGAAGAAGACGCTCGCAATTATCGAAAATAACATCCTTGCAACCAACAGTATCAGGTATAAATTAACGGCTGTACTGGTACAAAAGGGATACAATGTTTATGTTCTTACAACAGGAACGGAAAAGGAATTGCAGCAGGCAAGAGACAACGGTTTTGCCGTGATCGATGTAAAAAGCAGTTCCAAAAACCCGGCTGATATTCTTCAATACATGAGAAATATCAGGAAGGCACTTAAAGATACAAAGGCAGATGTATGCCTTACTTTTACGATACGTCCGGCTATCTGGGGCAATATCGTTACGGCCCGTTTAAAAATTCCTACCATCACTAATATTACCGGCATCGGACCTTTGTTTGCCAGCAACAATATGGTTTACCGCTCGGCCCGAACCCTCTATAAATTTGTACTAAAAAAAACAGCAAAGATCTTTTTTCAGAATAATGATGATATGAAATTATTCCTGGATAATAATTTCATCAAACCTGGAGTCGCCGAGAGAATACCGGGATCGGGCATTGATCATGAATACTTTAAGCCCATCGAAAAAAATAGCCAACATCAAGGGTTTGTATTTCTTTTCATAAGCAGGCTTGTAAAAGACAAGGGTATCGGTGAATATGTAGCCGCGGCAAGGCTGCTCAAAGCGGTTTTGCCCAACGCATCGTTCCTGGTGCTTGGCCCGCTGTGGCTGCAAAATTTGAAAGGTAATACAGTGAGCCAGGATGATCTCGATGAATGGATAAAAGAAGGAGTGGTTACCTACCTTGGTGAAGCAGTGGATGTGAGGCCGTTTATCGCGGAAGCGGATTGTATTGTATTGCCCTCTTACCGGGAAGGTACCAGCAATGTTTTATTAGAAGCTGCCAGTATGGAACGGCCCTGTATTACCGGAAATGTAACCGGTTGCAGGGAGATTGTGGATGATGGTGAAACGGGCTTTCTCTGCGAAGTAAAAAGCGCCGTAAGCCTGGCAGATAAGATGAAGCAAATGGCCTTACTGCCCGCTGAAAGAAGACAGGAAATGGGCGTAAAGGGAAGGAAAAAAGTTATCAAAGAATTTGATAAACAAATAGTGATTGATGCTTATTTAAAGGCGATAGAAAAATTGTAATGTACAAACACTAAATTCGCAGGGAAATCAACGATCGGAAATCAGCCTTTAACACCCCTAAAAAAAAGGTAATTGGTTGAAACTGATCGTTTGTTAAAATAATTTACATGATTCTAATTGGTTATTCAGGACATGCATATGTGGTTGTTGGTATTTTGGCGGCGGCTGGTATAAAAGTTACCGGTTATTGCGATTTTCAGGCAAAGGTGTACAATCCGTTTCAACTGGAATATCTTGGTAACGAATCTGGTGAGGAAACGATAGAAATAATAAAAAAGACAGATTTCTTTGTTGCGGTTGGTGATAACATCATACGAAAAAAGGTTTTTCGGAAATTCGAAGCAATACAACGCTACCCGGTAAACGCTGTTCATCCATCGGCAATTATTGACAAAGCGGTAGCATTGAGTAAGCGTGGAGTAATGATCAGCGCAGCGGTTTGCATCAATCCGCTTGCAGTCATCGGTGCCGGTTCTATTTGTAACACAGCCTGCATTATTGAACATGAATGCAACGTTGGCGATTTTGCTCATATCGGTCCGGGTGCAATATTATGTGGTAATGTAAATGTGGGTGAGGGAAGTTATATTGGTGCAGGAGCAGTAATAAGACAAGGCATCAGGATCGGCGAAAATGCTATGATTGGTGCAGGAGCCGTAGTGGTTAAAGATGTTAAGGACAATGAAATAGTAGTGGGAAACCCATCACGTGTACTCGTAAAATAGTTCTTGCTTGTAATTGTAATTTTTTTCTAGTGATGATACGGTTCACTTTGTAATGTCCATTTAAAAAATAATTTTGGCTCCTCCTGGATTCGGATATAAAAGTTAAAAAAAGGTTCTAATAAATATAAATTTATGAAGGTATTGGTTACAGGTGCTGCAGGCTATATTGGTTCCGTGTTGGTTCGTCAGCTATTGAATAAAGGATACGAGGTAAGAGGGTTTGACAGCCTGAAATTTGGTGGCGATTCATTGTACGATGTAATGCTGAATCCAAATTTTGAATTTGTGCAGGGGGATGTTCGCAAGGCGAATGATGTGCAAAAAGCTTTGGAAGGAATTGACGCCATCGCCCACCTGGCGGCGATCGTGGGTGATCCGGCCTGCAAAAAATATAGTGAAGAAGCCAATGAAACGAACTGGACAGGCAGCGTAGCATTGTTTGAGGCGGCAGAAAAAGCAGGCGTAAAAAGATTTGTATTTGCGAGTACCTGCAGTAATTATGGTAAAATGCCTGACGCAGATTCCTTTGTTACCGAAACTTCTGAATTGAGGCCTGTTTCACTGTATGCAGAGTTAAAAGTGAAATTTGAAAAATACCTGTTGGAAGAAAGAAAGAATTCAAAGGTTTGTTGTACAGCCCTGCGCTTTAGTACGGTTTACGGGTTTTCTCCCCGTATCCGTTTCGATCTTACGGTAAATGAATTTACCCGGAATGCTACCATACACGGCGAACAGGAAATATGGGGCGCCCAGTTCTGGCGGCCTTACTGCCACGTGGATGACCTTGCCAGGGCCGTGATACTTGTGCTGGAAAGTGAGGATGAAAAAGTAAGGGCCAATGTATTCAACGTTGGTACAACAGAAGAAAATTACAACAAAGGCATGATCATCGAAGAAGTATGTAAGGTAGTGCCGGATGTAAAGGTGAATTATGTGGAAATGAATGAAGACCCCCGGGATTACCGGGTTAATTTCGATAAGATAAAAAATGAACTCGGCTACACGATTACCAAAAAAGTACCTGATGGGGTAAGGGAAATTTATAAGTTGTTGAAGTCAGGCATTGTTACAGATTCATTTGCGCAGAAGTTCAGGAACATTTAGAACTTAGCATTTAATTGGGAGCTGATCTGGAGGTTCGCGGAGGCTGTGCCAGCCTAAACCTTCAAGGTCTCAATCAATAATTGGATAATGATCCGATTCCCTGCTGCCAATACTTAGCCGACCCCAGATATATCCCCCAACATCCCTACATTTGCAGCGAAAATTTGTTTTATGCTGTTACTTTCCGGACCAAATATGTGTGGCAATGAATGGAAATACGTGAAAGAATGCCTGGATACAGGCTGGGTTAGCAGCGTTGGCGCTTATGTTGACCAGTTTGAGAAAATGACTGCCGGATTTGCAGGAACGAAATATGCCGTTGCAACCAGCAGTGGTACAACCGCACTTCATATCTGCCTGGTGATGATGGGTGTAAATGAAAACGATTATGTTATCGCCCCCAATATAACGTTTATAGCTACCTGCAATGCTATTAAATACACTGGCGCAAATCCCCTGTTTATTGATACGGATGAAAAGTCCTGGCAAATGGACCTCGACTTGCTGGAAGCATTTCTTACAAACGAAACGGAACAACGGAATGGAGCCTGCTATTATAAAAAAGACGGCAAAAGAATACCTGTGATCATGCCGGTGCATGTGCTGGGTAATATTTGTGATATGGACAGGCTGATGTCCCTCGCTGCAAAGCATCATTTAATTGTGATAGAAGATTCAACAGAAGCGCTTGGCAGTTACTATAAAGGAAAGCATGCCGGCAGCTTTGGCTTATTGGGTACTTTCAGTTATAACGGAAATAAAATAATTACTACCGGTGGCGGCGGAATGATTGTTACTGATGATGAGGTGCTGGCCAAAAAAGCAAAGCACCTTACCACGCAGGCTAAAAGTGATCCCTTTGAATACATTCATGATGAAATTGGCTATAATTACCGCCTGGTGAATGTCGCTGCGGCCATGGGCGTGGCACAAATGGAGTTACTACCGGTCTTCCTTACCCGCAAAAAGGAGATCATTGCTTTTTATAAAAGCGAACTGGCGGGGACTGGCGATATCGAATTCCAGGAAGTAAGTGATGACGTGAATCCCAACTGGTGGTTACCAACCATCAAAACAAACCGCCAGAGAGATGTGCTTAAGATATTAAACGACCATAAAATGCAAAGCCGCCCATTTTGGGTTCCCATGAATCAATTGCGTATGTTTACCGCAAATGTTTATTACAACAAAACTGACCGGTCGGACTTTTTGTATAAACATTGTCTGAGTATTCCCTGCTCTACAAATATTACAAATGAGGAACTGAAGGGTGTGGCAGATAAAATTAAAGAAGTGTTTTAGAAATCGGATCGGGCATTCAATACCCTGCAACAAGCTTATGTACAGCATCATCAAACGTTTTATCGACATCTTTATAGCCTTACTGGCCCTCTTCATCCTCTCGCCCATTTTAATTCCCTGCATTATCATTCTAAAACTTACGGGTGAGCACGAGGTTTTCTTCCTTCAAAAAAGAATCGGATATAAAAACCAGTCATTCTTTATCTGGAAGTTTGCCACTATGATTAAAAATAGTCCGAACATTGGTACCGCTGAGATTACGCTAAGGAATGATCCAAGGGTTACAAAATTTGGTAAGCTTTTGCGTATGACCAAAATTAATGACCTGCCACAAATAGCCAATGTGCTGAAAGGGGATATGAGCATCGTAGGGCCAAGACCTTTGATGGAGGTGAGTTTCAATTTATATGATGAGGACGTAAAGCAGCGTATTTATAATTCGAAACCAGGTATCACGGGTATCGGATCACTCATTTTCAGGGACGAGGAAAAGATTTTGTCTGATGCCGCCGATCCAAGGATCATGTATGCGGCGATTTATCCATACAAGGCTGCGCTTGAATTATGGTACCAGCAGCATGCTTCTGTCTACACTGATTGCATGATTATTTTTTTAACGGGCTGGTCAATTATTTTTCCTTTAAACAACCTCACACAGAAAATATTTAAGGACCTTCCCGGCAGGCCATTACTCGCCTGATTGGGGTTGGTTTAGTTTCAGCGTGATGTCATCCAGTGTCATGCTGAGCCTGTCGAACGGCTATCGAAGCTTTTTCAAAGGCAGTCTTCATCATTACAACGGATTGACAAGATCAGTTTGGTAACTTTTTTAATGGTGCAACTTTAATCTTCAAATAATATAATGAATCACGGAAATTAACTTTTTTGATAACCGTTCAGTCCTAAAATTCTGTTCAATTATTAAACATTTTCTTTAAACAGTTGTAATATTGGCAACTAATCGATCCATATGAATTTATTCACAATAAAAGACCTCGAAAATCTTTCGGGGATCAAAGCACACACACTTCGTATTTGGGAACAACGCTATGGTTTTTTAAAACCCAGCCGCACGTTTACCAATATCCGGTACTACAGCAACGAGGAACTAAAGACGATCCTGAATATTGCGTTATTGAATAAGTATGGATACAAAATATCCCATATTGATAAAATGACGGAAGCTGAAATTCAGGAAAAAATATTATCGCTTAACCAGTTGCAGGCACAACAGGAAAGAATTGTAAATGAACTGATCCGACACATGGTGGATCTGGATATGGAAGAATTTGAAGAAACCCTTGGAAATTATATCCTGGCAAGAGGGATAGAACGAACCATTATACAAATCATCTTTCCCTTCATGGAAAAAATCGGGGTACTCTGGCTCACAAATCACATAAACCCGGCACAGGAGCACCTTGTAACGAATATTATACGGCAAAAATTAATCGTTGGAATTGAAGGCATCTCTACATCTTTAAAACTTAAAAAATCGATCCTGCTATTTTTGCCGGAAGGTGAATATCATGAACTTGGCCTGCTGTTCATGTACTTCTTATTAAAAAGCAGGGGGGCAAATGTTATTTACCTGGGCAGCAATGTGCCTTTAAATGATATTGAATATGTGGTTAACCTAAAGAAGCCCGACTACCTGTACTCACATCTAACCACAGTGGGACAAAACTTCAACTTCGATAAATTCCTGCTTAATATGGGGAAAAAATTCTCTGGTATCCCGGTGCTCATCTCCGGCCCCCTCACCAATACTTATGAGAAAAAGATTCATCCACCAATCATCTTCAAAAAAACTTTTTCTGAAGCAATGGAATTCGTTTCAGAACTAAAATAATTTTCTGTTTTAAATAATAGATAAAAATTCTTTTGGATGGTAAATTATTTTGTTTAACTTTACACCATGATAAATTAAACAGAATATTATGTCTACAATCGAATTTAATGACCTGTTAGTTGGCAATTCAGATTTTCTAAAGCCATTCGCGTTTACGCTGACCAGAGACAATGAAGAGGCGAAAGACCTGCTTCAGGAAACTTTATACAAGGCACTTGCCAATAGGGATAAGTACAACGTAGGCACTAATGTGAAAGCATGGATGTATACCATCATGCGAAACATCTTTATCAACAACTACAGAAGAAAGTCCAGGCAGCAAACTATCTTCGACAATACGCCGAACGAATTTTTAATAAATCATACGCAAACCGCGGTGCCCAACACTGCTGAAGTCAACCTCAGGCTAAAAGACATTAAAGCGTTGCTCCATAAATTGCCGGATATCTTCCGTAACCCGTTCGAAATGTACTTTGAGGGATATAAATACAACGAGATCGCTCAAACATTAAATGAACCCCTTGGTACAATAAAAAGCAGGATCCACTTTGCGAGGAAATTATTAAAAGAGCAAATGACGAGATTTTAAGTTAATTTAAGTTTACAGTAAATCAATTTAACTTCACTGCACAGCAGGAAATGAAAAAAGTTATAGTAATCGGTAGTGGATTTGCAGGAATGTCTGCAGCGTCTTTCATGGCAAAAGCTGGCTGGGATGTGACCGTTCTCGAAAAACATGACACACCTGGTGGAAGAGGGAGAAAGTTCTGTGCAAACGGATTTACTTTCGACATGGGACCTAGCTGGTACTGGATGCCGGATGTATTTGAAAGATATTTTAGCTGCTTTGATAAAAAAGTGTCAGATTACTATGAATTAAAAAGACTGGACCCATCTTATAGAATTTATTATGCCGATGGCCCGGTTGACATACCTGCCAACTACGATGCATTAAAAAAGTTATTTGAAAGTATAGAAACAGGAAGTGGAGCAAAACTAGACGCTTTCTTGAAGGAGGCTGCGTACAAATACGAGGTAGGTATCAATAAGCTCGTGTACAAACCTGGAAGGTCGGTGACGGAGTTTTTAGACCCTGCACTTGCAAAAGGAATTCTGAAACTGGATGTTTTTACTTCAATGAAAAAGCATGTCAGAAAATACTTTACTCATCCAAAGCTTGTTCAGTTAATGGAGTTCCCGGTGTTGTTTTTAGGCGCCATGCCGGAGAATATTCCTGCATTGTACAGCCTCATGAACTATGCAGATATTAAACTCGGTACCTGGTATCCCCAGGGTGGAATGTACCATATCGCAGATGCCATGTATTCAATTGCAAAGGAGCTCGGTGTAAAATTTAAATTCGAACATAATGTTGTTGGGATAACGATTAAAGATGGAATGGCAACGGAAGTTGTGGCCGACCGTGGATCGCCTTTAATAAATTCCCCATTGTCGATCGCCGCAGACGTAGTGATCGGGGCCGCCGACTACCATTTCATCGAAAGTAAACTGTTGCCGGAGTCCAGCAGAACCTACTCAGAAAAATACTGGGATAAAAGAGTTATGGCTCCTTCCTGTTTATTGTATTATATTGGCCTTAATAAAAAACTAGAAAATATACAGCACCATAGTCTTTTTTTTGATGTGGATTTCGATCAGCATGGGAAAGAAATATACAATAGCCCACGCTGGCCCACCGCACCTCTTTTTTATGTAAGTGCAACATCTGTAACGGATAACAGCATTGCACCTGCAGGATGTGAAAACCTTTTTTTTCTTGTGCCTGTAGCAACTGGTCTCACAGGCGATACGGAGGAATTGAGAGAACAATATTTTAAAAAGATTGTTAAAAGGTACGAGGCATCTACGGGACAGGTTATTTCAGATTCAATTCTGTACAAAAGATCTTATGCATTAGCTGATTTCGTGGAGGACTACAATGCTTTCAAAGGAAATGCCTATGGCCTTGCAAACACACTGACGCAAACCGCTTTGCTAAAGCCGGCAATAAAAAGCAAAAAGGTGAAGAATCTTTTTTACACGGGGCAGCTTACTGTTCCCGGACCGGGGGTTCCGCCCTCATTAATAAGTGGTGAGGTTGTGGCAGGTGAGATCCTGAAGGAGTTTAGGTAGTGGAATGTATAACAAACAACTGCAGAATATGTACTGGAAAATGAAAGTCCATCGTCCATCAACATATTCAATTTTTAAACCAACGAATAAATGATAAGCATTTTTCACCATCTCAGCCAGGAATGCAGCCGTATTACCACGGAGAGATATAGTACGTCATTTAGCAGTGCGATCAAGCTGTTGCACCGGGACCTGCGCACGCCCGTGTATAACATTTATGGTTTCGTACGTTTTGCAGATGAGATTGTGGACACTTTTCACGATCATGACAAAGCCCTTTTGCTGGCTGAATTTAAAAAGGCAACTTATGAGGCTATTGAACGTAAGATCAGCCTAAATCCCATTTTACATAGTTTCCAGATGGCGGTTAATAAATACGGGATTGACATTGGCCTGGTGGAATCCTTTTTCTTAAGCATGGAATCTGACCTAAGCAACAGTAAATATAACGCCGAAGGATACCAGCAATATATTTATGGAAGTGCAGAAGTGGTGGGTCTTATGTGCCTCTACATTTTTTGCGAGGGAAATGTTGAAAAATTCCTGGAGCTTAAACCCGGCGCCCAGGCACTTGGAGCCGCATTTCAGAAAGTAAATTTCTTAAGAGATGTAAAAGCTGATTACCAGCAATTGAACCGGACTTATTTTCCTGAAGCTGATTTTAATGATTTTACAATCGAAATGAAGAACAAAATCGAGGCGGATATTGCGCTTGATTTTAAGAATGCATATAACGGTATTCTCCGGCTACCGGTTAAAGCCAGGTTCGGGGTGTATGTGGCATATAAATATTATTTTTCTTTGTTTAAAAAAATAAAAAAATCACAGCCTGCATTTTTACTGGAAGACAGGATCCGCATACCCAATTATTCAAAAGCATTTATTATTATGCGTGCCGGCCTCAGGAGCCAGTTAAATATCATGTAGTTCCATTTTAAAATACATATGTATTGGTATTGTCACAGGTAATTTTAGTAAATGATCAGGATGAGCCTACCGGTTCTATGGAAAAGATGGAAGCACACCGAAAGGGACTGCTTCACCGGGCTTTCAGCATATTTATATTTAATGAACAGGGAGAAATGCTGTTGCAACAACGGGCAAATGAAAAGTACCACAGTGCTAACCTATGGACAAACGCCTGTTGCAGTCATCCCTTACCCGGGGAAAATACTTTAACTGCCGCACACCGGAGATTAATGGAAGAAATGGGTTTTGATACGAAACTTGCAGAAGCTTTCAGCTTTACTTATAAAACGGATTTTGATAACGGGCTAACTGAACATGAATTTGATCATGTCTTCACCGGCGTTTACAATGGTGCCATTCATGCAAACAAGGAAGAAGTACAGGACCATTCCTTTTTGCAGCTTCACGCAATCCGGCACAACTTACAGATGCATCCGGAAAAATACACCTCATGGTTTAAAATTGCTTTTCCAAAACTGGATGGCTATCTTGCAGGAAGAGATCTGTAGAATAAGAAAAATAGCCGCCTGGCCCTCTTATCATTTTGACATCATTCAACTATTTTACCTTTTTTAATGCATTCAAAAAAAGCGATCATCATTGGAAGTGGTGTTGCCGGTATGGCCGCAGCAACAAGGCTTGCCATACAAGGTTACCAGGTGGAAGTATTTGAATCAAATGCTTACCCCGGTGGCAAATTGTCGATGTTTGAAAAAGACGGCTATCGTTTTGATGCAGGCCCTTCTTTATTTACCCAGCCTCAAAATATAGAATCGCTTTTTGAACTGGCCGGCGAACCAATTGATCAGTATTTTAATTACAGCAGCGTAGAAATAGGATGCAGGTATTTTTTTGAAAATGGTAAAACAATAGATGCACATTCGGATCCCAACTTATTTACAGATGAGCTTGTTACTAAATTGGGCGAAAAGGCAGGCAGTTTAAAAAAATACCTGGATAATTCCGGAAAATTATATAAAAATATTGGCGAGATTTTTTTAGACAATTCTTTGCACAAATGGCAAACCTGGTGTCACGGGCGGCTTACCGAAGCGCTAAAAACAATTAAACCGGCGTATGTTTTTTCTACGCTTAACAAATATAACAGCAGCAAGTTCTCCTCCCCGGAAGCCATTCAACTTTTTAACAGGTACGCCACCTACAACGGCAGTAACCCCTTTACCGCACCCGGAATGTTGAGTGTTATACCCCATCTAGAATACAACCAGGGTGTTTTTTATCCGGCAGGCGGCATGATCAGTATAACAAACGCGTTGTACAAACTGGCCATTAAAAAAGGTGTAAAGTTTCATTTCGATTCCAGCGTATCAAGGATCATTCATTATGAAGGAAAGATAGTTGGTGTGGTAGTGAATGAAGAAAATATACCTGCATCAGTTGTGATAAGTAACGGAGATATATACTTCACCTATAAAAAGCTGCTCAATCATTTACCAAAGGCACAAAAGCTTTTAAAACAGGAACGTAGCAGCAGTGCCCTTATTTTTTACTGGGGAATCAAAAGTGAATTTCCGGAATTGCAACTGCACAATATTCTGTTTAGTAAAAACTACAAGGAGGAGTTCAAGTACATTTTTAATAAAAAAACAGTGTATGCAGATCCAACCATATATATAAACATCACCTCGAAAATGGAAGCCGGTCTTGCACCACAGGGCAGAGAGAATTGGTTCGTAATGATAAATGTGCCGGCAAACAACGGCCAGGACTGGGAACAGATAAAACAACAGGCAAGGATACACGTGATTGAGAAGATTAACCGCTTGCTGCAAACTTCTATTGAGCCGCTTATTGAAACAGAGGAGTTATTAGACCCGGTTTTAATTGAAAGCCGCACCGGCAGTTATATGGGGTCATTGTATGGAACAAGTTCCAATTCAAAACTTGCCGCTTTTTTCCGGCCGGCTAATTTTACGAACTACATCAAAGGATTGTATTTTTGCGGCGGAAGCGTTCATCCGGGCGGTGGTATTCCTCTTTGTTTTAAAAGTGCAAAGATTGCCACGGACCTGGTAATTGCCGACAGTAAAAAAGCAGCACACTAAATTCATCAAATCAACGACCTGCAACATAAAACGAATGTCCAGACAATAACCCGCAATCAAATTGCCACGGCCATTGCTATTTTATTCCATTTGATAGGATTTATTGGTATCATTTATTTCGACAGGGATTTCTTTACAAAGGCAACACCTGTTAACCTGTTGCTCATGTTTTTCCTGTTACTTTATACACAAAGACAGCTCAACATCTGGATGCTTTTCTTTACGGCAACCTGTTTTATTTCAGGCATTGCAGTCGAAATTATCGGTACCAAAACGGGTTTACTATTTGGGGATTACACATATGGGACTGTGTTAGGTCCCTCGATAGAAAATGTTCCCCTTATCATTGGCGTCAATTGGTTCCTCATAATATATTGCACCGGGGTTACCGTACAAATCCTTTTAAACAGGATAATTGATAAAACAGCGCTGGATACGGCAGCGCCGAGGCAGGTGCTCAAAGCCTTATCAGTAATCGTGGATGGCGCAACGTTGGCGGTTATGTTCGACTGGCTCATAGAGCCTGTTGCAATTAAACTGGGTTATTGGCAATGGGGTGGAAGTGGAGATATTCCTTTTTATAACTATGTCTGTTGGTTCGTGGTATGTGCCATACTTTTGAGTGTTTTTCATTATGCAAAGTTCAGCAAGCAAAACAAATTTGCAGTAAATTTGTTGCTCATACAAGCAATGTTTTTTCTTTTACTAAGAACTTTTTTATGAGTTGGCTTCTTTTTATAGCGATAATTACCGGTACCTTTTTTTTGATGGAATGCATTACCTGGCTTACACATAGATTTGTTATGCATGGCTTTTTGTGGTACCTGCATGAAGATCACCATAAACCAGGGCCCGGATTTTTTGAGAAAAATGATGCTTTTTTTTTAATCTTTGCAATTCCCAGCTGGCTATGTATTCAGTTTGGATTGCAGGAAAGGTTGTATTGGGTTGCCGCGATCGGTTCAGGCGTAGCTTTATATGGGTTTGCTTATTTTATGGTGCACGAAGTAATTATTCACCAACGGTTCAAGTGGTTCACCCGCAGTAACAACAGTTATGTAAGAACGATCCGCTGGGCGCACAAGATGCACCACAAGCATATGGGTAAACATGAAGGCGAAAGTTTTGGGATGTTGTTTGTAGCAAGAAAATACTGGCAAAAAGTAAAGGCCGACAGGGAAAGACAAAAACTAGAATTGAGGACCAGGAATTTAAATTAGTAGCTAGGCAGAAACCCATCTATACAAAATAGTTCTCAACTCTTCATTTGAAATTCGTAACACTCAACTCTTTGTTCAAAAGCTTACTTCAATAAATTCTAATTTTATAATTATTTCCTCCCATTTCACATACTTTCTCATTCTCTTCGCGTCGCTTGCCGGGCCGCTGGCTCTAAGTTTCGATAAAAAAGTATCCTTCTACAAAAAATGGCGATTTCTTTTTCCAGCCATGCTATTGCCAGCATTTTTCTACATATGCTGGGACATATTTTTTACGCATATTAAAGTATGGAACTTTAACCCGGAATATGTGACAGGGATAAAAGTTTTTAATCTCCCGGTTGAAGAGGTGCTTTTCTTTTTTGTAGTGCCATATTGCTGCACATTTATTTATGAATGTATACGCTGTTATTTTCCAGCATTAAAAGATACCGCCGCAGCCTCTGTTATTTTAAAAGTTATCGCAGCTATACTTTTTATGGCCGGTGTATTTTTTTTCGACAGGAATTATACGGGCTTCACCTTTGTATTTACCGCAGCTTTTATTCTTATTCTTTTTTTACTACGTTCCTACTTTAGCAGCTTTCATGTAACGGCATTCCTGGTTACTTTTTTAATAAGCTTACTGCCTTTCCTGGTTGTGAATGGATTTCTGACAGCTATTCCTGTAGTTCGATACAATGATGCAGAGAATCTGGGTATCAGAATTTATACAATACCTTTTGAAGATATCTTTTATGGGATGTTGCTGTTGATGATGAATATAGTCGGGTACGAAAAATTTAGAAAACAATAGTCTATCTTCCACTGCTCATTTAAAAAGCTACTTATTGTGATTTCAAAATTTAAAGCCATCCTCGATTTATTTTTTTGAGTATTACAATTTTAGGTTTATTGGTTACACCCTTTGCCATGTTTTTTCTATATAAGGAGCAGCATGTATTCATTCCTGGAATAGTCTTTTGGTTAGGCTTTTCTATTTATACGTTCTTCTTTGTAAAAAATTATTTTAGAAGAATGAAATCATGAACTATTCAGGCCTTCGCACCTGGGGTATTAACTGTAGGGAACTCCGTTGAAGCGTCTTTTATCAAGATATTAGCCTGACGGTAGCTACTTTACCTGGTATAATTCTTCCCACCTGGTTGTATACCCCGGACTACGCATCTCCATTCTCATTTTCCAATCGCGTTTGGTACCGGAGGCAGCAAATTTTATAAGATCATCTCTCATCAAAAAGTTTACATTGTCCAGCATGTCCATCAACATTCGTTTGCCATTATGTTTTTCTTCTACAAATAAATTTCCTTGTATGGTTTCGTCTGGCACAAGCCCACTTGACATCACGCCTGCTTTTTTGCAGGACTTCTCTTTTTGAAATAAGACACCTACGAGTCGCACGGCGGGTTTCATCAATTCATGCGTGGCTTAAGTTGCAACGGCCTCTTAAATGTCAAGGATGTTTTGTACCTGCTGGCCAAACATCCAAGTGGTAGAAATCATTTTTTTACTGTAAGTTTCTTTTCCAGGTCTTTTACGGATTCGCCT
>JACMPR010000047.1 GCA_014377385.1 Ferruginibacter sp. | reverse complement strand
CCGGCGCAACTAATTCGGCCAATTCGGCCAAAACCGCCACCAGGCTTGGAAAGTGGCGGATGGCTGTTTACTTTTGTTTTGCAGTGCTGTTATCAAACACCTGCATTAATAATTTCATAAACTAAAAAAAAATAAAATGGGAAAATACATAAAAGGCATACTTGGTTCATTCCAGGGTAAAGTAGGAACCGTGATCGGTTCTTCCTGGAAGGGGATTGAATACATGCGAAGCCGTGGTAAGAAAAGCAGTAAGCCGCCCACGCAGGCACAACTTATCCAGCAGGCGAAATTTACGCTGCTCGTAAGATTTGTAACCACGATAGGAAGGTTGCTGACAGTAACTTTTAAAGATTCAGCTATCAGGATGACAGGGGTGAACAGCGCCTTTGCCTATAACTACGACAATGCCATCACGGGAAGCTATCCGGCGTTTTCGCTGGACTACAGCAAAGTGCTGGTGAGTAAGGGGCAATTGCACAACGCCATTAATCCTGTGGTAACAACCGCGGGTAATGGTATTCTGAAAGCAGATTGGGACTATGAGGCCGGGGTAGCAATGTCGAATGCAACAGACAATTGCATCGTTGTCGTTTACTGCCCGGAGCTTAACCAATCGGTTTATAAGATGGCGGCAGGTGAACGCAGTACGAGAACTGCGCAAATCAATGTGGCCAATTTTAACGGAAGAAGCGTAGAAACCTGGATCGCATTTATTACATCGGATAAGATCGATGTATCGTCCAGCTTTCATACAGGGCGGTTCCTTGTTTCATAAAGGCCCGTTTTAAATCCATATCCTTACAACCGGGCTGCAGCGATGCGGCCCGGTATTTTTTATTATATGCAGATATGGATAATTTGCCGGGCCCCGCACAAAAAATATTTTTCCATCCAGGCAACGCCAACAAATAAAACTGCATTTATATTTACATCATTATCAAAACATCCATGACTTTAGCAGCAATCATTACTGAAGCAAAAAATGGAAGCAAGACTGCGCACCAACTTCTTTTCGACCGGTTGTCGGCAAGATCAAAACTATTATGCCAACGGTATATAAAGAGTCATGAGGACGCCGAAGAAGTGATGCAGGATGGGTTTTACAAATTCTTTAAAGGACTGGTCACGTTCATCTATGTTTCTGAGGCAGGGGTATTTTGCTACGTAAAGCGGATCATGGTAAATGAGTGCCTGATGAAGCTGCGGAAAACCAACTCTTTTAACCTGGCCACAGAACCTGTAGCCGCTGAAGTGCCGGTGGGGGATAGTGTACTGGAGAAGTTGGCGTCGGCAGAAATTTACCGCATGATCATACACCTACCTGCGGGATACAGAACGGTATTTAACCTGCATGCGATAGAGGGCTATGAACACAAGGAGATCGCTGCGCTTTTGGGGATTTCTGATAATACTTCCCGCTCACAATTTTTTAAAGCAAGGGGCTTGCTGCAAAAAATGTTAATCACCAATGGCAACGATTATGGAAAACAAGGATCTAAATAGCCACACAAACTGGCAACAAGGCGTGGACGAACTGGAAAGCTTTGACAATACGGGCGCTTCTCCTGTAAATGCAGATTCGTGGGAAAAGCTGGAACGCCGGTTATGGCCACAGCCCGGAAAGAGAAAAAAAAATATGTACCGGATCGCTGCAGGGCTCACAGGTATATTGATGATGATAGCTGTTGGCTCCCGGTGGCGGCAAAACGAAATCGTACCGGCTAAGTACGTGAACAACCAGGTTATAACGCCAGCTGATACAACTGAAAAAACAATAGCGTTGAGTAAGAAAATTGAAGACGCTTCAGTTTCCAGAGCAGGGCAGGAGCCCAGGGGCGTCAACCTTACAGCAGATAAAAATAAAAGAAAAGGTAAAATGATATTTGACACGGCTGTAAAAATTCCACCCTTCGTTGTGCAATCAATTCAACCAGACTCATTTGACCAGGTCAGGACAAATGTGCTTTCACAACAACCCGAAAAAAGACCATTTAAAATGCAGCATATAAATGATATCACGGATAACTTCGAAACTACACCCGGCGTAACTATCAAACATATACCGATGCGCCGATACCTGAATACAGTAACAGGAATAGATAATGGAAATGCCGTTGCACCTGCGAGGGAACACACTTTAAAAAAATCTTCCACCATTCAAAATTAGAAAATGAAAAAAAATGTATTGTTTGTGATGCTGCTCAGCGGTATCATTAGCCAAACTTTTGCGCAGTCCTCAAAAGATCAACAAAGCGTTTTTGAGTTACAGCACAATCCGTTCCAACGCAGGTTTACTTTTGACCTTGGCAAACGGGATAAAATGGACATAGAAATCTCCTCCATGAACGACTTACATTATTTGCTTAACATAGATTCAATTGTGCAGGAATTTATTACAGATATGGAACCACTCCAGGATTCCATATTACGGGAACCTTCCTCCCGGAGAATTGAATACGCTATCGACGGCCCCAACCTTAAGCGGATTAGCCTGGTTAAACACAACCCGCCAGTCTCCAATTTCGTGATTAGTTTCGGCGAGATGTCGATGTTGAAAGTAGTGCAGGATACCATCATCATCAACGGTATTTTACCGGTACAGCCCGGTGGTACCTTATTCAATAAGAAAACGCGGCCTCATTATTACCGCATAAGTTTTTTTCTAAACGATCTCAACGGACTGGGCACCTACAAGGGCCATTTAAATGAAAAACTGGGAAGGTTGCAGGAGGCTGCAGATGGAAAATGGGTTTTACGCCAGGATGGAAAGATGTATATCAAAAGTGAACCGGATATTTCCGCTCAATCAAAGCGTGGGTATTCCGGGGGCAGCACGCTGATCGCGGTGCGGCCGTCAATTGATGTTCAAAATTATAAAAATTATTTTGTCACTTCTCTAAGCGGCGGTATAGCATTTGTCTCCAACAAAAACCTAATGCACAAAGAGTACTTTGTCGGGTATGAAAAGCATTTTTTGTTTGCAGGAGATACCGCGGGAAAAATAAAAACATTCGCCAATAATTTTATTGTTGCCAGTTACGGCCAGGGTGCCATTGATCCTTATACCAAAAAGACAGCAACCCTGTATCCGTTTATTTCATTGGGCTACCTGGTAAAAAGAAAGGGTGATTTTTACGATAAACACACTTTTAAACTCGGCCTCGGGCAATTTAATCTTTTTGGTAATTACACAAAAATAGAACCCACCCTGTTTTTTAATAATTTCTTTCGTGGTTGCACGCCGTCGCTCCGGATCACACAGCATTTTTAAACAATTACCTTACTAAAAATCATATAGAAAATAAATTCGTTACCTATGCAGAATTACTATA
This sequence comes from Ferruginibacter sp., assembly GCA_014377385.1. Taxonomy (GTDB): domain Bacteria; phylum Bacteroidota; class Bacteroidia; order Chitinophagales; family Chitinophagaceae; genus Ferruginibacter. The sequence goes on along the minus strand of JACMPR010000047.1, from coordinate 1,329 downwards.
GTCAATCAGCTTTCGACGGTCGTGTTAAAATAAAAGTGCGGCCCTACAGCATAAAAGAATTAGCCAGCATCTACGAAATTGGACAAAAAACGCTAAGAAAATGGCTGATCCCCTTCCATCCGGAGTTGGGCGAAAAACGGGGACGGTGTTATACGGTGTTGCAGGTTGAGAAAATATTTTTCAAGCTGGGTATTCCTTACCTTTTAGAGCAACGATAGAAGATTATGTGTGCTGCTGAGTTCTTTTTTGCCAGGTAATGAACTGCTTAAATGAAATCCAAACAAAGTTGGCCTTAGATATTTGCAATTGGAAAACTAAGAGGGTCTTAAAACACCCACAGTATTTTACGAACGTTTACGAACAAACAGAAAAACGAGTAAACAGGCATTACTTGCAATATGTAACAAGCGTGTAAAACGTGTATTGGCTGTAGTAAAGAACAACAGCTTGTGTCAGACAAATTGTTATTTAGCAAAACCATAAAAAACTGTAAAGTTAATTTGGATTTTTTGCACGGTTCATGTTGATTGTTGGCCCTTAGTCTTGGTGATTTGAATTGAAAGTCTCTGTCCACCGTGGCAGGGTGTATTCCCGAAGTGTTGGAACAAGGCAGGCTCTTTTGGTTGGCTTGTGTGTGTCGGCTTTGTGTGACTTGCAAATGTGCCTGACTTGGTGTGTGGGCTGTCATTACGCTACTTTCTGTTTATACAAATGCTGTTGAAATTCTATAAACAGTCTGCTGATGTTTGCAACGTCACCTAAAATGTCTTTGGCATCTTCTAACGATTGATATTTGTTTGTCAGCAAGATTGGTAGTTTTTCCTGGTCAAGTTCTTCTACACCTGTCTCAATGTATTTGCTCAATACAAATTCTATAAACTCTTTTTGTTTGTTGTCAAGCAATGCAAAAATTGTCGCTTGTGCTGCTGCAACTCTTGCTTCTCTTGTCATTGGTTTTATGTCGCTGTTAAACACATATTCCAACACATCAAACAAGTCGCTTTTTTCAGCGTCAATGAGTTTTTGTAAAGTGGTCAGTTCTTCTTTTCCAAAACCTGCTGCATCCAATTTCTCTAATAGTGTTCGTCTCACCACTCACATTCCCTAATGTGCCTCCAGCCAATTGTCACCTTCCCCGGCTTCTGCTTCAACAGGAACAGCGTTAGGTAATATTAATGCGCTGCGCATGCACTCTAATACGAGTGGTTTTAATTCATTCAGTTCTTCTTTAACTACATCAAACACCAGTTCGTCATGTACCTGCAATATCATTTTGCTACGAAAATTATGTTGCTTCATGGCCGCATGAACTTTTATCATGGCCAGTTT
>JACMPR010000046.1 GCA_014377385.1 Ferruginibacter sp. | reverse complement strand
GGGTTCGGGTAGTTTCCTACATGAGCTCCCTGTGAATAGGTCCAGCCAGCAGTTTGACCACTAAAACCTTCCGTCAAACAGGTTTGCACTGTTTGAGCCGACGTTACATTCATGGGCGTATTCTGCTGAGTATGTCCATTGCTTGCTGAACGTTCATTTGGGGTTATAGCCCGGCTGGATGTTTCGCAATTCCTGAAATTATCAAACACATATTTGGTGTTTTGCTGGATACAATTTCCCACGCCACTTTTAGGTTTGAAGCACATCTCAATTTTATATGCTGTGCCAAGCTGTAAATTATTTCCAGGGTTAAAGCTTAAGGAAACCGATGTAGGATTTCCTGGTCCGTTTGGTGGCAATGGCTGGTCAATGATGCCGGTGTATCTTATCCCCGCCACATAATAGAATACATCAATAGAAGTCTCACAGGCATAATTCTTCCAGGTATCACATTTTAAATTTGCATTAAGTACGATGATGTCAAAAGTTAAACCTACCATTGTCGCACCTGTAGAAATGAATTCTGGTGTTTGAATATTGCAGGGGTTATTGCCACCTACGCCGGGTGTAATAATTCCACGGTCTTCAGCGCATGCAGCTGTAGGATTTGTATAGTTTCCTACGTGAGCTCCCTGTGAATAGGTCCAGCCTGCAGTTTGACCACTAAAACTTTCCGTCAAACAGGTTTGTACTGTTTGAGCCGAAGTTACATTTAGTAAAAATGATAATACGATTGCAAGGGCAACATTTGTTTTCATGAGTAAGGTTATTTAAATTGTAAAGTACTTTTAGCAGGGACTACTGACACGTTTTTCTTTTCTAAAGTTAAATCACGTACATAAACCCAATTATTTATATATAACGGATGGCCATTGCTATTATTGTTTTTAATTAAATTAAAAGATTGTTTGCAGCTGTTGAAGAATCGGCAGGCGCCTTTTAATAACAAGATTAAATAATTTGCAGCAGCAAAAAACACTTTAAAGCGGTGTTTGTAGAATCAGTGTAATATTGATACGTGCAGGCTACCAAGGTAGCACGGCTACTGCGCTGGTAAACGTCACGGCATTAGGATTGACCCATTTAAAATTTAAAGGGTTTAAACCCGCAAATACAAATGATATTTCGATTCCCTGTAAGTTGATAAACACTAAACCGGAGACGTAAAATATCAACCTGTTTATGGGTGAAATTATAACTACCATCCACAGCAGTATTCCTGCGAACAATAAATCTTCTTGACCTGTTGTAGGATGATTACTAACTCCAAAAATTGGAAATGAAGCTAAATACATTATTACTGCTGATACAAAAACTTGAAACCAAAATTCCTCACAGAGAAGTTATCAACCCGCAGTTGTCGTCGGTGAATGTTGCCTGGCATATCGAGCATACTTTAATAGCAACCATCATCATCACCGAGCAATTAGTAAGATCGGATCCGGCTAATTATAAATGTCATTTTAATAAAAACCGGCTCCTTGTACTTGGGATGTGCAAAATTCCGAGAGGAAAAGGAAAAGCGCCAAAATCGGTTGTGCCAAAGGAGAAGTCAAGCCTGGCAAGAATTGAAAAATACATGGAAATAGCAAAGGAAAAAATTAATGCGACTGATGGATTAAACCCCAGGAGTTTTATTGATCACCCATATCTGGGTTTACTGAATTATAAATCCAGTATTCGGTTTATGTGTATTCATGCCAAGCATCATCTTGACATCATTGACGATATTCTTAAGGCAAAGCACGATCAATTATAATTTGTAACAGTTCTCCGTTATAGATTCTTAATGTAGCATTGAAATTAAAATCCGTATATATTTTCGAAATAATATTTATTCTAAAATTCTTTTATGTTTTTTAAAGGAGATACCCTGCTTCTATGCTGCTTTTTTCTTTTGCCTATGTATAGCAATTCTCAGGAAATCTAAAGTTCGCTTTCACTACTTAGTGATAATAAATATGAAGGGAGAGACCTGATTAACATTGGCGGCAAGTGGATTGCTCATGAAATTACAACAGAGGGAAGAACGCGAACACCCTATTACAGGGGAGCTGAAATTATTCAGTTTGATTCAACCATGCACGGGTTAAAGCGTGTTGGTTTGTCTGATCGCCAGGGGATATATTATACAGATTTGCGGGTGCTCAAAAAGAGTAATGGTAAGCTTTTTTTAATTCATAAAACGGAAACCGGAAAAAAGCGAAGTTGCCAATGTATTGGCTCTGGAAATAAATCCTGAAACACTTGAAGTTGGTTCATCTAAAATAATTTCTCCTATAGCAACAACTGATAGTAAATTAAAATTTGGTGTGCCCTACTTTGATAATCCGGCTAACCTCAAAAAAGATTTATCAGAGAGTGCTTCGGGCTCGGGAAATTACTCAAACTTAGTGCTTGTTGCCGCCATTATTAGCCCCGATGGTTCCGTAAAACGAACGGTTGCTGTCGACCTGCAACAAGAAAGTTTTCTTGCACTAACAGAAGTAATGAAGGATATTTCAAAAAATTCTCTGATGGTTCCGATGCAAAAAATAAGGGGATTTGGTGGGATTGGAAATGGACTTAGATGGGTAACCATTGGTATTAAATAATTAAAAAAACATCAGGGTTTATCTTTAAGGGATCAATTTTATTTCATGTTTTTATTGGCGCACTGCTTCTGACCGGTGTCCATACGTCACTCATCCACGAAAATTGTATAGTCGTGCAGGCCTCAAATACCTGAAAGAAACAATAAATTAGTTTTTGTACGAGTATTCCTGCTGTATTCTATAACTTACGTTTTAGATGTTAACATACTAACTACTTTTTTATGAAGAGAATAACTGCTTTACTTTTTTGCATGATTGCGCTGACCTGCGTTGCCCAAAAGAAAAACTTTACGGAGAAACGTTTCGCCGGACTTGATACCGCTTTTGCCCGTGTACTTAAAGAATGGAAGGCCCCGGGTTTTGCGGTAGCAGTTATAGAAAAAAACAAGCTGGTATATGCTGAAGGCTTTGGGTATAAAGACTGGGAAGCAAAAACCCCTGTAACGGCCAATACGCAATTTGCCATCGGCTCCTGCACAAAAGCATTTACGGCTTCCCTGGTGGGGTTACTTGCCAATGATGGTAAGGCAGACATTGATAAACCTGTACGCAATTATTTACCGGCACTTAATTTTTTCAACAATGATATGAATAATAACATAACGTTGCGTGACATGATGTGTCACCGGACCGGTATTTCGCGTTATGATTATTCGTGGTATTATTTTCCTTCCGCTTCACGTGATACATTAATGCAGCGGATACAATACATGGAGCCATCTGAACCTTTGCGGCGCAAATGGCAATACAATAATTTCATGTACCTGCTCCAGGGAGTTGTGGTTGAAAAGATCACTGGTAAAAGCTGGGAGGATAATATCCGCGAGCGGCTGTTTGAACCATTGGGAATGACCAATTCAAATGTATCCCTTTCGGAATGGATGAAAGCAAAAGATATCGCCGTAGGATATGGATTAAAGCAGGACAGTATCATCAAGAGGTCGGAATACTACGATATAAGCGGAATGGCACCTGCCGGAAGTATAAACAGCAGCGTAAACGATATGGCCAAATGGCTAACGGTTTGGGTTAACGGCGGAAAGTATAACGGCAAAGAAATCTTACCTGCTCCCTATCTTGGCGAAGCAATAAGTTCGCAAATGGTAATCGGCGGCGCATTGCCTTCTAAAGAAAGGCCCGATAATTTCCTGTCGAATTATGGGTTCGGCTGGATGATTGCAAGTTACCGTGGCCATTACCGGGTAGAGCATGGCGGCAATATCGATGGCTTTAGCGCCAGTACCTGTTTTTTCCCGTCAGACAGTATCGGCATCGTGGTGTTGTGCAACCAAAATGGATCCAATGTCCCGGGGATGATAAGGAACCTGATGGCCGATCGGTTGCTTGGCCTCAAATACCGCGACTGGCAATCGCAATTTTTTAGTGCAGATACTGCAGGAAGAAACAAGGCGAAGGAAGCAAAGAAATCTGCAGCCGCTGATCGTAAGAGAGAAACTTCCCCTACGCATCCATTGAAAGAATACACCGGTTCCTATACTTCAGGTGGCAAAGAAACTTTTGAGATTGTTGCACAAAAAGATTCCCTCTTTATCAATTTACCGCGTCAACAATTTTACCTGAGGCATAACAATTATGATGTATTTAATCTTTGGGATAATAAAAATGTGGCCGATAATGATACCTCCGGTGCCGAAGGACTGAAAATTATGTTCCAGATGGACGAAGCCGGGAATATTGTCTCCGCATCTCTTCCTTTGGAAGGTTCAGTAAAACCCATCGTATTTACAAAAGGGATAAAAACAACACCGCTGCCTAAGGATAGTCTTCAAAGATATACGGGCGATTATTCTTTGGGTGGTACCGTGGTAAAAGTTTACGTAAAAGGAGAAAATACCCTATATGTATTTGTGCCTGGGCAACCGGAATATGAACTGGCACCAACCGGGAAAGACAAATTTATAATAAAGAGCTTAACCGGCTACAGTCTTTTGTTTTCCGGCAATGTCAAAGGAGAAATTGCCGAGCTTACTTTCATACAACCCAATGGAAGTTTTAAAGCTGCTAAAGTCGTCAAGCTATAAATAACAACTACTTGTTGCCGTTAAATACATATATAACAGATGTAGCACAGCTTTGTAGCTTCAAAACACGCTGTGCAGGCTGTAATAATCATGGTAAAATATGTTACATCCTTTTATGAATGTAAAAGGACTTGAAAAAAGTATTGGCTCTTAAAATTAAAATAGCCCGGGCTTGTACGGAACTCCAGTTACTAAATAAATTCTGGGCCAGACCTTGATTAGCGAAAACCCAATTTCATTTTCTGTAAATCTATTTTGCCTTTTAGGCACAGCATGCAAAAAAGCTATAAAACCCTTCTTCAGCTTAACTAAACTCGATGCCAGTGAGCTCAGCTATCTTTAAATCTTCACACGCCGTTGCGGCATTGACCGTTCATTAGAAAATCTCCCGGCTCCATGTGTAAAAGCATATTTTTAAAAAATGCCGTTTCATACAGGAGTGATAATATATTTAAAGTCAAAAGAAACAATAAATAAGTTATCCTGGTGTTATATAACGTGCTCTTCAACACAACTGCATACCAAAATCTTAATTTCTTTATTCATATTCATACCTATGAAGTTTTTTTTTCTTTAGTTCAGGCAAGCCGCAAGCAAGCGAAGCATATAAACCTCAGCACATTAACACACCTCATCACCGGCATACAGCCGGGCAAAATTTATGTACTATTAAGGCTATGCACTTGCTGCTTTTTTAAGCAACAAGTAAACTTTGCTACACTTCTGCCGGCTTAGGTCAGGCTATACTTTTTTTCCATATAATCCAAATAAAATGAAAAACGTGTTTAGTGTCGGTACCATCATTTTGCTGTTATTCTTTTATAACAACATTTTTGCCCAGGCGCCAAACTTAGGCAGTGTAGCAAGTTTCGTACTCTATACTTCCGGGGGGGCCGTTGGTAATACCGCTATTTCCAGGATTAAAGGAGATATTGGTACCAACAGTGGTGCTGTTACCGGCTTCGGTACCTCCGTGGTTTCCGGCAACATACACATAGCTGATGCAGTAACAGCTCAATGTACTGCCGACCTACTTTCTGCCTATACCCAATTAAGCGCTGCCGTTACAACGGCATCCCATGTACCTGTACTTGGGAACGGGGAGACCTTATATGCCGGGGTATATCAGTTAGCGGCAGCGGGATCTGTGGTTTCCGTTTTAACACTTGATGCGCAAGCTGATACAAATGCAGTATTTATTTTTAAGGTAGGAGGTGCATTTACAACTGCTGCTGCTGCAACAATACTCTTGGTAAATGGGGCATCTGCGGGTAGGGTATTTTGGATAGCAGAGGGAGAAATATCTATGGCCGCAAGGACTTCGATGAAAGGAACTTTGATCGCCAATAATGGCGCTATTTCTCTTGGCGCAGGTGGCAGGCTGGAAGGAAGAATGTTATCTACTACCGGTGCGGTTGCGGTTGATAATGTATCAACAACCCTTCAATTGCCTTTTGCTGATTCAGCTGTTCTGCAGGCGCCCAACTTAGGCACAGCCGCTAAGTTTGTATTATTCACCGTTACAGGGGCAGTAGGCAATACGGGCATTTCTCAGTTTACAGGTGATATTGGTACAAACGAAGGAGCTATCACCGGCTTTAATTCCGCTGCTGTAAATGGTAACCTGCATACAGCAGATCCCACCACGACACAATGTTCAATAGACTTGCTGGCAGCATATAATCAGTTGAACTTTATTACGGCTACTGCTGCTCACCTGCCCGTACTGGGAAATGGGGAAATACTTTATGCCGGCGTATATGCGTTGGCGGCAGCAGGATCGTTCGTCGACACACTTACGTTGGATGGACAGGGAGATCCCAATTCAATATTTATTTTTAAGATTGGAGGAGCCTTTACTACAGCAGCTTCTGCTTCAGTCATGCTGGTCGATGGCGCTTCGGCCTGTAACGTATTTTGGGTAGCAGAAGGTGCCATATCTATGGCCGCTTCCACTTCAATGAAAGGAACAATGATCTCCCACAATGGTGCCATTTCTATGGGTGCCGGTGGTATCCTGGATGGAAGGATGTTTTCAACCACGGGCGCGGTTTCTGTTTATGGCGTAACTGCGTCTATACCTATGGGTTGTACCATAAACACGACCTGGACAGGAGCCGGGGAAACTGCTGATTGGTTTGCAGCGGTTAACTGGACAAGGGGCGTTCCCGATGGTGTCATGGGAACATGGATACCAACAACCCTCTTACCCGGAAGAGTATTCCCTATCATCAACTCAGGTGTTGCAGTTGTTGACTCGTTAGTCATACAAGCCGATGCCTCATTAACCATCAATTCAACGCTTCAAATAAAAGCAGCCATTTTAAATGCCGGCGTTTTAAATGCCGGGAGTGGTACCATAGAAATGAGCGGTGCATCCTCCCAGGTAATCGCTGAAAATACTTTTCAAAATAACGCGGTAAATAATCTGATAATAAGTAACCTGAGTGCAGCCGGAGTTACCCTTGCAGGCCCCCTGGATATTTATAATTCCCTTACTTACAGTGCTACCGGCATGACATTGAATACGAATGATGCGTTGACGTTAAAATCAACCGCATCTAACACTGCAACCGTTGGAGTAATTACGGGAAATACCATTACTGGGGAAGTAACTGTAGAGCATTATATCCCGGCACGTAAGGCATGGTACTTCCTGTCTATCCCAACAAACAGCACACAAACGATTAAGGATAGCTGGCAAGAAGGAGCAACCAATACTGGCTCTAACCCCGTGGCAGGTTATGGAATCCAAATCACCAGTGATCGTCCTACATGGGATGTCGATGGTTTTGACCGCTATTCTCCAAATGGCCCGTCGATCAAAAAATTGGATCAAGCTACAGGCAGTTGGGTAGGCATCACCAATACAAATGCCAGCGATATTGAAATTCCCGGTGGATATATGACATTTATAAGAGGCGATAGAACTGCAAATTCTTTTACTTCACCTGCTACCCCAACTATTCTACGTACCAAAGGCTACCTGTTTACAGGAGATCAACCGGCAATCGTTGCAAATGCCAACGAATTTATCTCCGTAGGGAATCCTTATACTTCGCTCGTGGATTTGCGCAACATAGCGAAATCCGGCTTAAAAGATTTTTTCTACATATGGGACCCATTTCTCGGAAACAGCTCGGGTTATGGAGCTTACCAGACATTTTCTTATGATGGGAGTAATTATACCGTCACTCCCGGAATGGGAAGTTATGGACCTGCCGGCAGCGCCCAAAATTTAATACAAGGTAGCCAGGCATTTCTTGTACAGGCAACTGCGTTAGGCGGCAGTATTAATTTTAATGAAGCTGCTAAAATTGGCAGCGACTCCAGAGCTATTGTAAATACTGCGGCAGCAACAGCGCAATTACGTATCAATTTATTTGGCTTGAAGGCTGATAATACAGAGTACATGGCGGACGGCCTGCTTATAAATTTTGATGAAAACTATAGCAATAATATTGATGACCATGATGCGCTGAAATCTTTAAATAACGCTGAAAACTTATCAATAAGAAAAGCTAATATTTTATTGGTTGTCGAAAAAAGACATAGTATAACCGGACAAGATACATTGGTGCTTAACCTTACAAATACAAAACGTCAACGTTACCGTTTTGAGTTTAATGCAAATCAAATAATGCATCCCGGATCAATTTGTTTCCTGGAGGACAAGTACCTTCAAACGGTAACTGCATTAGATTTTAATGGAAACAGTGTGGTCAGTTTCTTAGTAGACAATGTCGCAGGTTCTTATGCAGCCGACCGATTCAGGATCATATTCTCTGCTACGCTTGCGCCGGTGCCGGTGACTTTTACATCAATAAATGCTATTCGTAAAAATAACGACATCTATATCAACTGGAAGGTGCAACATGAAATAAGCATACAGCAGTATGAAACTGAACGTGCAGGAAGCAGTTTAGTATTCGAAACCGTTTCAGTTACTCTACCCAACAGGAACAACGGTTGTCAGAATTACGTTGTTTTGGATAAGCAGCCATTGGCGGGTTGGAATTATTATCGTATAAAAGCCGTCGATCAGGATGGCAAGAAAACATATACAAATATTGTAAAAGTGTTTTTTGAAAAAGAAAAGCAGGAAATAAAAATATTTCCCAATCCTATTGTTGATGGCATTGTAAAATTGCAATTGACCAATAAGCCAGTGGGGCTATATGTTGCCAGATTGCTCAACAACTTTGGACAGGAGCTACTTGTTAGTAGAATACAAAATGAAGTTGGAAGTGGTACGCTAACAATTACATTCGATAAAAAGTTACCTCATGGCATCTACCAGTTGAACTTAACAGAACCAGCAGGAAATAATATAAATATGACGGTATGTTATTAATACTTAAAAAATGATACTTTATCGCATCCCTGGTTAATTAAAGGCTAACATTCATTTGCGTTAAAAATTCCCATCAGCCGGTCTTTTGAGTGTTGATGATTCGTGAAGGAAACACATACCGCAGCCATTGGTTAGCCGAAGTTGGTTTGACTAACTAAAGCGTAGGTGACGGCGTGAGCGGTGAATTATCCCGTTTCTGGATTACATTAATTTAAGCTCAAAAGCCAGGTCAAAATTATTTTTAATCGCCTGGTCACCTAAATTTCCAAAAAAACTTTTTGAATTGTATTTTATACCAAAGACAGTTCTGTCGATGCTGATCTCACTTTTGAGCACAGTAATATCTCCGGCGTTGCTAATTTGCAAAGAAAGGGAAATTGGTTTCGTAACTCCTTTGATGGTTAGACTACCTTTCGCTATGGCGTTGCCTGCATTTTTATAATCCACCGTTTCGGTTTTAAAAATAGCTACAGGGAACCTGGAAACATCAAAAAAATCCTTGTCCTTTAGATGTTCTTCCAGTTGTTTTTGATCGTGCGTGATGCTCTTCATATCTATGATGATAGTTGCCTGTATAATTCTGCCCGCTTCCATAGACACTTCAGCACCTTTTAATTTTATATTTCCGGTCAGGCTATAGTTTCCGATCTCCCCGTAACCTGTCCAGGCAATAGACGCTTTCGCTACAGCTGCGGTTTTTACAGTTGAATTTACAAGTTTGCCTTCTGTTTCAATTGGGGCAGTTCCCTTCAGCAACCGCCCGTTTTTATCCTTTGCGATATAATACCACATGGCATCACCGGCAATAAGTCTCTTATCCCTTCGCCAGCTGGCATCGTCTGTATATAACATGCCTTTTTTAAGCAGTCCTCCTTTGCAGTTATAATATTTTTCAAAATCTGCCGGCGACATGCTCACTCTGAGATACCATCCTTTTTCAGTGAAAACAAAACTGCCATATTCAACGATTTGCATGTCCTCTTTTGTCTGAATGCTTGTATTGTGTTTCCAGATATACATACTGTCTTCCAGGGTTGCAGAACAGGGATTGGGATAATGTGTTGCGATTATTTCGTTCGGTAAATCTCTTAATTTGTCCGGGAATAGCCGCCCGGCAGCGCTTTTGCCTGCTTCGTAATTTAATTCTATTGCGGAAAAATTCTTCGTTTCCCTTACCGTATTTTCCAAAGGCCGGGCATTTTTTTGCTGACAGGAAGCCAGGGTTAATAACAGAATAACGAGATTGATAATAATGTGTTTCATGATGTTTTCTTTTGAATGTTGAAACACAAAAATAGATCGGTGCATAGCCTTTAACGCCCTGAATCGTGATCTGGGACAAATGACGAGATAACATTTATATGACTGATTGATAGTTGGTTGGATGAACCAGTTCCGGATCTGGCACCTATTTTTAGGAGCTTTTTTGTTCCTTAGGGGATGAACCAGTTATTTCTTTAAAGATCCGGTTAAAGGTTGACTTTGAATTAAAGCCACAATCATAAGCGAGGCTCATGATCGTTAGGTGATCGAATTTCCCGGAAGCTTTTTTTTCTTTAAAAAGGTTTACACGGTATTCATTTATGAAGAGGGAAAATGATTTTTTTAGTCCGCTGTTTATGGAAAAAGAAATCGTCCTTGTGCTATACCCCAGTTTATTTGCAAGGTCTGCAATAGTTAATTCTTCCTGGAGGTATAATTTTTCAACTTCTACCACTTCGATGATCTTTTTAAGCAGGGCTGGATTTACCTCTTTTGCTTTTGCAGATGCTTCTTCGCCTGTTATTTCCCGCTCTGGCAGTTGGATAGCAGTCGCTTTTGTCGACCCTTCTTCACGCAGTTCAACCTGTTCTGCAATAACTGAATGGAGATTATGCTGAATATCAACAAGGCTGTTTTGTTTTACCGCAAACACAGCAATGGTAAAAATGATGATGCATCGGAGGAGATCAGCCGGAAAATAATTGGAGGAAATATTAAAAGAATAGGATATGATTACGAATAATATTGAAAGCATGTAATACAGCATAAACAGGTATAGTAATCTGTTCAGCCACTGCAATGCAATTTTGCTGTTGTTGGAATAATAGTCATTCACTTGTCGTTTGAAAAAATGAATTTCTTTAAAAGAGAGATAAATGTAGATCGAAACCGAGCAATAAACTACCAGGTTTTGAAGAGGGTTTATAAGAGGTTGGTACAAGTTTGAATAGATATGGTATTTGGCAGCGCCATTTTGAACAAAACAAATACCATAAAATACAAACTGGATAATCAGCGGCAGCAGATGAAAAAACACACTCCTGCTTCTCAAAGGTTTAAGATTGATTAGCCTGTTTATATACAGGTAAAGCAGTGGGCCGATGCCAAAAGACAATAAGACGGGTAAAAAATAAAGCTGAGGATACTGGTTGTAAATAGTGGTTTCTATCAGGAAATTATGAAAGAGAGAGCCGAGTGAAACCAATACCAATGCAGTTAAATACCTGTTAGCTTCCCTGTTAGACTTTTCGAAAAGCAGTGTAATAGCGGACAATATACCAGCGAGTATGCCTATAATTAAGAGAATAACACTAAACGAAAAATGAATATTCATACTTAAATTTAAACGAGCGTGATGTTAGCAGTAGTTTTCGATCCAATTAAAAATCAATCCTGATCCCATTCTTTATAGCTGGGAGGCTGTAAATTAGTGTAAACAAGTTAATCAAGAATTGACACTATGATTGCTCCTGAATGGAAATGGAGGACAATTTCTCATCCTCGCCGTAGCCCAAAATTCCAGCCTTCATTTTCCATACCATAATATCCGGTATCTTTAAATAAACAATCAACATATGGCGAATACAAAAATTACCGTATTAAATAATGGTTCATTAAAGATTGAAGGAGATTTTGAAATTGCCGATAAAAATGGCGTACTGTACAATCTACAGGGAAGAGAAGTAGTAAGTTTATGCCGATGTGGCCTTTCTAAAAACAAACCATTTTGTGATGGATCTCATCGAAATCATTTTGAACATGATGCAATTGCGTTTGACCTGCCGCCAAAAAAGCAGGCGTAATGATTTTTTTGGGGAATGAAGATTAAAGTGCATGAACACTTAACCGGTCATCGTTCCATCAGCGTAAACTTCAATTAACGATTGAATGCCGTCTTTCAGGGCACCCGAGGCTTCATCAAAAAATGTATCCTTATTCTTTTTTGATGCTTTGTTATCCGTGGATTTTTTTACCAGCATTCTCACGGCTTCAATTTCATCGAAGTATATTGCCGTATTTTTTTCATACCAGGTATTTTCTGCTTCAATATTTTTGAGGCATTCCTCGTAATCATTGAGGATGCTATACATCTCTTTTACATTATCCGTACTATGCCTCCTGGGAATCCTGTTGAATAAAGTATTGAGTGCTGAAGAGGTAGAATTCATTTTTGTGAACAGATTGTAAAACAAATGTACAGAAATACTAGCTACCGGCACTGCGGTTCGGAGTAGAAAAAGTCACCCTTGGTGTTCACGGGCCAAAAGCAAACTAAGATAGCCTCACTTCCATCGCTTTTAGATTTAAATAATTCTTATCTTTCAAAAAACATTTTATTACAGGCCCCTTGCGCTTGGGCCGTACAAATTTTCCGGTATGCAAAAATTATGTCTGGCCCTTTTCATCTCCACGCTCTTTTGTTTTTCTTGTAAAAAAGATAAGACAACAGCAGATGCTACGAAGATAAATTTTCTTACTCAAAATGGTGGCTGGTTCGAAACCAATGTTCTTAAAAGATCGGCACCGACTGATCCATGGGAGGTTGATTACTTTAGCCTGGAGCCATGCAACCTCGATAATAGAACATCTTTTACTTCAACATATAGTTTTATTATAGATGGCGGTTCTGAAAAATGTAACCCTTCCGACCCCCAACTACTGGGCATGGGAACATTCGGATTCACCAATGATCAAACGCATTTATCAGTTATAAAAAATCTCGGAAGTTACAATCAAACTCAAGACTGGACCATCCTTCAACTCGATGCTGATATTTTTGTTTATGAATATTATTACCCGGTTGGCGGGCCGTATTATAAAGTGACGATGACGCATTGATGTATCCTTAATCACTCAAATTTTGCATCAATTTTCACGTTTTACAATATATCAAAATTTAGAATAACATTGTATTTTTAATCTTAGCACGGATGTTCTTAACAGGAAATTAGCCCATTCGGGTTTTACGGTGAGTGTTTTAAAGGCTACGAACGGCACACCTTGATTGCCTCCAAAGTATCAATGAATGCATTACTTCGAAGAACGCCGGCGCTAATGATGCAACTTAAATAATTTGTAATTTCTTTCTTGTACAGGAATCAGAACGATATTTTTTAACCACAAAACAGCTGTCATGAATTACAGGAGCAATTTATTATTACTTGCCGTGTTAATTAGTATTGGCTTTTGCCAGCAAAGTTTTGCACAGGAAAATTGGGCATCCTGGTCTCACATTATCTCAACCAAAGGATACGAAGGAAATCTTTTCAGGTTGCAGGCGCAGGTGAAGGCTGCGGTAGAAGACGACAGCGCATCAGCCAGGCTGTGGGCCAGGGTTGACAATCCAAACCGTACCGGCTTTTTTGAAAACATGATGAAGCAACCTATACGCAACAGCAATTGGAAGACCTATACTATCCAGGGCAAAATTGATTCGGCTGCCAACCAGCTTGTAATTGGGGCCCTTGTAGAAAAGAATGGTAAATTTTATTACGATAATTTTAAAGTTGAAGTAGAAAAAGAAAAGAATAAGTGGGTAACTATTTACAACGCCGACTTTGAAAAAGGTATGGAGGGATGGGGAAGTGGAGTTGGAAGACCAGAAAGTAAAAGTGGTGTCAATGATCTTTTTAAAGCTGTCGTGTTAATGGATGCCGTATCAAAAAGTGCTGTACTTGAGATTACGGGAACTGGTGTTCCAAATTATGGTTACAATAAAAGGGCAGGAAAATTTGCAGAGGTGAATGGCATCAAACTTTACTATGAAATTTATGGTGACGGCTCACCGTTGGTGGTACTGCATGGCAACGGCGGTTCTATTGAAAACGCTTCAAGCCACTATCCGGATCTTATTAAAAAATACAAAGTGATTGCCATCGACAGCCGTTCGCAGGGGCGTTCTACCGACACTGATAAGCCACTTACCTACGACCAGATGGCCGCTGATGTAAATGCGCTTCTCGATCAGCTGAATATTGATTCAGTATTTATATGGGGACAAAGTGATGGTGCTATACTATGCCTGCTCCTGGCAATGGATTACCCTAAAAAAGTAAAGCGGGTCGTAGCGTATGCACCAAATATTCAACCGGATAGTGCCGCCGTTTTTGGTTGGGCTGTTACGGCCGTCAACCGGGTTATTAAAACCTCCACTGATAAACACGAGGTGAAATTATACGAAATGATGCGTGATTATCCCAATATCCCTTATTCAAAACTCAACAGCATCAAAGCGCCTTGTCTTATTATGGGAGGCGACAGGGATGTGATTCGCCCGGAACATCTTTTGAAAATATTTCAAAATATACCCAATTCGCAATTGTGTATTCTGCCAGGGTCTACTCACGGCGGGGCATGGGAGAAAAGGGAACAATTCCTTGAAATAATGAATAACTTTTTTACAAAGCCATTTGCCATGCCCACCACAGAAGATTGGTACAAGGAATAACGTTACACCGATTTGTATTTTGTAACCCGGCTTCATGCCGGGTTTTTTATGCAATGCGCAATGATAATGGTGAAAATATTAAAGCATTTAATACAGGGTTTGATACTGAATCACTTTTCCATTTATAAAAGAAAAGTAATGAACTCCGAAAAATCTTTCCGGTCTTCCATGGACAGTGCATGGGTTCCAATGTTAAATTGTCTTGCAGGCGTTTAATATCAGGCTGACCTTTTGTGGATAAATCAAACTTTCCTCTACAAAAATATCCCCGATATTCCCATTTTCCTCAGTAAAAAAATCAATAAAAGCATTGCCATAAAAAGCTTAAAGGGCTTACTTTTTTACCGTATCATCTCTTATTAATTCTCTCAAATATTGTAATTGGGTTTTGCCTGATCGTTTCTTGAAAAAATATGCGTAGAAGCGTGTATCAGCTTTCACATTGTAAAAATGACAATACCAAAAACTGTATTCAGGTTTACTGTTTGTTTACTGCATGCGGTGTCCTGATGACAATTACGGCTCAGGCCGTTATTGGAAAAAGTATCGGCTGTTACATCGTTGCCGTCAGCATCCCATGAATTTAAATAAGTGGTGATATTTTTTTCATTGTCAACGACCACCATTTTTTTTCCATTTTCGTGAAAATTGCAAATATATCCTGGTATTCCTTTTTCATAAAACATAGAATTCGTAATGGAATCCCTGGTGTTATACCTCGGGAACATTCCGTTTTTTTTTGAACGTGCCGCAGCTTCAAAATATCCAATCATGAAGCGTTCAGTATTGCTAACAAAAAAGATCTGAAGCCGCCAGGTCGTTTCTTTTGTTGTTACGAGTGAATAGAGGTTGCGCTGTCTTTAATTCCAGGTATGCCATTTTTTATTTAGCCATGTGCTGTCATTTTCGACACAAACAAAAGTATCAGCAAACAAACACAAAAAGACTTAAAATGATTTTTTCATTTACTTATCAATAGTAAGGTTTATAATCAACCAGTTTTCCGGCTACAAAAGAAAAATAGGCCCTCATCCGAAATAAATCCCTTCTTCCATGGTATGTACCGGCCTTCCATGTATGCTCCTGCCTGCAAATATTTAAAATAACTGTATCCATTTTCGGGAAAGTTGAAGCTGTTGTTATTAGGGCACTGTCAAGATTGCCGTTGCTGTCAATGATGAAACCGATATAAACTGTTCCGTAGAAATCTTTTTTTTCTTTTCGGCTAAACGATTGATTGTCGTTAATCTTTTTAATCAATTGCTGTTTCCATTTCCCTTCATTTTCGATTGGTTGCGGGTATTTTATCAGGCTATCCACAGCTATTTCCTGTCCATGCTCATCCCAGTTTTTTGCCATGGTTATTTTCCAGGTGCTGTCATATTCTTTGTAGTAATTTTTCTGCCCGTTTTTATGAAAATATAATTCATTCACCAGCTTTCCGGAATCGAAGGTTTTTATCTTGTTCTTAATCCCTTCATTGGTATATAACCATTCTAATATTTTTTTTCCATTACTGCTGTAGGTTATTGAATCAATTGCAATTCCTTTGTAATACCGCACCCAATAGTTTATTCTTGTTTTACAAAGCCTTTCTTTATAAAATGAATTAATCATGATACTGTCATTCCTTCGATAAAAAAATCGCAGGTGCCAAATGTCATCTTCTTTATTGATAATGCCTTTTGAAAAAGCAGTATCCTCATGGCATTCGTGCCCAAATACATCATTATAAAAGCTATCTATCAGAGATTCATTTCCATTTGCGTCCCAGGAATTTACATAGATTGCACCGTAAGCGTTATCGTAATCAAGCTTGGTTTTTATTTTTCCATTAGAATGAAAATGAGTAATGTTAAGGGGCTTACCCTTCTGATACAAGGCCGAGCTTTCCCGTCCTCCATCCTTATTGAACCAATTAAAATGCCCCGTTTTTATCCTACACAATGAATCTGTATAATTTCCTTCCATATAAAGTTTACAAGGGGTAACATAATAAATTTTCCTATGCCAGCTTGTATCCACTTTATTTGAAAGGCTGTAATAGACTGCAGTATCTTTATTGCAGGCATGCCATTTTTTATTTAACCAACTTGTATCATTGGCGGCAGTAATCAATTGATGTTCCAAAAGAAAGAATAAAATGAAATATATTTTCTGCATAAGGCTGGAAAAAGTAAGCAATTTTATTTACAAGTGAGATGTCGAAAAATACAGCATGTAAAAAGATGTAGGTAATATTTATTGTAAGACTTTGCAGACAGCGCGCTGAAGTACGCTGATTTAAAAAAACGCAAAAAAAATCCACCACTTTTCAGTGAAGGATTTTTTTTATTAGGAGATAACTTGAATATTAATAATCCCTGTTGTATCCGCCGCCGCCGCCGCTGCTACGACCACCGCCGCCGCCACTGCTGCGACCACCACCGCTGCCGTATCCACCACCGCTGCTACGTCCGCCACCGCCACCGCTGCCGCCATACCCTCCGCCGCTGCTACGTCCGCCACCGCCGCCGCCATATCCGCCACCGCCACCAGTGCGCTTCTTGTACCCACCTTCACCTTCCTGGCGTGGTTGTGATTCGTTAACGATTAATTTACGACCCATAACTTCTGTTTCGTTTAGGTTGGCGATTGCAGTACGAGCTGCTTCATCGTCTTCCATTTCAACAAAACCAAAACCTTTGCTACGGCCGTTCATTTTGTCTTTCAAAATTTTACCGCTGGTAACACTACCATACTGAGTAAAAAGATTGCTTAAATCTTCATCGGTCATTGTCCAACTTAGATTTCCTACGTAAATGTTCATTGTAAAAACGTTTAAAAAATAATAAAAAAAGAATGATTTAGTTGTTAACAATGAACTGAATCCGACTTCAAAAAAGCTACTTCAGCCAATAGCAAAGAAACTAAAACCATTAAGTACATAATAAAGATAGGTATTTCCGGTTAAAACAGGTAGTTTTTTTATTAAAATTAATATGCACTATTTGGCTGCCGTTTGTGCCAGTATTCGCGAAAAGAAAAGGCCCACTATTTTAAGTGAGCCTTTCATTTTATCTCTTAGAAAAGTTATTCTGCAATTACTTCAAACTCAACTTCAGTCTCGTTTCCATTTCCGAAGTCGATTTTGGCTTTAAAACTGCCCAACTCCTTCACTTCATCAAGAATGCTGATGCGTCGACGATCGATCTCATACCCTTTTTGCTCTTTGATAGCGCGTGCTATCTGAACGGACGTAACGCTACCAAAGATTTTACCACTGGTGCCTGTTTTAGCCCCTATTTTCAATGTGCCTTCTTTAAGAACTGCAATTACACTATTAAGCTCAGCTAATAATTTAGCTTCCTTCTTAGCTTGTTGTTTCTTTTTTTCCTCCATCATTTTCATGTTGGACGGACTGGCTTCAATTGCTAATTTACTGGGGATTAGATAGTTACGGCCATAACCATTCTTCACTGTCACGAGTTCATTTACGCCACCCAGATTGTTTACGTCTTGAATTAATATTACCTGCATTTTGTTGCATTTTTACCCAATCCCGCCGAAAGCGAAACTTTCTCCCGATAATTACAAGGGGTTAGGGTGGTGAAAAATAAGCCTTACCCTAGTCCTACCCTTAAAAGGAGATAGACGGAAAAGACCCTGATATTTAAAAAACTTTATTGTTGACTCAATCAACTAAATGATCTCAACCAGACCTTTCTAGTCGTCATCAATTCTATTTCATTAGATCCGTTACATAAGGTAAGATGGCCATTTGGCGGGCTTTCTTAACTGCTTCGCTCACTTTACGCTGAAACTTCAAGGAGTTTCCGGTAATACGGCGTGGCAATAGTTTACCTTGTTCGTTCAGGAATTTCTTTAGGAAATCACCATCTTTATAATCAATGTAGTGAATGCCCATTTTCTTAAAGCGGCAATATTTCTTTGGACGCTTCTCAGCCTTAATGGCTGTTAAGTACTTGATTTCGTTAGTCTTTGCCATGATTATGCCTCCGCTTTTTCGTTTCCTGAATATTGTACGCCACTTTTCTTTTTGTTATTGTACTCAACGGCGTATTTATCGAGTACAGTGAACATGTGACGCATTGCTGATTCGTCACGTAAAAGTTGAATTTTCAACTTTTCATTGAAGCTGGTTGGCGCTGTATACTCCATAACCCAATAAAGACCTGTTGTCTTTTTGGCTACAGGATACGCCAGTGATTTTAGTCCCCATGGTTTGCTGTGCGTTACTTCTCCGCCGTTTTCTTTAACGAGGGCTTCGTATTTTTTCTGGGCAGCTTTGTATTCTTCCTCAGAAAGCACAGGGGTAAAAATCACCATCAATTCGTAGTTGCTCATTTCCCTGTTTTTTGTTTGTAAAATAAAATTGTTAGCCCGTTTTTTCTGAACGGGCAGCGAAGGTAGGGGAAAATGATGAGAAATGCTGTACCAGGAACTGCTATTTTAATAGTTTTTAAGCCATATCAAACATTCGGATTTAGTTCATTATTAATTGTTGATCCTGTAAACGGGGTACCTGAGATGGGCTGCTTCATAGTATATCGAATTTTTATAAATGTAATCCAAAAGTGCACTTGCGTTTGCTGCGAAAGCCGGGTCAGCAGTTTTTTTTATCTCCAGTTTTTCATTTAGAACAGGATCATTTTTCAAAACCTCCGCAGCCAAATCTTCCCAACGGTAATCACTATATCCTTCCTTTTGCTGTAGTATGGCATCAAAAAAATTCCAGGCAAAAAAACTGTCGTCGCCGGTTGGTTCCAGCATTTCAATAATATACCTGTTGGCTGGTTGGTTTAATTCAATTAAAAAATCGCCTTTTAAAATAGAAATCAATTGCTTGGAAGACGATGTTTTTACACCATAATTTTTGTGATGCTTTTCATAAGGTCGTGTATACGATTTGTATTCAGCGATGTGATAAACGTCGAGCAGCATGCTGCTGTCATGGGCAAACTGTTTTAGAACAACACCGTTTAATTTTAATAAATCAATCACTGCATACCAACCTTGCGGAATAATATATCCCACAGGTTTTTTTATTACATTATCCGGATTGAAGACATCAAAAAATTTTATTTTTCGGGTATAAGGTTTGCTATGATCATAAAACATTTTTCGCAAACCTGTCGCTTCACTTTTTACAGAATCAGTTTCGTAGCCTTTAAAAGAGATTTCAGAAAACCTCGTCGTATCAGGGCTCCAGCTTAGCGGGAATTCTCTTTGTATCAAGGATGACTGTTTTGCTATTGTCCTGAAACTGATGAGTGTTTCCGAATTTGGGGCCGCCTGCTCAATGAAGGTTTTTAGCATGTCGTAAGTTGATCTAACTCTTCGATCATACGGTTTTAGCATATGCGTTTCGGTTATAAACGCAAGGGTATTAAAAAGTGCCGCATAGCCAGATGAATACCTGGGTGTTTCATTAAACATATTCATTCCTTTGCTGAGATCCGTAGACTCAAAATCAACATAAGGAACCAGGTCCCATTTTTTAACAGACATGCCTTTGTAAATGCCCGGCTCAAAACTTTCTTTGAGCCATTTTCCCAGTATTGGCCCCAGCTTGTTGTACTGCGTAGTGATGAGCGTGATTGTATGCTGGTAATCGGCGCCGTCACTTACATGGTTATCGATGAAAATGTCAGGATCAAGGTAATGAAAGAGCTGTGCAAAGGACCTGGCTTCCCGGCTATCGCATTTTGTAAAATCCCGGTTTAAGTCAAGGTTTTGCGAATTCCCCCTAAAGCCGTATTCTTCCGGCCCATTTTGATTTACCCTCGTGTGTGCGTTTCGGTTAAGGCAACCGCCGATATTGTAGACGGGGATAACCGCCAAGACCACATTCGGTCGTAAGTGCACTTTTCCGTTTCCAATATCTCTCACCAGCATCATACTCGCATCTATCCCGTCAGGTTCGCCCGGGTGTATGCCGTTGTTAATGAGGATCACCACCTTGCGCTGTTTATGCCACTTCGGTGGGTCAAATTTCCCATCCGCACTAACCATTATCAAATGCAATGGATAGCCTGCATCGGTATTACCCATTTTTTTTAGAAGTATTTTGGGTGACCTGGTGTCGAGTTCCTTATACCAGCTAATTGCTTCAAAATAAGTTGCGGTCTTCTGGCCGTCGCTTTTTTCAAAGGAAGATTGCTGCGCATTAGTTGGGCAAGAGAAACAACTTGCAATTATTAACAGGTAGAAATATTTCATCAGGTATTATTTAGCTGTTACAAGATATTTCAATTTTCAGATTTACCTGGGTTTGCGGCCGCACCGGGCATAAAAAAAAGCCCGCTACGGGTAGCAGGCTCAATATAAATTTACACATCAATGTAGTTACTTGGTTAAAGCGTTCACCTTTAATGCAAGTTTCCTTTTAAGATTAGAGGCTTTGTTTTTATGAATGGTGCCGCGTTTTGCCAGTTTATCGATCATCGAAGCAACCGTTGGTAATTTATCTGTGGCTGCTTTCTTTTCCTCTAAAGCCTTGATGTCGCGAATCGCATTACGGGTAGTTTTTCCGTAATAGCGGTTGCGCTCATTGCGTTTGGTGCTTTGACGGACATCTTTCTTAGTTGCTGAATGGTTTGCCATTTAATTCTTTTTTTGGGCTGCAAAGATAGGGAATCACATTTGATAATATGCCATTCGGCAGATTTTTTTTCCAAAATACCAAAGCCTGGCAATCCTGGCAGTTTCCGTTGGATCAATGTAATCCCTTGAGTTGACATCTCAACAACAGGCATAATGCCTTTATTTTTTATGAGTTGTCACTCAATTTCCTGAATTTAAAAACCGATATTTGCCACCCATTTAATACAATTAGAATAAAATTAAACGCTCCAATGAAGGATTTCCAGTTTATTACCAATGCTCATCCTGGTTACATTGAAAACATGTACAACGATTTTGTAAAAGATCCGGAAAGTATTGATACTGAAATGCGTAAATTTTTTGAGGGTTTCGATTTTGCCGTCTCCGCTTCAACTACCCTTATGCCTGGTAAACAGAACGGCCAGCCTGCTGCAACCAATAGTGGTGGTTTAGAGAAAGAGTTTGCCGTCTACAAATTGATCCAGGCATACCGGAAAAAAGGGCACCTGGTTGCAAAGACGAATCCTATCAGGGAAAGAAAAAACCGTCATGCGAATTTGGAATTGTCCGACTTTGGGCTAACAGACCAGGATATAAATACAGAATTTGAAGCCGGTAAATTCGCAAATATTGGTAAAACCACACTCAAGAATATTGTAGCACATCTTCAGCGGGCTTATACCCATCACATCGGTGCAGAATTTACTTACATTAAAAATGCTGAAAAGGTTGAGTGGTTAACCAATGCCATAGAAAAAACGTTCCTCGAACCGGTTGCCATAGAACAGAAAAAACGTATCCTTCAAAAGTTAAATGAGGGAGTTATATTTGAAAAATTCCTGCACACAAAATACGTCGGTCAAAAAAGATTCAGCCTTGAAGGGGGCGAAACAACCATCGCTGCGCTGGATGCCATACTCAATACGTCGGCTGCCAACAATGTAGAGGAAGTTGTTATTGGCATGGCCCACAGGGGAAGGTTAAACATACTCGCTAATATTTTAGGCAAAACATACGAACAAATATTTACAGAATTTGAGGGAACAGCTACACCGGATACCACGATGGGAACGGGTGACGTAAAATATCACCTGGGATTCAGTAGTGATGTTGATACTGTTTCAGGCAAGAAAATACATTTAAAACTTTGTCCTAATCCGTCTCACCTGGAAGCAGTAGACCCATTGGTCATCGGGTTTGCCAGGAGTAAAGCAGATGTATTGTATAACAGCGATTTTGATAAAATACTTCCATTGCTTATTCATGGCGACGCTTCTGTGGCCGGGCAGGGTATTGTGTATGAAGTTTTACAGATGAGTAAATTGAAAGGGTATTACACGGGCGGCACCATTCATTTTGTTATTAACAACCAGATTGGGTTTACCACAGATTTTGACGATGCCCGCAGTGCAGATTATTGTACATCTGTAGCAGCAATGGTACAGGCGCCCGTTTTTCATGTAAACGGTGATGACGCCGAAGCTGTGGTGAAGGCAGCAGAAGTAGCCACCCTCTACAGGCAGAAATTTAATAGCGATATATTTATTGATATGGTGTGTTATCGCCGGCATGGCCATAACGAAGGCGATGAACCAAAGTTTACGCAGCCACAGTTATATGCGCTGATAGACAAACACCTCAATCCGCGGGAAGTGTACACACAATTCCTGATTGAGAATGGAGAACCTGATGCCAAAGCCCTGGCTAAACAAATGGAGCAACACTTTTTATCGGAATTACAAAACCGGCTGGACGAAATCAAGCAAAATCCTTTACCATACACATACCAAAAATCAGAAACCTGGTGGCAAAGCCTTCGCAGGGCAACAGCAGAAGACTTTATTGGGTCTCCTGTAACCGCCATTAAAGAGAGTGAGCTTAAAAAATTATTCGATGGGCTGATGCAATGGCCAACCGGTTTTAAGCCGTTGAAAAAAGTAGAAAAGCTGATCCAGGATAAAGTAAAACTATATACCGACCAACGTAAAATTGATTGGGCAACTGCAGAATTGCTTGCCTATTCAAGCCTTTTAACGGAAGGAAAGGATGTCCGGATGAGCGGGCAGGACATTAAACGGGGAACTTTTAGCCACCGGCATGCAGTTTTATATGATGAAAATACCAATGCCGAGTACAACAGGCTGGATCATTTTAATGAAAACCAATCACCATTCCGGATTTACAATTCTTTATTAAGCGAATATGCAGTACTTGGTTTTGAATATGGATATTCCATGGCCAATCCAAATGCATTGGTGCTTTGGGAAGCACAGTTCGGGGATTTTGTAAATGGCGCTCAAATCATCATCGACCAGTTTATTTCTGCTTCGGAAACAAAATGGCAACGAATGAACGGAATTGTAATGTTGCTGCCACATGGTTACGAGGGACAAGGCCCCGAACACAGCAGCGCCCGTATGGAAAGATTTTTGCAGCAATGTGCAGAACTAAACATGGTGATAACGAATATCACAACCGCAGCTAATTTCTTTCATGCACTCCGCCGCCAGTTGGCGTGGCCGTTTAGAAAACCTTTGATCGAATTTACGCCAAAGGCAAACCTTCGCCTGCCGGGAAGTTTCAGTGATTTATCGGATTTTACGAACGGTGGTTTTAAAGAAGTAATTGACGATGCGGCAGTTACCGAGCCAGCTTCCATCAACAAAGTACTACTCTGTAGCGGAAAGGTTTATTTTGACCTCTTAGAAAAACAACAGAAAGAAAACAGGACGGACATTGCCATCATACGCCTGGAACAGCTGTATCCTTTACCACAAAATCAACTGGACATATTATACAAAAAATATAGTAAAGCAATATGGTATTGGGTGCAGGAAGAACCTATGAACATGGGTGCTGCTACCTTCCTTCGCATGAATCTAAAGAATATTAACTTTTATATCATCAGCAGGCAGGCAAGTGCGGCTACGGCTACGGGTTATTCAAAAATACATGCGAAAGAACAGGCGGAAATTTTAAATGCGGCGTTTACGATGTAGCCACCAGCGCTAAGCTTCTGGTTGCACCATAATAGCTTGCAGCCAACCGCTTATAGTTTCCCGCTAAGGACCAAACTAAATTATACATTACTAAAAGAATAATAGAAAGAACACATGTTTCAAAGTCTCAGTGAAAAACTAGAATCGGCGTTTAAAAATATTAAGGGCCAGGGAAGAATTACGGACCTTAACATCGCCAATACAATAAAAGACATACGCCGTGCATTGGTAGATGCCGATGTGAATTATAAAATTGCAAAGGAATTTACCGACAGGATAAAAGACAAGGCTCTCGGTGAAAAAGTATTAACCGCAGTTAGTCCCGGGCAACTTATGGTTAAAATTGTGCAGGATGAATTGACCGAACTTATGGGCGGGCAGGAAAGCGAATTTAATATCTCGGGAAATCCGGCAATTATCCTGATAGCAGGTTTGCAGGGTAGCGGTAAAACAACCTTTAGCGGTAAACTTGCTAATTACCTGAAAACTAAAAAGGGAAAATCTCCCTTACTGGTTGCGGCAGATATTTACCGCCCTGCGGCAATTGACCAGCTGGAAGTGTTGGGAGGTCAAATCGGCGTGGATGTTTACAGCGAAAGAGAAAATAAGGATGCCGTTTCCATCGTACAAAATGCAATCAAAGAAGCGAAAGCAAAAAATAAAAATGTAATCATTATAGATACCGCAGGCCGTTTGGCGGTGGATGAAGTTATGATGACTGAAGTTGCCAATGTAAAAGCTGCTGTAAACCCCCAGGAAATTTTATTTGTAGTGGATAGCATGACCGGTCAGGATGCGGTAAATACTGCTGCTGCTTTTAATGAGCGCCTCGATTTCAGTGGGGTAGTGCTTACAAAATTGGATGGTGATACAAGGGGCGGTGCTGCATTATCTATCAAATACACAGTAAATAAACCAATCAAGTTCAGCAGCAGTGGTGAAAAGATGGATACGCTGGATGTATTCTATCCCGAGAGGATGGCGCAGCGGATTCTGGGTATGGGTGATATCGTGAGCCTTGTAGAAAAAGCCCAGGAACAGTTTGACGCAGTTGAAGCTGCAAAACTTGAAAAAAGAATCCGCAAGAACCAGTTTGACTTTGAGGATTTCAAAAATCAGTTGCAGCAGATCAAGAAAATGGGTAATTTAAAAGACCTTATGGCCATGATACCGGGCGTAGGTAAGCAGATAAAAGACCTCGACATCAATGATGATGCATTCAAAGGAATTGAGGCGATGATCAATTCCATGACAGTGGAAGAACGTCGTAACCCGGATGTTATCAACCCTGGCCGCAAGCAGCGAATTGCAAAAGGCAGCGGGAAAGATATTGCTGAATTAAATCAATTCCTGAAACAATTTGAGCAGATGAAAGAAATGATGAAAACAATGAATAAGATGCCAATGGGCAGGATGCCGGGAATGGGAAAACGTTAAAACACTCATTTTATAATAATTTTCAATAATTTATTTTGGATAATTTAGGCAGGGTTCTTATCTTCGCCTTCCTTTTTTAAAAGGCTAGAAACCCTATTTATTCACAACCAAGAAAATTTCTATTTTTTATGGCTGTCAAAATGAGATTGCAACGACATGGCTCCAAGAAGAGACCATTCTATTTCATCGTTATCGCGGATGCCCGCGCCCCACGTGATGGAAAATTTATTCAAAAATTAGGTTCTTACAATCCCCTGACCGTTCCGGCCACAATCCAGATCGATCGTCAGAAAGCTTTGGATTGGTTGCAGAAAGGTGCTCAACCCACTGATACTGTTCGCCGTATCCTTTCTTTCAAAGGCGTATTGTTCCTTAAGCATTTATTACGTGGTGTAGGTTTAGGTTTATTTGATGAAGCTACCGCCATGGAGAAATTCACCAAATGGAGCCAGGAACACGATGCCAACATTAACAGGCGCCAGGGTGCTCATAAAAAAGCACGTAACGAACGCCGTGATGTTCCGGTAGTTAGAAAAGTTGCTGAAAAAACAGAAAATGTACCCGTAGCTGCTGAACCATCACTGGAAGCTGCTGCATCAGAAGAAACCAAAGCAGAAGATTAATACCATCTGTTCCAGTCAATTCATTCAAAGTCCTTCTTTATGGAGGACTTTTTTTATGGAAACATGTTTGATCAAACACGGGTCGTTGATAATACTGTTTTGATTTTTTTTACAAATTCTATGCTTTTTAGTTTGCCTATCTGCCCATATTGTATAACTGCCAGGTTCAATGCCTCCGTAAGATTTGCTGTTAAAATTAAAAATCGATTTTTTAAATTGTTAACCTGCAATAGCCGGCCCACCTTATTCGTCGCTTGTATACAGCGTTTGTATCCGGAATTCAGAATAAGTTATCTTGCATCCCATTATGCCGCAATACTTCAAAATAGGAAAATTCGCAGCCAGTTATGGCCTGCACGGGGAACTGGTTTTACAACACAGCCTTGGCAAAAAAACAACGCTAAAGGGATTGGAAACTATTTTTATTGAACAAACAACAGATAATTTTTTACCTTATTTTATTGAGAAGACCAGCATCAAAAGTGACACGGAAACTTACATTAAACTGGAAGGAATTGATACGAAGGAGATAGCCCGTAAATTAACACCAAAGGAAGCCTGGCTGGAAGAAGTGGATTTTAAAAAATTTGCTGCAAAGGCCGCACCTATCGCATTATTGGGGTTTTCAATGATTGACGGCGACACAAACCTTGGGGAGATAATTGAAGTTATTGAACAACCTCACCAGATATTATGCAGCATTCTTTACAAGGGCAAAGAAGCACTTTTGCCGGTGCATGAAGCAAATCTTATAAAGCTGGATAAGAAAAATAAAAAAGTATATGTAGAATTGCCGGAAGGATTGTTAGAAATATATGGGTAGTAGTTGAAAGTTAAAAATTGGCAATTGACATTTGTCTTACTTCCAAATACCTGTGAGAGACAAAACATTTCTCACTTTATAATTCCACCATTGACAATTCTTAACTGTTGAATTCCCCCCATCGCATCATATCACATTTCGATCTCGATTCATTCTTCGTTTCAGTAGAAGTTTTGAATGATCCTTCATTGAAAGGTAAACCTGTAATTGTAGGAGGAAGCGAAAGAGGTGTAGTGGCTGCCTGTAGTTATGAAGCGAGGAAATTTGGGATACACTCAGCCATGCCATCGGCTAAAGCAAAGCAACTTTGTCCGCACGCAATTTTTATAAAAGGACATTACGCAGACTATAGTAAATATTCAAGATGGGTAACACAGATCATTGCATCTAAAGCGCCTTTATTTGAGAAGGCATCTATTGACGAATTTTACCTTGACCTCACGGGAATGGATAAATTTTTCAAACCATTGCAATGGACTATCGATCTCAGAAAGCTGATTATTGAGGAGACGAAACTTCCAATTTCCTTTGGACTTGCCAGCAACAAGATGATGGCAAAAATGGCCACGAACCAGGCGAAGCCAAATGGTTTTCTACAGATCCCATTCGGAAAAGAAAAAGATTTTTTAGCGCCTTTACCCGTTGCCGATATACCTGGGGTAGGGGAGCAGACAAACCTTATTCTGAGGGCCATGGGAATAGAAAAGATCCGGCAAATTGAAGAAGCCGGACCAGAGATAATGGAGAATAAATTTGGTAAATGGGGAATTGATCTTTGGCACAAAAGCCAGGGAATTCATTTGCGTGAAGTGACACCCTATCACGAGGCAAAATCAATTTCTTCTGAAAATACATTTGAAGAAAATAAGACAGATAATTCCTTTCTAAAAAAGGAATTGGTTCGGCTTACCGAAAAAATATGCTTTGAACTCAGGCAGGATGGAAAGGTTGCAGGCTGTGTAGCGGTAAAGATCCGGTATCCTGATTTTGAAACAACATCCCGTCAAACAACTATATCCTACACAAATGCAGATGATGCGATTATCCCAGTTGTAAAAGACCTCTTCCAAAAATTATATAAAAAAGACCGTGCCGTCCGCCTGCTCGGCGTAAAACTGAGTGAACTTACAAATGATGCGGTGCAAACGAATCTCTTTGATGATATTGAACGAAAGTTGGATCTATACAAGGCAATCGATGAAGTTAAAAACAGGTTTGGTAAGTCTTTTGTAAAACGGGCTTCCTCAGGCTGATGAGTCATCTATAAGATCCTGTAAGCTTTTTTTCTCCAGTATTTTAAGAGTCGCATCCCTGGTAATGGCCATTATTTTGTTCAGGGCACATACCGTTTCATTGCAATCGGCACATTTCTTATAAAAATTAAGGCTGACACAAGGAAGCAGCGCAATCGGTCCCTCAATCACACGCAATGCCGCAGCAAGTGAAATATTCCCCGGTGATTCGGCGAGAAAATATCCTCCGCCTTTTCCTTTTTTGCTGTCGAGGATATTGTTTTGCTTTAATAACAAAAGAATGGATTCCAGGAATTTGACAGGTATTTTTTTGTTTTCAGCAATATCAGCAATAAGTACAGGCCCTTTCCCATATCGGGCAGCAAGATAGCCCAGCGCTTTTAAGCCATATTGTGTTTTTTTAGAAAGCATATAAGTACAATAGTAAAAAGTATTTAGCGTAGCTTCTGCGGCTTACCGGCCGGCCAAGCTTGTTACAAAAATAATTACATTAATCAATAAAATATTAGTCTACTTATTAAGTAGAGTATTATCTTTACTCTTCAATTTTTTTTTATGAGTTTAAGATTAGGAGACACAGTTCCGAATTTTACGGCCAATACCACGGAAGGAGAAATAGATTTTTATGAATTTCTTGCAGATGGTTGGGGAGTATTATTTTCCCATCCTGCCGATTATACGCCGGTATGCACAACTGAACTCGGTAAAACAGCATTGCTTAAACATGAATTCGATAAACGCAATGTGAAAGTAATTGCAGTGAGTGTTGATGGTATAGATAAGCATTTAAGCTGGCGCAACGATATCAATGAAACACAAAACTGCAGCGTGGAATTCCCGATCATTGCAGATGAGGATAGAAAAGTAGCCGGTTTATATGATATGATTCACCCAAATGCATCAGAGACTTTCACTGTTCGTTCATTATTTATCATTGGTCCGGATAAAAAACTGAAATTATCGCTTACCTATCCCGCAAGCACCGGTAGAAATTTTAACGAAGTACTGCGGGTGATCGATTCATTACAATTGACGGCTAAATATAGTGTTGCAACTCCTGCAGACTGGAAGCCTGGTGAAGATGTTATTGTGGTGCCGGCCGTTAGTACAGAAGATGCACAAAAAAGGTTTACAAAAGGAGTAACAATTGTAAAGCCTTACCTGCGCTACACACCGCAGCCAAATATCGATTAAGTTTTTTTAGTTTAATAATTCAATAAGGTCCTGGGTACTCCGGGATTTTTTATTTATTCTTTTTGAGTTGTTGCATAAACGCCCTGAATTCTTTTGGCATCTCTGCTACCAGCTCCACCCGTTCATCCTGTTCATTGATAAAGGCCAGTTTATAGGAATGTAATGCAAGCCTGCTGATCATCGGCCTTTCCTCTTCATCATGCTTGCTTAATTTAAATTTCTTTTTTATAGAGGATAGCAACAAGGGTTTTCCATCTCCATAAAGTGGATCGCAAGCGAGGGGATGACCAATATTTTTTGAATGAACCCTTATCTGGTGCGTACGGCCGGTATGTAGCTGAAATGAAACGAGTGAATAAGCCTGGTTTGCATCCAGCACTTCATAACTTGTGAGAGAAGGTTTTCCATTCCTGTTCACGGTCATCATGCCTTTGTTTACGGCGTGTTCTGCAATGGGCGCATCAATGCTACCGGTTTTATTTTCGGGAGAGCCGTGTACGATTCCCAAATAATGTTTTTCAATTTTCCTTTCTTCGAATAACCTTGAAAAATATTTGTGTGCAGTTTCATTTTTAGCAAACAATATCAGGCCACTTGTATCCTTATCCAGCCTGTGCACCGTGAATATGCTGCCGTATTTATTTAGGAGAATTTCTTTCAGTGATCTTTCTGATTGTTCCCGGTCAGGAATGGTCAGCAGGCCTGCAGGTTTGTTTACTGCAACAAAATCGTCATTTTCAAAAACGATCGTTAAATTATTTTTTGCCAACTTGCTGGTTTTTGAAGTTCTTCTTTTCAGAGTGGGTTTTAAATTTCCTCGGTTGCGGAACTTTTACCTCTTTTTCGCGAGCCGCCTTTTTGGTTGTCGGCATAGGTTCGCCAATTGCAGTCGCAATTTCCTTATCGGTTAATTTTTTTTCTTTCGGTTTTTCGTTTTTTACGACTTTGTTTTCCGTCACAGCAGAACCTGCAACAGATATCTTATTCGCTTTCTTTTTTGATTCATTCATGTATTTAAGCAAGCGAATTTCTTTATCACTTAGGTAACGCCATTTGCTTCGTTCTACGTTTTTTTTAGTAAGACCAGCGTACATCACCCGGTCCAGGCCCTTTACATCATAGCCCAGCTTCTCAAAAATACGCCTGACGATGCGGTTGCGGCCACTGTGGATTTCAATACCGATGATCGACTTATCTTTTGAATCTGCATAAGCAAGGCTATCCACCAACACCGGCCCATCATCTAGTATAAGACCATCTATTATTTTTTCAAAATCTGCTTTGTTCAATATCTTATCCAGCTTTACCTCGTAGATCTTTTTTATTTCGTAGCTGGGATGTGACAATTTTTGAGTGAGGTCACCATCATTTGTCAGCAGTAAAACGCCCGATGTATTCCTATCTAATCTTCCGATAGGGTAGACTCTTTCATTGGTTGCCTTCTTTATAAGTTCCAACACCGTTTTTCTTCCCTGAGGATCATCGGTGGTAGTAATGTAATCTTTTGGCTTATTCAATAAGATATACACAAGGTTCTTTGTGACAAATAATTTTTTATTGTTGTAAATGATTTCATCTGCAGGCTGCACTTTGTACCCTGGCTCAGTGGCTACAACGCCATTTATTTTTACTTTACCTTCGCTGATAATAGCTACTGCATCTCTCCGGGAACACACGCCACAGTGGGCCAGGAATTTATTTAATGGCATCACTACATCGGTTGTTACCGTACCTACGGGCTTTTCAGCATTGCCATGGTTTTTTTTGCTGACATTGTTAGGTTTACTGTCATCCACTTCAGCTTTGGAAAAGCCTTTGTTTTTCGCCGCCATTCTCGCCTGGTATTTTTCTTCTTTTAACTTATCGAAATAGGCATTCTTTTCTTTTCTTGCTTTTTTTTTGTCTTGGCGGATCTCTTCTTTAGTAACACTATTTTTTTTGGGAGATACAAATTTCTGGAATGGCGACTGGCTCATGAAGGTAAGTTTATGCTGTTTTGCAACAGTAATGAATGGTAAAGGTAAGGTTTTTGACACACGCTAGCCCCGTTCCTCCTGACTTTAGTGATATCGTTGCCTTCACAATCAGGGCTTCTGTTTACCTGCAGCTTTTCAAAATAAAAAAGGGCACAATAAAATTTGTGTCCTTTTTTGTATCATTCAAGTAGTTATACAGGTGCTTTATTTTGCCGCCCTTCTTGCAGCTTTAAGTTTATGGCCTTTCTTCATATCGTCCATTTTTTTTAACTGATCGGCTGTGAGAATTGCCCTACGTCTTTCTTCCGAACTGACTTTGATTTCTTCCATTTTTTTGTTTTTTGCTGCTTCATCGAGGGAATTATCATTCCTGATATCTTTCATTTTCTTGTGATTCCTTACATTCAGCGCTTTCATTTGCATAACCTGCTCATTTGTTAAAGAAAGTTTGGTTTTTAGTTCTTCCGTTCTCTTTTCGGAGTTCTCATTTTTTTCCTGCCGGTCTGTTTTTCGGGCCGCCGACATCCTTGCCTTCTGATCAGGTGTAAGAAGCGCCTGTGTATTTGATTTTTGTTCTTTTTTTAAAGCGTCTTTCTTTTCATTCCTCTGCACTTCTGTAAG
>JACMPR010000045.1 GCA_014377385.1 Ferruginibacter sp. | reverse complement strand
TTGTCGCTTTTTAACCAGGATAAAGAAGGGCATACTTTTTATGAGATAGATGATGTAACGGATGAGAACGGCGACGTTACCGGCACAAAAGTGAGTGTAAGGATCAGGCATAAAAATTTAATGGAAGCTGTTGCGTAAATTGATAAACTATGATCAAAGCAATTATTGTAGATGATGAGCCAAATTGTTGCAAAACACTGTCCCTGCTATTGGATCGCTATTGCAAAGAAGTTCGGGTAACAGGGATTTTTCATAATGGATTGGATACCCTGCAGTCCATCAATGCCTCAACACCTGATCTTGTTTTCCTTGATGTGGAAATGCCCAAAATGAATGGATTTGAAATGCTGGAAAAATTAGCCACTATAAATTTT
Source organism: Ferruginibacter sp. (assembly GCA_014377385.1). GTDB lineage: Bacteria > Bacteroidota > Bacteroidia > Chitinophagales > Chitinophagaceae > Ferruginibacter. The sequence continues at coordinate 4,067 of JACMPR010000045.1, read as the reverse complement.
CATTTGATCTTTACTACCAGCTACGACCAATATGCTTTAAAAGCTTTTCGTTTCAGCGCCGTTGATTATTTATTAAAACCAATTGACCGGGAAGAACTGCAAAACGCTGTGCAGAAAATATTGAAACGGCCTGAAATGCCCGCCGCAGAACAACTACAGATACTGTTTCAAAAATTGCATCACCCTGCTGCCGCTGTTACTAAAATTGCATTACCAACAATGGAGGGCTTGCAAATGATCCCGGTACAATCAATCATTAGTTGCGAAGCCAATGATAATTATACAACCCTGGTGCTTAAAGGCAACAAAAAATTAGTAGTGTCCTGTACACTGAAAGTGATAGAAGAAATGTTGGAAGAACATTCCTTCATTCGGGTGCATCGCTCCTTCCTCGTAAACCTTGATGAAGTTGAAAAATATGTGAAAGCCGATGGTGGTTATGTGGTGATGAGTGATGGCTCGCATATTTTTATTTCTAGAAATAAAAAAGAAGAACTACTCCGAAAACTTTTACCCAACAGGGAATAAAAACGGTTTTTTACTCTTGCCCGCTTTACATTTCTACCATCATCTTTGCTGAATTACCATTCGCAAAAACTGCTTCATCATTCCCCTTCCCTCAGTCATCTCCACCACTCAGATTTGCTACTTGCATTTCACTCAATATAGCTTACAGCAGGAATTACAGGAATATATCTTTGGCAATCACTTCAATAAAAGGGCCTCAAAATTTTCATCATCAAAAATGATTGTCATGAAAAAAATAATATCAGTGATTACACCATTGAATGCAGGTATTTGCATGATTGTAGCGGTTGCATTGTGTGCAGCATTTTCTGCAAATGCCCAAACTACCATTTATGGAAAAGTAATTAACGCCGGTGGGCAGCCACTTACCAATGCCAGTGTTTTATTACTTGATCCAAAGGATTCTTCACTGGTAAAGGGACAGCTATCCAATGATGCAGGAGCTTTTCGTTTTGAAAATATTACAGAAGGAAAATACCTGGTGTCTGCTACCTACACCGGGTTTAAAAATGAATACACCGAACCTTTTAATGTTGAAGCCAAACAAGAACGCATGGAACTCGGAATTATTAAACTGGAAAAAATAGAAGAGCAACTGCAGGAAGTAACCGTGGCAGCAAAAAAACCCTTGTATGAACAGAAGATTGATCGCCTCGTAATTAATGTAGCCGCAGGCATCACTTTTGCGGGCAGCAATGCCCTCGATGTATTGGAACGTTCGCCGGGCATTACGGTAAAGCGAATGAGCAATTCATTATCCATTAATGGTAAAGATGGTGTAATGGTAATGATCAACGGAAAAAGAGTTTACATGGAAATTTCTGCGGTAATACAAATGCTTTCCAGTATGCCCTCCGGTGATATTGAACGCTTCGAAATAATCACTACCCCGCCGGCGAATTTTGATGCTGAAGGAAATGCGGGCGTAATAAACATTGTGCTTAAATCAAACAATCAATTTGGCACCAATGGCTCTTATACAATAACAGCTGGTTATAATAAAGGTGAGCAAAACTCAGCCAGCCTAAACATCAATCACCGGAAAGGAAAAACAAACCTGTTTGCAAATTATTCATTTTCGAGAAATCGCTTACAACAAGTTTGGGACAATTACCATGCGGTAACCAATGCCGGAAAGTTACTGGAAAATTATTCTCAGGATAACAGACATGCGATAGAATCACAAAACTTTGTACAGGCAGGCATCGATTATGAAATCAGCAAAAAAACAATCATTGGGGCACTTGTTTCTGCCAACTTCAGGCATTGGACGATGGAAGCGCTTAATGATGCTTTTGTTAGTATCAACCATCAATTGGATACCGCTGTTAAAATTGTAAACAACGAGTTACACAACACCCAATACTATGATGTGAACCTTAATTTGCAACATAACATTAAGCCTGATAAAAAGCTTACTTTGAACATAGATTATTTACAATACCATGACAATAACCCCAACAGTTATGCGAATGCCTATTACAATAGAAATGGTGGTTTTTTATATAATGAAAATGTGCAAAGCAGTAAGAACACGCCCTTAACTTTTTGGATTGGTGCGATAGATTATACAAAAATAATTTCCAAAAAAGTAGATATGGAAGCTGGCGTTAAAGCAACACAATCCGGGTTCAGGAACGAAGTGGCGGTGAATACCTTTTTTACAAATGCATGGGTAAAAGACACTTCACTTTCGGGAAATCATACACTTGATGAAAACATTAGTGCGGCTTACACTTCCTTCAATGCAAAACTATCCGAAAAAATTTCCATAAAACTGGGGCTTAGGTATGAATATACACATTCCATTCTTGCATCTGAAACCGGAAAAGATGACATAACCCGCAATTATGGAAACTTGTTCCCCAGTTTTTTTATGATGTACAACATCAAAGAAGCCAGTTCTATTAATCTTTCTTATAGCAAAAGAATCTGGAGACCAAGCTTTATGGATTTAGCGCCCTATGTAATTTTTTTAGACCCCAAAACTTTCTCAACGGGTAACCCGGCGTTACAACCGGCCATAATAGATGCCGTAAATGCCGCTTATACCTTAAAGAATAAAATGATAACACTCTCTTACAGTTATACCACAAATCCTATCAGCCAGCAACCTTTTATTGATGAGGCCACCAATAGAATGATCAGCGCTGCCCAAAATTCAAAAAGTAATCAAAACGCTTCTATTATTCTTTCGTTGCCATTTACCATCTACAAATGGTGGAATATGCAAAACAACCTGACGTTGTATTGGGCACAGTCAAACTTCTTCTATAAGGAAGCTATGCAAATAAAAAACAAAGGCTTTTATTTTAATACTTCACAAAATTTTTTACTGCCTAAAGCTTTTTCCATCGGCCTTACAGGGTATTACAGCTCAAAATCTATTTGGGGTCTGTATATATTTCAGCCAATGGGTTCCGTTGATATTGGCGTACAAAAAAAAATGAGCAAGAAAAAATCAACGCTAACATTTAATATCTCGAATATACTGAATTCACAAAAAGGGAAATATTCGGCTATTATTCCAGAGCAAAACCTGGTAATTAAAAATTATTATATCTGGGGGTACACCGGCTTCAGCCTTACATTTACACACAACTTTGGCAATGATAAAGTAAAAGCAAAAAGAGACAGGACTACTGGTTCTGAAGATGAAAAGGGAAGGGCTTACTAAGCAGGTACTTGTTGGAAATTATTGTTTAAGTTCAGCCGCGGCGGCTTCATCCATAAACCATTGAAACTCTCCATCAACCGGCGCAATGAGTTGCGCAGGAAAATTTTCGACATTTCTTTTATCTTCAATTACATGATAAACAGCTTCGGCCTTGTCCAGCCCATAAACGAGGAAACCCACATGATGGGCAAGGTTAATTAAAGCTGCTGTGAATGTTATGCGGTAAACTTGTTCGTCTTTCAAAAAGACGGATTTGACAGAAAGTGTTTTATCATGCAATACCTCCGTAAATGGAAAAAGAGAAGCGGTATGCGAATTATCCCCAAGGCCCAATAACACCAAATCAAAACGCATTTCTTCGCCTGCAAAATATTTAGTGATGGCTGCTGTATATTTTTCTGCTGCATCATCAACTTTTAGTGAAGTATCAACGGCAAAAATATGAGCAGTTTCAATTTTTAATGGTTCAAACAACGCTTTTTTTGCCATCAGGTAATTACTATTGGAATCTGTCTGCGGAACATACCGTTCGTCTCCAAAAAAGAAATCAACTTTTTGCCAATCTACTTTTTCTTTAAATGAAGGGGAACTTAATAATTCATATAATTTTTTCGGTGAAGAACCCCCTGATAACGCTACAGAAAATCTCCCCTTTTTTACAATTGCATTGTTGGCGATCGTAACAAAATATTCAGCAAGATTTGCCAGCACTTCGGTTTCCGAATTAAAAATATTAATTTTCACAGACAGTTATTTTTTACCATTCAAAGGAAGGGTGAACCAATGAAACCCATCTCTTGCAATCAATGCCTCTGCTAACTCCGGCCCCCACGAATCTGCAGAATAGTTTGGAAAGTTTAAG
>JACMPR010000044.1 GCA_014377385.1 Ferruginibacter sp. | reverse complement strand
CGTCCATTCAAAGGTCGCCCCCCATTGAGTGGTGTTTAAGCCAAGGTGGGTATTATACCACTCATGCATTTTCATGGGGTCTTTACATTTAAAAAATATGCCCCGATACCCGTTACTTTTTTCATGGCTTGTTGTTTTTTAGTTAGTTACTGTTCAATAATTGATAGAGAAAACCTGATGCCGGTTCACCAATTGAGCAACAGCGATATCAACTTCTCCCGTGCTCAAAACTATACATTTAGGTTGTATAAGCAATGTTTGAAAGTATTGGGGAGCAACTTTGTTTATTTATATCCAAATAAAAATCAGCTTCCTCATTTCTGCCGATGCCTAAGCAACAGGGAATGAGGAAGCTGAATTTTTAAAGAAAAAGTAATTTAAATTTACCAGCGGCTTACTTTGAACCTAAAGCTTTAAGGCCAGCCTTAGCTACCTGTTCGTCTTGTTTTACCTGGCCACCTGAAACGCCTATAGCGCCTATTACCTCACCAGCGGAGTTTTTTACAGGGAAACCACCACCAAAAGATACCGGTCCATTATTCGTTACCTCAATGCCATACAATGGTTCATCAGGCTGCGATAGTTTGCCAATTTCTGCCCAAGGCATATCAAAAAACCGTGCGGTCTTGGCTTTTTTCATGGCAATATCAATTGACCCCAGCCCGGCACCATCTTGCCTGGCGAACGCGACCAGATTAGCGCCGGCGTTAACTATGACTATGTTCATTTTTACTTCCATTTCGGTGGCTTCTTTAAGAGCCGCCATAACGGCTTCCTGCGCCTGACTCAGTGTTATACTGTTCATGTATGTACTTTATGGTTTGAAAAATTCGTTTTCACCTTACTTACGTATATAGACCATTTGTTCTTTAGTACACTACCGTTTCGCAATTGTTTTTTCTATCATAAAAATCAAGCCATAAACTCATCACGCATTCAGCACTATTGAAAAATATAGTTTTCTTCAAAGCACATTTTTTTAGGAAACAATTTGCAGGCCGCCTTTTACTGCTTATTTCATAGCTTTTGGTTTGGCGTGCATTATGAATTTAACAATTTCCTTGTCCGCGGCTGCACTTTTCTTAACAATCTCCTTTATTACCACATCAAGTTGGTTTGACGATGTGACAAGGCCCTGAATTAATTCGAGTCGTTCCGCAACAATGCTTTTGTCAGCCAACAGGCTGGTGATACCCATTATAGTTGCGAGCGGACCGCGCACTTCGTGTGATTGCATCCAGGCAATTTCTTTAAATTTTTCGTTCTGTTTTTCAATTTCTTTTATGTAATTTAACTGCTCAGTAATATTCTGCGATATTGCAAGCGTGGCAGGTCTTCCGTTGTATTGTAAGGAATGAAACACCACTTCAGCAAAAAAAAGTTCCTGGTTTTTGCGCCTGTGCTGTACTACCATTTTAGACGTTATTTCTGCCGGCTTGCTTTGTTTTATGGTAGCATTTAAAATATCAGCGTCTTCCTGTGCTTTAATGTCACTGATATTCATCGAAAGGAACTCGTCATTTGTGTACCCATATTGGGTTAATGTGGCTTCGTTAACCAGCAGGAAGTGCAGGTTTTCGTCAATCAACCACATGCAAGAGGGGTTTTTAAAAAAAAGACTTCTGAAGTGGCTTTCTGATTCGGTAAGGAGGATATTACTGTTTATTTCCTTTGCCATCGCGGTTTCCAATTCTTTTTTTACCAGGTATTCTGCGCTTATCACTTTTTTAAAACCTGTGATGGTTGCGTTAAGTAAAACAACAATCACAAAACTGAGAAATAACACGTTGGAAGATACCGCTATCCATGCGCCCAGGCTGTAGTCGGCTATTAGTGCAGAGTTGAATAATTTTAAATGAATAATGAATGCGCACAAAATGCAGATCAGGAAATTGAGCAGCACAGACCAGTATCCCCATTTACGTGGAAACATAATGGTAATGACCACACTCAGTGCCAGCAAATAAACGATGCCCGGACCTAATAGGCTCAGATCAATCAGCAATGCTATGGCCAGCAGGTAAAATATAGCCACCACAAACACTCTCCTGAAAGCGAGGCTCAGTTTCGCGTTCAGGGACACTACGGTTACTGATATGGCAGCGAAAAGGTCGGTGAATGCTACGAAAAAGTACCCATGTTTAAGCGACATAAACACGCCCGGCACAAGTGCTATAAGGCTCGTAGGAAGTAAATATGTGATGAATTTTGTGAATAAGAACTCCCTCCAATAAAATATGTCTTCCTCCTTGTGGGCTACCGGGCCGGAGGTTGCATTTTTAACAAAATTAATATACCTGTCTCCCGCGCTGATCAACAAGTCTGAAATGCCGTTTTTCTTTTTCATGACGTATGCCTAACGAAATTCGGCTAAATATAAATGAATAAGCCCTAATATTATTTTTTTTCTTTTTAATTGGTAATCATTACTTGAAAAATTGAAGGGGCAGTTATCTTCCGGAAAAATCGTCGCAGTGCGCTTACTCTTATTATGTTATGTTATTATTAATTTATTAGTGAGGCGATAAAATTGATGGTAAGTGCCACTACAAAGGCATTTAGTGCAAAAGAAAGCAACCCGTGAAGAAGTACAATCCTTCTGATTTTCCGTGATGTGACCTGGATATCTGAAACTTGGAAAGTGCAGCCGATAATAAACGAAAAATAGGCGAAATCGATATAATCAGGTTTTTCGCCGCCGGGAAAATCCAGCCCTTCGGCTGCTTTTGAGGGCTCATCTTCATCATTATCGTAGTATTTGTGCGCATAATGAAAAGTAAAAACAGTATGCACCATTGTCCAGGAAAGTAACATGCCGCCAATGCTCACCGGAATAAAAAACCAGTGCCCGCCTCCCTGCTGTTGCTTTGATATCATTAAAAGCAAAACCGCGAACATACTTGCGAACGACGAGACAAGGACCATAACATAAACAAACCCAGCGCTTCCGTCATCGGCCACTGCCTTTTTTCTTATCTCCGGTATGGGTCTTGTAAAAAGCACAACCCATGAAGTGATAATAAAGCACGCGGAAAAAACTACCCATGACGCCATCACCTGTAGTAACGCACTTATATTTTGTGGCTCCAACGCAAAAAAAGTGACGGCAGCAAACACAAGGCTTATACCAATACGATGCACAGGGTGCATGCGCAAAAAAATGTTATCGTGGTTATTTTTGCTTGGTTTATGGTTAGTCATAGGTTTGGCCGTTAAATGTGGGTCCGGTTTATAGGCTTCATCCTGGGTCGGGGATAAAGTTAAAGTAACAACATAAGTAAAATGTAATTCACTTATTGAATTTCAAACTTAAGGCAATTATTTGGACCCGCAAGCGTATTATTATTCAAATATATTGTTGGTGCTTATTAAGGCATTTTCGGTTTAGTTTGCTGTGTATCAGTTTCGCCCATCGCAAGGAAAAAGTAACCGTGCTTATCTGTAACTGTACTGGTGCCGCTATGTTCTACCTGCACCGCAATATCGGCAAGCGGCTCATTTGTGGCAAAGTCTTTAACATAACCTCTAATGCCATGCTTATCTTCATTAAGTTTTGGCGTTCTTTGCTGATCGTGCGTTTTAGGTTGAGTTGCCTGAGCCAGTGCGGTCACTGCAACTGACTGCGCCAATAATAGCACAGCTGCTGCTCTTTTCAATAACGTTCCATTGGTATCAACCTGACCGTAGATGGCTGTTGCGACCACACGAAAGGGGGGAGTAGTGAGGATGCGCACGAATACTTTGCGCAACGAATGCGGGAAGTAGACACCCTGCTCTATGGGTCGTGGGTTTGCCTGGGAAGGGTGGTTTGGTGGTGAAGAACAGGAGTGGCGGGCGGTAATCATGATGAGAAAGTAAAAGAGCTTGCTGATCGATTTTATATTCATCGTAAAACAGTTATAAACTACACAAATTTTATAAACACGAGTTCGCTTGCGCACAAAAGGGCATTGCTCCTAACTCGCGCCAGTGGCATTTTTATGAAATATCACGCAAGTTGAAACACCTGTGTGATTAACATCAAGTGAAAAATACCTTGTCACAACGGCTGGGGTGGATACTCCTGAAATAGGTGGCATAAAAGCGTCGGTTTTACAGATTTGCTACAAAAGCAAAAAAGAACCAGGAAACTAATAGCTCCCATGATTCTTTTCTGTCGCTTTTAAAAAATAAATTCTGT
>JACMPR010000043.1 GCA_014377385.1 Ferruginibacter sp. | reverse complement strand
CCCTTTACCATCCAGGACGATACAGATGGTGGTGACGATATCCGCATGAAATACCGTTTTCTTGATCTTAGAAGAAATACGGTCAGGAAAAATTTAGAATTGCGCTATGCCGTTGGCCGGAGTGCAAGGAGTTTCCTGCATGAAAACAACTTCATGGATATTGAAACGCCTTTTCTTATAAAATCAACGCCGGAGGGCGCCAGGGATTTTGTGGTGCCCAGTCGCATGAATCCGGGACAGTTTTATGCATTGCCACAATCACCACAAACATTTAAACAGTTACTGATGGTAAGTGGGTACGACCGCTATTACCAGATTGTAAAATGCTTTCGGGATGAGGACCTTCGTGCCGACAGGCAACCGGAATTCACACAAATAGATTGTGAAATGTGTTTTGTGGAACAGGAGGATATCTTAAACATGTTTGAAGGTTTGATTAAAAGTATTTTTAAAGATGTAAAAAATATCGACTACACCGAGACAGTGGAGAGAATGACCTGGGAAAATGCCATGTGGGTGTATGGAAACGACAAACCGGATATCCGTTTTGATATGAAGTTGTGCAACCTCAAATTCCCGGCGCATACGTTTGCCGGTCGGGAGGATTTTTCATCGTTAATAAACGGTGTTGATTTCAAAGTTTTTGATGAAGCTGAATCAGTTATTGCCATCGCTGCACCAGGCTGCAGTGAATACACCCGCAAGCAAACCGATGAACTAACAGAATGGGTTAAACGCCCTCAAATTGGAATGAAAGGGTTGGTATTTATCAAGTGCAATGCAGACGGTAGTTTTAAAAGCAGCGTGGATAAATTTTACAATGCTGATAAATTAAAAGCCATTGCTACGGCGGCAAATGCCAAACCTGGTGACCTTATATTAATTCTGGCCGGCGCAGAAGAAAAGACCCGCAAAGCTGTTAGTGACCTGCGTTTATACACGGGCCAGTTACTCGGCTTACGTAAGCCAACTGAGTTCAAATTATTGTGGGTACTCGACTTTCCGTTGTTCGAATATGCCGAAGAAGAGAATCGTTGGGTAGCACGTCATCATCCATTCACTTCCCCCAAACCTTCCGATATTGCCACGATGATCAACAACAATCCCGGGATTGAAAATGCGGCTGAATATTTAAAACATCCTTACGCCAACATCAAAGCAAACGCTTATGACATGGTTTTGAATGGGAATGAAATCGGCGGAGGTTCCATCAGGATCTACCAGCGTGAGTTACAGGAAAAAATGTTTGCAGCCTTGGGAATGGATGCAGGAGAACAACAACATAAATTTGGTTTTTTACTGGGTGCATTTGAATATGGTGCGCCGCCACACGGTGGTATTGCTTTTGGCTTCGACAGGCTCTGCTCTATTCTTGGTGGCAGTGAAAGCATCCGTGATTTTATTGCTTTTCCAAAAAATAACTCGGGAAGGGATGTGATGATTGATGCACCAGGCGCCATTGACAAAAAACAATACGAAGAATTGCAGATAAAACAAGATATTAAATGATCGTTTCAGCGCCTACGGCATCAGGTAGTGATCCTCTGATGCGGGCCCTGATTTAAACAGATCACGGAATTTAAAATGATTCCATTTATATTTTTTCTTAGGAAAAATCAAAATGTAACCTTCATCCAGGTAAGACCGGAAGATGAAATGTGTTTTGGAAAAACATTTCTCAATAAAATCTGCATTCCTGTTTTTCTGTGGTAATGCATCAGCGGGAACGTTCCCGTTTTCATACGGTCCGTCTTCGTATATCCTTAGATCATCAACTATGATAACATCCTGATGATCTTTGCGAAGGGTACAGATCATTTCTAATTCTTTTTCTAAAGGCAGCCGGAAGAGTTCATCATTACCTGTATCATAGGGGATCAAACCTGCATCTGCACCAGGAAAATGGGCATCCAGCCAAAACACAATACGCTCTTTTATTTTAGGTAATTGTTCCCGTAATGCAGTTAGGCTATCTGTTGTCAGGATGTCAACTTTCTCCTCCGATATAAATCGTTTTTTTGCTTTCTCCGCAATTTCCGGAATTATTTCAACCGAAAGTATTCTTGTAAATGGAGATTGCAATGCATAGGCAACCCCATCTCCCCAAAAAGTACCGGTTTCAAACATACAGTTTGTCTTGTATTCTTTTACAATCCTTCCCAGGTCAAACCGTTTTAGGTTACCCATAAATGCTATGTTTATTTTTCAAAGTTATTATTAAGATTTCTGGTGTTAACCTGGCGAATTATAAACAAGAACCACTCGTTTTGTACCAATGAACCAGGTCTTATCTAACATGTGTTCCCAGCCTGCTACCCTCATCAACGGCGAAGCTCAACGTAAAGTTTTATAAACTTCTATATATTGTTTTGCACTTTTCTCCCAGCTAAAATCCATCCCACGCTGTATTATTTTTTCAGCCATGTTATCTTTTTTATATTTTATCATACTTTCTGTAAATAAGGTGTTCATATAGACCGGATCAAAATCTTCAAAATAAAAGGCGACATCGCCACCAATTTCCGGAAGCGAAGTTCGGTTAGATAAAAATAACGGCTTCCCAAAAGTCATTGCCTCCGTAACGGGCAATCCAAAACCTTCGGCTAAAGAAGGGAACATAAAAGCCAGGCAGTTTTTTAGATACCAGGCTTTATCGCTATCTGGAATTTGGCCAGCTACATGTACCCGGTCACGTACCCCTAAACTAACAGCCAACGCCTCTATGTCATGTAAATAATCGGGTTCATCAATTTTGCCTGCTATGACAAGCTCCAGGTTCGGCTGACTTTTTAATAACGGTATTAAAACTTTGAAATTCTTCTTCCTGTTTACATAACCCAGCGTAAATAAAAAAGGCCGGGAAGGTTGATATCCTATCGGTTTTACGGGGGGAATAATTAAAGGATTGGAACCGTTATGAATAACATGTATTGGCTTGTGCTTTACATCGAGGTGCCTGAGTACGTCCTGTTTGCTAAATTCTGAGATACATACAAGGGCATCGCTTTTGTCAATAAGACTTTGTGTATGGCTGAGGCTGGCTGCTCTTTGCTCATCAGTAAATATATGTTCATGCAGGGGATTAAGGTCATGTATTGTAAGCAATACTTTTACAAATTCACCAGGGTTTGGTAATACCCTGCCAGACTGAAAAGGTGCATGCCACACTATGTGGTCATTGTTTGGTTTCCGATAAAATTTTTGATACCATTTTACAGGTTGCAGTCCTAATTTTTTTTTATCTCTTAGCCAGTTTCTCTGGTTGATCGTTGCACAGGGATCATCGAAAGCATTCAAATCAATTGGGTCGCCATAAAAAGAAATTCCAGCGCCTCTTTCTGTATCAAGTATTCTTTTAATATGCAGGCCAAGATTTAAGCAATAGTAATATAAACCAGAGTTCTTATGTTTCATCAGATCACAATCCATGATAATTTTTCTCATAAGTGATTCTCTTTTTATATTACAGGAGCGAAGAGCGTAACTGATCCGGCAGATCAGCTTTTTTTTCTAATTATCAATCCGATGGAAGTTGTTACATATTTATCCACCATTAACCTCGTATGTGGTTCACCTTGATAAGGAGGAAAATCGATAGTAAAGTCCTGTTGCATATTACCTAATGAAAAATCAAGTTCTTCAACAAAATGCCCTTGATGTTTTAGTTCAGAAACAATACGTTCTATATCACGCTGGCGGTAAATAACCGTGTTGTCATTTTCCTGCGTTTCGTAATTAGAAGAAATATTGTATTCAGTTGTATGTACTGACCATCCGCCGGGCTTAAGGGTTCTCAACTGATTCTTTAAAAAAGTAAATCCCTTTTCCAGCGAACCTAAATGTTCGAATGAACAGCTACTCCAGTTAAAATCAAATCCCGAAAGTTCCGGGGGGATTGCATTCATATCTACAGAACGGTATTTAACTCTCTTTAAAAAAATCTCGTTTTCACATATCCCTCTTTCATTCAAAGCCTCTACTCCAAAACAAAGCTGGTTTCCGTTATCCCAGCCTTTTTCAACACCTTCTTCAGGATTGATATCGGTTGCCAGGATATTACAGCCCAACTTTGCAAAGACGGAGGGCACCGGCTCCGTGCCAACAGCAAACACGAGGCCGTTATTGTTTTCTTTTATGCAGCCTCGTTCGCTTAAGGCCTGCATAATAAAAGCAAACTCCCATTGTTTACGATGAAAACGGGGTGTTTCTTTAAACTCTTTGCACCAATGTTTATACCATGGGGTTTCAAAGTCCTGCCCTTTACAAAGCTCTGATATCCTTAAAGCGTTTTCACCAAGTCGGCTCCTCGGCCAGGGTTTTGTTGCAGAAGATGAAAGGGATAACTCAGTATTTTTTTTTCTAAAAAATCTCATGCTCTAATTTTTACCCTAGGGTTTTAATTTTCCCGCAAATCTAACGTCATTAATAGATATACACCGGAAGTTAATGATTACCTCTCAAGTCCTTTATTTGTTGATGAGCATTGAGTGATAGACGTTAACATATTGTTGCGCACTTTTTTCCCAGCTAAATTCTGAACTCCTCTCAATGATCCTTTCCCGCAAGTTAGTTTCGGTATATATTTTCATTCCTGCCTGGTATATTTCAAGCATGTGATCAGGCTCAAAATTTTTAAAATAGAATGCTGCATCAGCCCCGATCTCAGGCAGTGATGTAAGATTAGATAAAAATATGGGCTTGCCAAAAGACATGGCTTCAACAACCGGTGCGCCAAATCCTTCAGCTAAAGAAGGTAAACAAAATGCTTCGCAATGCCTGAGGTACCACGCTTTATCGGCTTCTGATACAGGCCCTAAAACATGAAGCCGGTCTGTAACACCCATCATGGCAGCGGTTTTTTCCATTTCTGCAATATAATTTTCATCATCCAGCTTACCGGCAATAACAAGCTCCAGCCTCGGATTTGCCAGCATTGGAACAAGTGTATGAAAATTCTTTTTCCGGTTAATGTAACCCATTGTAAATAAAAAAGGCCTTTGGGGCATATAACCTGAAGGTTTTTCGGGTGGCGCCATAACATCATGGGTACCATTGTGAATAACATAGACGGGCTTGTTTGCAACTTCCATATTATTTATGACGTCGTTCCTGGTTGTGTTTGAAATACAAACGATGGCATCTGCACGATCTATCAATTTTTGTGTTTTTGCCAGGTTTTCTATACGGTCCTCGGGCCTGAGCGGTTCATGTAGTGAATTCAGGTCGTGCACAGTCAATAAGACTTTTATTCGCTTGTTATCCATGGGTATGATTTTGCCAGACTGGAATGGCGCATGCCATATATCACAGTCCCAAAGAAAAGGATTGAAAAGCCTGTTATGCCATGTTTTTTCCACGATACAGTTTGCTTGCGGCCCAAACAGGTGCGCCTCTGCCGCAGGAACATAAAATGAAATCTTATCCTTCCATTTCTTGTCCAAAATTTTCTGAACATATATGCCAAGGTTCAGGCAATAATGATGTAAACCCGAGTTTTTAAACCTCATCAAATCACAGTCAAGAATTATTTTGCCCATTTCTTATTATCGGATTTGATAAAGAATTAATTTGTAAGTCATACAGCTATTTGCGTACAAAGATTGTCATTTTTATGAACTGTTATTCCTTTTCTTCAACAAATTCATTCGTTAATATTAGTAATTTAATAAATGGATTGGATTGAAAGGCATGAAATTTGTAATTTTGCATCGTCTTTAACTCAAAACGTCCTTACAGTTATGAATAATTTTGTCCTGGATTGCGAACGCATGAAATATGCGGATACGGGAATCTATCATTACTGTTTAAATTTGGGAAGACAGCTTCTTTCTTCCCTGGACCAGCAATCACAAAAACTTACATTTTACGCACCAGAAACGGCCCGGGAGGTAGTGGGAACTGACAATAATTTTATTACTCAAAAAGCTCATCACAAATTCCTGATGCCATCTTTAGGCGGGTATGATCTCTGGCATGCCACTTACCAAAATACTTCCTATATACCGACATTGAACAAAAAGGTGAGAGTTGTATTAACCATACATGATCTGAATTTTATACACGATGATACTAAAACTGCCACTAAAAAAGCTAAACATCTTAAACACCTCCAGGATAATATCGACCGAAGCGATGCAATAGTATGTATTTCCGAATTTTCAAAAAAGGATGTCCTGAACTATTGCGATACAGGAAACCGGCCGATTTATATCATCCACAATGGAACGAACTCATTAAACACACCTACCCTTTCTCCGGAGTCTTACCGGCCATCCAGCCGGTTTCTCTTTTCTATTGGCGTAGTAACAATGAAGAAGAATTTTCACGCATTATTACCCTTGCTTCAGCAGGATGATGACATGCAACTTTTAATTGCAGGAAGAGATGATGATACACAGTACCTGAATTACCTTATCGATTTAGCAAGAGACCTGGGCGTAGAAAATAAATTAAGAATATTGGGTAGCATCTCCGAAAATGAAAAAGCCTGGTATTTTGAAAATTGTTACGCATTCACCTCTCCGTCTACTGCAGAAGGATTTTGTATGCCTGTTGCGGAAGCCATGTCTGTAGGAAAACCATTGTTTTTATCCAACAAGACCGCATTACCTGAAATAGGTGGAAATGTAGCTTTTTACTTTTCAGATTTTAAGCCTTATCAAATGCAGCAAACTTTTGTACATGGGATGAGCTTATATAAGGAAAGTAATATGCAGGCTGCCATAAAAAAAAGAGGTGCAGATTTTTGTTGGGAAAAAGCTGCGAGGGAATATTTAGATGTGTACCAGTCGCTACTATAATTTGCAGTTTTTTAACCTCACTTTCACATAACAACTATTTACAATTCGTATTAATAAAATAGCTTGTGCCTTAATATTTTTGAATGAAAGTTTATCGTCGACTCTTAATATATTTGAAGCCTTATGGGGTTCACATCGTTCCTTTTTTTGTTTTTACATTGATAGGCGTTTTCTTTAGTAT
Source organism: Ferruginibacter sp. (assembly GCA_014377385.1). GTDB lineage: Bacteria > Bacteroidota > Bacteroidia > Chitinophagales > Chitinophagaceae > Ferruginibacter. The sequence goes on along the minus strand of JACMPR010000043.1, from coordinate 4,984 downwards.
ATTCCAGTTTGCCCTGATCATCCCGCTTTTAAATTTCCTTTTTGATTCGCATTCTGCAGCAGAAATGCAACGCTATGCGATCATGCCCGAATTTTCACTTTCAGGAGGTTATTTTAAAGACCTGTTTTACTATGAAGTGTATCATCTTAAATCGATGAAACCCGTTTATGCGCTTTATTTTATTGCAGGTATCATTGTAAGCTCTGTTATACTAACCAACCTGTTCCGTTACCTTGCACAAAGATCTCTTGTAAATGCAAGAACCTTACTGGTAAAAAGATTGCGTGAGGCAATATTTGAGAAAATGAACCGGCTTCACATGGGTTATTTTACCAAGGAACACAAGGGCGATCTGCTATCACGAATGAATTCTGATGTATTTGAAATAGAAGCGGTGGCTTCCAATTCGTTGGAAGTTCTGTTCAAAGAGCCGTATGTTATGATCGGTTATTTTATCGCCCTATTCGTGATTTCTGCAAAACTTACTTTATTTACCCTGCTGGTAATTCCTATTTCAGCTATCGGTATAGCAATGGTTACAAAACGATTGAAGAAAGAAGCGCAGGATATGCAGACATCTATTGGAAGATTGCTTACCATTATTGATGAAACACTGATGGGTATGCGCATTATTCGTGCATTCAATGCTACGGATTTTACCCTCAAAAGATTCAGTCGTGAAAATGATTTCTATCGCAAGGCCAGCCTCCATGGTTTTAAGAGAAGAGAGTTGGCTCCGGCATTTTCCGAGGTAGCAGGCGTTACCGTTGTAGCCGGCATTTTAATTTATGGGGGAAGCATGATTTTACAAAACCAGGGGGTAAATGCTTCAGGCTTACAGGCACCTTCATTCATCGCCTTCATTGCTATTTTTTCGCAGGTGATGCGGCCCGCAAAAGCCATGGTAGTTGCGCTGGCAAATATTCAAAGGGGAGAAGCATCCGCTCACCGTATATTGGAAATACTTGACACGCCTATTTTGGTAGATGACAGACCTGATGCAATTGAACTCACTTCTTTTAATGAGGTTGTTGAATTCAAAAATGTTTCTTTTGGGTATTCGGATACCCCTGTTTTAAAAAACATAAGCTTTACCCTGGAAAAAGGTAAAACGCTTGCATTGGTTGGGCCTTCAGGAGTGGGCAAATCCACTATCGCTGATCTGATGCCGAGATTTTATGATGTGAGCAGTGGGAGCATTTCTATTGACGGAAAAGACATCAGGGAATTTACGATGGAATCATTGCGAAGCCAGATGAGTTTTGTTACCCAGGATATTATTTTATTCAATGATAGCATTTTCAATAACATCGCCCTTGGCAAGCCTGATGCAACTGAACAGGATGTGATGAACGCAGCAAAAATTGCCAATGCGCATGATTTTATTGTACAAACAGAAAACGGGTATCAAACAAATATCGGTGACCGGGGAATCCGGCTTTCCGGAGGGCAAAGGCAGCGACTAAGTATTGCGAGGGCGGTTTTTAAAAATCCAGCGATTTTAATCCTGGATGAAGCTACTTCAGCGCTGGACACAGAATCTGAAAAGTATGTACAAGAGGCCCTGGAAAACCTAATGTCGGGACGAACTACACTTGTGATTGCGCATCGGCTAAGCACCATTAAAGAAGCAGATGAAATACTGATTTTACAGGATGGTGAAGTTGTAGAACGCGGAAGCCATTTTGAATTGATAGAGATTGAAGAAAGCATTTACAGAAAACTTACACTGATGCAGAAGATCGCATAGTCCTTCTCGTTACTATAGTTCAAAGCATTAACTGCTGAAACTTATTTAAAAGCATACTTACAATAAACAATTATGATATTCAAAAAATCATTGCTGGCCATTTCACTTCTCCTACTAATTACTTCCTGTAAAAAAAAGCATACAACTGATTCAAGTGTTGCACTTCAGACAAACTTCACAAATGTTGCTTATGGAACTGACCCGGCGCAGGCGATGGATGTTTACCTCCCGCCGAACAGAAACATGTCGGAAACAAAAGTACTGGTGATGATACATGGCGGCGGTTGGAGCAGCGGAGATAAAACTGACATGAATGCATATGTTGATACATTCAGAAGAAGGTTTCCGGACTACGCCGTATTCAATATAAACTACCGGCTGGCAGGCCTTGCCGTAAATTTATTTCCGGCGCAGGAACAGGATGTAAAAGCCGCAATAGAATTTATTTATTCTAAAAGAGCTACCTACGCTATCTCAGATAAATTCGCTTTAATTGGAGCAAGCGCAGGTGCACACCTTGCATTGTTACAGGCTTATAAATACGAAACGCCTGTAAAAATAAAAGCAATCATAGATTTTTTTGGCCCTGCAGATATGAAAGCAATGTACACCGATCCTGCCTTTCCGGGCGGAGACACCGTAATTTCAAGGGTAACCGGCACCACGCCCTCACTTGACAGTGTGTTATATGCACAAAGCAGCCCCATCAATTTTATAGTCGCCACTTCAACCCCAACCTTTATTCTACATGGAGGCGCAGACATGATTGTCAGGCCTGCTCAATCTGATAGTCTTTTTGCTAGGCTTGACTCCGCAAATGTTGTAGCAACTTATGTGAAATATCCTACCCAAAGCCACGGCTGGTATGGCGATACACTCTCAAATTCTTTCAATATTATTCAGCCTTTCCTGATTAGCAGAATGCAATAATAAGTAAACAAATAAATGAGTGATGGTAGAAATAAATGGGAATTCCTTTTAATGGATTTATCACCAGGGCCGCATCATTTCCGTAACTAAAGATTTATTTTATTTTTACCTTGCAACAATGGAGCGATTTCTTACCATTCTCTTTTTTCAGTTCATATGTACTTTCAATTTTGCACAATCAACACCCTTCATTCTTAAAGGTGCCCTAAAAGAAAACAGGCAGCACTTGTACCGCAATCTTGTAAACAATGTCATCAATAAAAATCTTGCACTTCCATTAACTGATTCGACCGAAGAATTATGGCAGGATGCTTTTTGGGCAATGGAGTTGCTGCACTACCGGTCGGCATGGACGGATAATAGAATCCACAGTGCTTTCAGCAATATCCAGCACAACAGCCAGGCTTTTCAAAGGGCATTGCTGGAGTTGGCATTTTCTAATTATTCCGGAATCTTCTTAAAACAAATCAAGCACATAATGCTGCAGGCAAAGGATTCAAGAATATTTGCCATGTGTGCCGTATATATTTTATCTACCGAACAATCCTCAACTGAAATTGCTCTGTTAAAACAAAATACTTCCGGGCGATTGAGAAACGATAAGGAGGATCCGATTTTGCAACAATTACAATACCAGTTACAACAGTCCTCTCCTGATTTCCCTGTGCCATCGATCAGGAGTTTATTCAGCAAAAGATTTTTACCGGGAAATGTATTGATCATTAGTGTTCAACGCAGCAATAGAAACTATCCGGGGCTGGTTGTTGTGAGAGATTCCGAAGGGGATTTTATTAAAGACGATACCCGGTTTTTTTCGGTGCCGCAGCTGGCAAGGAGCGTGAGCAATTTGCCTGGCTATCTAACCAATGGCAATACCCCGGAAGGCATTTTCAGAATGGACGGATTTGATACTTCACAAAGCAACTTCATTGGCCCTACTACCAACATCCAGCTAACCCTGCCTTTTGAAAATAGCGTTGCACATTTCTTTAAAGATTCCCTGGTAAAAGATAGCAGCTGGCATATTGACCAATACAAAAATTTACTACCGGCTGAATTGAAAAATTATTTTCCATTACAGCAATCATACTTTGCCGGTAAAGCGGGTCGTACAGAAATTATTGCACATGGTACAACTATAGATCCTGCGTATTACAGAAATAAACCCTACTTTCCGCTTACGCCGACGCAGGGTTGCCTGTGTACGAAAGAAATCTGGAACGAAGAAACCGGCAGACTTTCCGAAAGCGATCAGCAAAAACTGGTAGACGCGGTGATCAAAGCGGGTGGCCCTTATGGTTATGCGATCGTTGTCAACTTAGACAATCAGCAAAGAGCGGTTACCCTTGCAGAAATAAATGATTTTATGAGCTTGGAACGTAAGGATTGAAAAAATTGGCAGGTGAATAATAGTAATCTCACGATGAACTGCACACTCCCGCACTCTAAGCCAAAGCCCGGTGTTTTCAACTGCCAATCAAAAACCGGTTGGCAGGTTTAGCAATGATTACGCATATTAATATTTTGAGTACCGTTCCTATAAAAATTGGCAAATGAATAATAGCAATCTTTCAGTAAACGGCATACTCCCGCTTGTCAGGATGTATGCAATTAAGTTTTTTTTCCACAATGCCGGCTGGTTAGAACAGCAGGATGGGCATGGGAAATAAATAATTTTATGTATCCCGGAAATACGGACTTAAAAAACGCATTTTATAATATTACGCAAAGGCAATTATCCCAGGCCATACCGCCGACTTGGCCAGGTCATTGAACCATACCACCGTATCCAGTTTGTGTAACAGATACATTGTAACTTTACTAAATGAATTTGGCACCATTAGCAGAACGTTTGAGGCCGCACACGCTTGATCAACTTGCAGGACAAAAACATTTGACCGGCAGGGGAAGTATTTTGCGCACGGCGATTGAAAATGGAAAAGTGCCATCGATGATCTTGTGGGGACCGCCGGGTGTGGGAAAAACAACCATTGCCAATATTATAGCTACTACCCTGAAACTACCGTTTTATAGCATCAGCGCCATTTCTGCCGGCGTAAAAGATATCAGGGAAATAATTGAGGAAGCAAAAAACAAAGAAGGTGCTATTCTTTTTATAGATGAGATACATCGTTTTAATAAAGGACAACAGGATGCTTTACTGGGTGCTGTAGAAAAAGGAATCATTACCTTAATAGGTGCCACCACAGAGAATCCTTCGTTTGAAGTAAACAGTGCTTTGCTAAGCCGCTGCCAGGTTTATGTTTTAAAATCGCTTGATGAAAATGACCTTATCCATCTGCT
>JACMPR010000042.1 GCA_014377385.1 Ferruginibacter sp. | reverse complement strand
TGAAACAGGTGCTGGTCAGCCTGGAAAAAGGGTTGAACTTCACCCTTAATATTCCTGTAAATTATAAACTGAGCGTTGCGGCCCAGGGATTGAAGCGGTTGCGGTTTTTATCCCTTAGCCCGGACAACCGCCTTTTCGCCACAGACTTATACGATAGAAGTGACAACCACAAAGGTCGTGTGCTTATTTTTGAAAACTGGAATGATTCTGCAAAACACTTTGATAAAATAACTACCTGGCTCGACAGCCTGCACAATCCCAACCAGGTTGCTTTTTACAAGAACTTTATTTACGTAGCGGAAACGGGAAGGCTTAGTCGCTTTTTATATCATGCCGGAGATAGTATTCCCTCCGATACCGGGAAAGTCATCGCCGTTTTTCCGGAGAATGGCTTAAGCTATAAATATGGGGGCTGGCATTTAACGAGAAGCCTTGCATTTCACCACGACAAGCTTTATGTAAGTATAGGAAGCAGCTGTAATGCCTGTGTTGAATCTGAAGAAAACCGGGCTACCATAATTGAAATGGACCCTGACGGAAGCAATGCACAGTTTTTTGCGAGAGGAATCAGGAATGCCGTAGGCATGAAATGGATCGGGGATGAATTGTGGGTAACCGGGATGGGGCGAGACCTTATAGGACCAGATAAACCGGAAGACGTTTTTCAAAAAGTTGAAATGAATGGCTATTATGGATGGCCTTACTATTTTCAATACCGGCAAAAGATATATGCAGATAAAGAATTTAAAGATGCTGCAAAGCCTGCCTGGGTAAAGGAGCCTCCAGTGGCATTCTGTGGTTTTAAGGCGCACAGTGCACCACTTGGATTTGAATACCTGGAAAATTTTGATGACAGTCTTTTAAAAAACAGTGTGTTGGTTTGTTTGCATGGAAGCACCAGTGTATGGCGCGAACGGGGAAACGCAGTTGTGAAAGTTGGGAAAGGAAATAATTATACTGAAATTGTGTCAGGTTTTCTTACCGGGAAAACAGAGGAAGGAAGGCATGGCCGGCCCTGTGATGTTTTAATGAAAAATGAGCATTCGTTTTTTGTTACAGATGACCTTCACGGCGTGCTATATTATTTATGGAAAGATTAAAACGGAAGGGTGACAAGATTTACTAAACCTGCTGCAATATCCGGCATGATGAATACAAGCATTTTTGGGGACGGTTGCAACGCGATCTTCCAAAGCCTGCAGTGTAAAGAAAAGACTTATACCTTGCTTAAAAAACTTTCTGCTTTGACAAGATCTTCCGGTACGTCAATTTTTACACCGGCCTCTTCCGTGAGTACCATCTTTATCGAAATCCCATTTTCAAGATAGCGGAGCTGTTCCAGTTTTTCTGCTTTTTCCATATCAGTGGGTGGCCAGGCTGTGAAATTTAATAATGCCTGTTTCCGGAACGCATACACTCCAATGTGTTCAAACCAGGTTGGCTTAAAATGTTCATCCCGCAAAAAAGGGATGACGGCCCGGCTAAAATAAAGCGCATTCATATTTTTATCAACTACTACTTTTACATAATTAGGGTCTGTAATTAATCCTGGATCTGCAAATTTTTTCATCAGCGAAGCAACCTGAACGTGTTTTCCCGCTTCCCCTTCAAACACATCGAGTAATTTTTTCAATGTATCTTTTTTTACAAAAGGTTCATCGCCCTGCACATTCAAAATCACATCCGCTTCCATATTTGCAACCGCTTCTGCAATGCGGTCGCTGCCACTCTCATGTTGCCGAAGGCTCATAATGGCTTTCCCTCCATTGCTGGTAACCTCTTTTAAAATAAGTTCGCTGTCTGTTACCACAATCACTTCATCAAACAGCCCGGTTGCAACAGTGTTATCATATGTATGCCGTATAACTGTTTTGGTTCCAAGTGGCTGCATCAGTTTAAACGGAAACCTGGTTGCTGCATAACGGGCGGGTATTAAAGCAATTTTTCTCATTGAAAAAATTTAATCCTTAAAGTGTTTAAAAAAAATGCCGTGGTGGCTTATTTTGGGCATGCAGACAGGCTATTGTTTTGATGCAAGTGAGCAGTGCGGCGTGTTTGCAGGATTGTATTGTTTCAGCTTAATTAATAAGATAATCCTCATGTACTATAAAAATTAAAAGTGGCAGGTAAGCGCTCTTTTCCTCATCAATTATGTAAGGTATTATCTTCAGGAAGCGTTTTACTTTCATACCCGCATTGCTGGCATTGATAAACATTTTCAATGGATACCGCATAGCTTGAAAACAGCCAGGTAAGAATACTGGCGATAACATTACCTGCTGCTTGTTTTGGAACGAGCAAAATATTATTATCGTGGCACCGGGGGCATCTTGCAGCTTGCAAAAAAGCTTCGTCAAATTCTTTTAAAACACCGGTAACCATTGCTAAATCTTCCTTTCTTACAGAAAGTTTTATGCCACCAATCGCATTTGTTAACAGTGGATCAATGGTGACGGTATGTTCGTCAAACAAATAACATTCTATGCCAGATTCCTGCAAACGCCCCAAAAGAATGTTTGCCGAAAAATAATTGTCAAAAGTTCTAACGGTTACCATTTCCATCAAATAAAGATATTGAAAATTGCTGTAAGGGTTTTTGAAGACGCATTTTAAATTGGCAGTCCTCTTTGCCCCGCTAACATGGCTTGCCTCCTGGTAAAACACCGTTGAAAAGCGAATATAAAACTGTCATCAAATTGATTTTTTGTTTATCTTGTCCTGCCTTCGGAAACTTCCTGAACTAATTTTCATTTTCCAAACAATTACTGACCAGCTTCTGGCAGCCCTAAAAAAAATATCATGAAGAAAATCTACCTGCTCCTCCTAACTACTATTCTTAGCGCAGTATCATTTGCACAAACTGTTTCTGTTTTTAACGGAGCTGGATATTACGATGATTTTGTTGTTGGTAACTCCAGGTATTTTGTGAGTGAATCAATTTATACAGACGCAGAATTAGGTGCGGGGAATTTTATTACGGCCGGCTCTGCTATCCAGCGAATTAATTTTTTCCTTGTGCTCCAGGGTACAAACACCACGGTAAACAATTACGGTGTTTACATGAAAAACGTAACTGCAGCAACCACGCAGTTTACTAACGGAGCTTACACTACAGCTGGGTATACACTTGTTTACACGGGTGCATTTACTGCCAGTCCACTCGGTACGCCGGGTATCATTCTTACTACTCCTTTTATCAGGACCGCAGGGACAAACCTCCAGGTATTAATCGTAAGAGCCGATAACGCACTTCATCCTAATTACGGGTGGGAAGCAACATTGGGAAACAGTGCGGATGACCTGGCTAATAGCTCAAGATCCTATTCAGGCATTGTTGCGCCGGTTTCCGGAACTACCAGCTTAACTGCAACGCCTATACGGCCTGCGATGCAGTTCGTTCATACGTTTGCGGTGGATGCATCGGTTGATTTTATTGATGTTCCAAATATTTCCTGCTACACAACGCCGCAAACGGTTTCTGTATTTGTGGTAAATGCCGGTACTACAACTATTGCCGCTGGTGCAGCTTCCACTACTTTGAAAATCAGGGGGGCAAATACTTTTACCGGAACCTTAACCAACCCGGCAGCTATTCCTGCCGGGCAATTTGCCAGCATTAACTTTACAGGAATCAACCTTAATAACCTGGGAGATAATTTTGATACCGCTTATGTAACATTGGCCGGAGACGGAACTACCTACAATGATACACTCACAACAGTAAGTGCAGCAGCAACTACCTTATCTACTTTCCCCCAGGTAGAAGATGTAGAAGGAACCTTGCCGGTATTTGCCTATGTTCAAACAATTACGTTGGGACAATTATGGGGATTGCAAGTAGGTAATTATACCAATACCGATCAAACATCACCATTGGTTGCAAGGGCGCCCGGTACCAACTCTTTCATATTCGATAGTTACAGCGGTGCCAGTTCTCTTGGATTTGCCAGCAGACTATTTAGTAACTGTCTCAATCTCAGCTCGGTCAGTTCCCCGGTTGTAAGTTTTTGGATGAGTCATGACAATATTTTCCCAACAGATTTTGACAGCCTGTATGTATCGGTTTCAAATGATAAGGGAATTACCTGGACCAGGTTGCAGGGATTCAGAAGACCTGATCCTGCTGCAACAACACCCGTTTGGCGTTTAGAAACAGTAAGCCTCGCAGGCTATGCAGGACAAACCATACAGGTTGGTTTTGAAGGGGTAAGTAAATATGGAAATGCGATTCTGGTAGATGACATCACCATATCCGGTGTCCTGCCGGTTTCCCTGTTGAATTTTGATGCACAGCGAAACGGCCGGGTAAATGATATAAGCTGGAGAACTTCACAGGAAATCAATACCAGCAGGTTTATCGTGGAACGCAGCACAGACGGCGGTCGTAACTATACACCGATTGGTCAGGTAGCCGCAGCCGGTAACAGTAGCACCGAACGCAACTACACGTACATGGATGCAGCTCCTGTAAAAGGATTTAACTACTATCGTTTACGTATAGTTGACCTGGACAATACTTTTAAATATAGTATTGTAAGAACAGTTAAGAACCTGAATGCTGCAGATTTCTCTTTTGCGCCCAACCCGGTTCAACAGCAAATGAAAATAAAACTGGATGCAGATAAATCAGATAAAGGATTTATCTCTATAACTGATATGAGTGGCCGCCAGGTATATAGCAGCAAAATAAATGTACAGGAAGGTTCCAATACAATATATGTAGAGGCAGGTAAATTTGCACCGGGCTCTTATATCATTAAAGTACAACTGACTAATGATAAACTGATACAGCGTTTCAATAAACTATAGTAATTTTTGAATAATGTAAAACCGCCCTGCAAACAACAGGGCGGTTTTCTATTTTGAGAGCTATCCTAAAGCGTTAGATGGTTTTGCAAATTATTTTTTAAGACAATGCAAAGTCAACGGCGGCCATCGAATGAATCAGTGCCGAATCAAACACAGGAATGCTGCAGGCCTGCTATTTTAGCAGGATAGGAATTTAAGTACAAACAACAATTACTCCCTGTACTCCCAACATGGTCAAACCCTCAATGATGTCCACGTATCTTCGTTTTAATTAAGAAAAAATTGCCTCTGCCGGATTCGTTTTAAATGCTGTTGTTGATAAATTCAATATCGTCATGAGCCGGTACAATGGTTTCGATGTGTTGCGGGGCAAGTTTACTTTTATAAAAGTCCATTTACATGGCATATTTGGTACCTTATAGAGCAACTTTATTTATTTTTTGTTGATTAATAACTACCATTTAAAGCGGCAGGTTCAATGGAAGTACTGATTCTGCTTTAAAGTATTAAAAAAGCGCTCCCGGAATAGAAGCGCTCCTGCGTTTATATATTTATGACGATCTTAATTATTTAACATCAATGGCATTACCAGCATCAGCAATTCTTCATTCTCTGCCTGCTCTGAGGGTTTGATAATACCGGCCTTCGTAGAAGTGCTAAGTTCCATATTTATTTCATTCGTGTCTGCACCATTTAACATTTCAATCAGGAATTTTGCATTGAAAGCAATTTGCAGGTCCTCTCCATCATACTGGCAGGACATCCTTTCATTTCCTTCAAAACTAAAATCAACATCCTGTGCTGCTAGTTGCAATTGATTTCCACTTATTGTTAAAGCAACCTGGTTGGTACTCTTGTTACTAAATACACTTACCCGGCGCAAAGCATTTTGAAAATCATTTTTGGTAACGACCATTTTGTATGGATTGTCGACAGGGATCACCACTTTGTAATCCGGAAAACGGGCATCTATAAGGCGGCAAACCAATTCGGTTCCACCGTGCGTTACAAAAAGGTGGTTGCCGTTATAAGAAAGTGTAAGTTCATCATCATTGTCAGGTAAAGCACTCTTGAGCAGGTTCAGGGGTTTTTTAGGGACGGTGAAACTATCTTTTTTCGAGCAAACAACATCTGTACGCGTATAACGTACAAGCGTGTGCGCATCTGTAGCCACAAAAGTGATCCCTGTTGTATCAAGTTCAAAATACACGCCGGTCATTGCAGGACGAAGATCATCAGTGCTTACGGCAAAAATAGCTTTGTTGATCGCTGTTACCAGCGCAGAAGAATTCATGGTGAAGGAATTGGCAACATCCGCTGCCGGTTCACGCGGAAAATTGTCAGGATTTTCACCCATCACTTTATATTTACCATTATCAGAGGTAATTTCAACAGCAAAATTTTTGTCAATATTGAATGTGAGGGGTTGTTCTGAAATGTTCTTCAAAGAATCCATCAGGATCTTTGCGGGAATACAAACTTTTCCACTGTCCTTTGCTTCGATATCCATATGTACTTTCATAACTGTCTCCAGGTCTGTTGCAACCACAGTAAGTTTATTTTTCTCGATCTCAAATAAAAAATCTTCCAATATCGGGAGAACGGTGTTGGCATTTATGACTCCGCTGATTTGTTGCAGTTGTTTCAGTAGCGCCGAGGAAGAAACGATAAACTTCATATGAATTATTTAATAAGTGCTCAAAGATAAAAGATTGCAGGGAATGAATACAAGATAAATTTGAGGTGGTCTTTAAAGCAGGCAAAATGATGATGCCGGCAGGATAGTAGCAGGTTTACTTGTTTTTTGAGTGACCAATCACCTGGCTGTTCACCTTCGCAAACACGGGCATTTTTTAAGCAACGCAGCAGAAAGAAAATGCGATTGCGATAGACACTGTGCCGTTTGCCGGACCAATGCCATTCCATTTTGATACTATATTTGCGGTCATGATTATATACAATGTTACAATCAAGATACAGTTAGAGATTTACAGCAGTTGGTTGGAATGGCTGAAAAAAGTGCATATTCCGGAAATACTTGCTACGGGCTGTTTTACAAAAACAACCATTTTAAAATTGCTTGAGGTGGATGACACTGAAGGACCGACATATGCGATTCAGTATTTTGCCGAAACCATGGAGGCTTACGAAGTATATATTGATCAATTCGCGGTTGTAATGCGCCAAAGAAGTTTTGATAAATGGGGAAATAAATTCATCGCCTTCCGCTCTTTAATGCAGGTTGTTAACTAATTGTGCAAAAGAAAAAGCGAACATTTTTTTAAAAGAAAATGATTATTTATAACTGGCCCAAAGCCGCACGTACAAAGGATTTTGAGCTTCGTAAATCGGAAAATCAATACCACAAAGGGTTTCAGCCAACCCGACTCGACTCACCCTAAGATTCGAAAAAAAGAATTTCTGCTAAAAAGCTTGCGTATTGCGGATTTGAAGCCTTTTTATAGTTTTTATTTTTTGGAAAAAAAGTTTTTGTTGCAATAAAAAACCTTCTATATTTGTTTCACTTAAAATTCTCAAAAACTATATTATGAACAAAGCAGAATTAATTGCAAAAATTGCGGATGATGCAGGCATCACAAAAACCCAGGCTAATGCTACTTTAGATTCTTTCATTGAAGCAGTAACTGTAACATTGAAAAAAGGTAACAAAGTCACTTTAGTTGGTTTTGGAACTTTTTCAGTTTCAAAAAGAGCTGCACGTAACGGACGTAATCCTCAAACGGGAGCTGTTATTAAAATCAAGGCAAAGAAAGTTGCAAAATTTAAAGCAGGTAAAGAGTTGTCGAGCAAAATGTAATTTGCATTTAAAGAATTTAAAAGCAAGGCGCAATTGTGTCTTGCTTTTTTGTTATACTTTTGATTAAATAAAATATAAGTAATTATGGGACGTGGAGATATAAAAACAAAAAAAGGAAAAATTTTTGCTGGTAGTTTTGGTAAAGTAAGGCCAGCCAAGAAAGTAACAACTGCCACTGCAGCAGCAGCAGCGCCTAAAAAAGAGGCGCCGAAGAAAAAATAAGTATTGTAGGATTGGGAGATTTGGAGATTGCTAATATATGAATTCGTTCATTTCAAATCTCCAAATCACTTCATACCCGTTATGGAGCCAGCCTGTCTTTAATCCAGTTGCCATTGGTATTTTCTTTCGGATTTGCAATTTCGTTTTTACGGTATCGTATTCTGTCATGAAGCCTCCCCGGCCTTCCCTGCCAGAATTCAATCAGGTCAGGCTCTACAAGATATCCTCCCCAATGAGGCGGCCTTGGTATATTACCGCCTGCAAATTTTTGAGTGTATTCAACTTCATTTTTTTCCAGCACGGCTCGTGAGGCGATCATTTTACTTTGTGGAGAAGCCCAGGCACCGATTCTGCTTCCTGCCGGCCGGGAATTAAAATATTCATCGCTTTGTGCGCTACTAACTTTTCGGGCAATGCCTTCGATCCTTACCTGCCTTTCTAATTCTTTCCAAAAAAATACCAAACTTACGTAAGGGTTTTTATTGATGTCGTTCCCCTTATGACTTTCATAGTTGGTGAAAAAAGTAAACCCTTCCTCCTGGTAATCTTTCAGCAAAACGGTCCGGGAAGAAGGCCTGTTATTCTCGCCAACTGTAGAAAGCGTCATCGCGTTTACTTCTTCAATATTACTCCCTGCGGCCTGCTCCCACCATATCCCGAATTGTTTGATAGGGTCATTGTCTGATCCTGATTCATCAAGTGATTCCAGTTTATACTCTTTCCTGATATCTGCAATATTTTTCATCTTTTTAAATTTCCACGTAAAATTCCGCCAATTAGGGCAAATAACAACTTTTGATGTTTTATTTTTTGATACCAGATTGGTTATTGATGCAATGGCCATGGCCGAAATAGGGCCGAAAAAAAAAGCATCCTACAATTGGATGCCGGCTGTAACATTTGAAAGGTAATAATGGGTATTCAATTTTGCTTTTTCGCCTGTCTTTTTTTAAACTGTCAAATTCTTCTTTGATGTTAAGGTCGGGGATTCTGAAAAGATAAGCGGAGATTCGCATAGCGGGGGGACCCGGTAAAGCAATATAAAATCGGTTAAGAAGAAATGACCGGAAAAATGTTGCTTAATATTTACCCGCTTTTTTTAACAGCTTCGTCTTTTCTGTGTTGATCAACCTCCTCTTTTAAAAAACCATTTTCCAATGTTGCGATCTCTAGGTTGCTTTCAAGTGCGGCAACTTTGTTGCTGAGGGTCGCTATCAGCCGGTATAGGGAGGCCATTTTATCAACTTCGTTATTTATGTCTGTAAAAGCGGCCTTGGTGCTGGCAAGTTCATCCCTTATATTATAGAATTCCGTTTCCATATTGATGGATTGGAGTAATTCATTTTCCAGGGAAGATTCTCTTTTTGCTGAGCCTTCAGCTTGTTGCTGCTGGGTAAAAATATGGTCCTGCATCTGGTAAAATTCATCTAAGTTGATATCCAGCCTGCTTTGCAACTGGACAGCAAGGGCTGCTTTTTTTCGCAATATGTCAAGCTCTTCTTCCCTTACCGCAATCATCTCATTTACATCCTGCAATTGTATTTGCAGCAATTCATTTTCACTTTTAAGATGTTGCAAAAGATTGTCGGGGAGCATGTGTGAGACAGGTTATTTTAAATGTAAGAATTTAATCGTAAGAAAAACAATGTTTTTTGATTTAAATTTAAGTGTTATTGGTTGGCTTACCAGGCAACGTATTTTCAACTAAAAGTATCTACTTTGAGCGCTCATTTCATAAATCCTTGTAATAATTTTGACTGAAGATGAACTAATAAAAGGATGTATAAGGGACGAGGCCGCCTGCCAGAAGGTGGTTTTTAACCGGTACGCCAGCCGCATGCTGGGCGTATGCCATCGTTATGCACGCAATAATTCGGATGCAGAAGATATTTTACAGGACGCCTTTATAAAAGTTTTTATAAAAATTAAGCAGTTCAAATCTGAGGGCTCTTTTGAAGGCTGGATAAGAAAGATCGTTGTAAATACTGCCATCAAAAAATATTCGCTTGCCCGTTATACCAGGGAGATCACCGGTTATGAAGTTGATGATAATATACAACCTGCTACAGACGCAATTGCGTACGGGCACTTATTAGAAAAAGATTTGATAGCATTGATACACAACCTTCCGGATGGGTACAGGCTTGTATTTAACCTGTATGTTATTGAAGGCTTCCAACACGATGAAATCGCAGCGATGCTTGGTATCCATGCAGGTACCAGCAGGAGCCAACTTGTAAAAGCCAGGCTGATGCTTCAAAAACAAATTTTACAACTACAAAAGGTAGCAGTATGATGAACAACTCCCGGTTTGATGAACATATCAAAAAGCAGTTGGGTGATTTTCACCCTGAAGTACCTCCCCATATCTGGGAAAATATTGTGGCCGAAAAAGAAAAAAAAAGGCCTGTGGGATTACTTTTTCTTTTATCCGGCTACCGCTTTAGTTTGATATTATCACTGATTATTGTTTCCGCGTGCGGCATATTGTTGTTTAAATATTTTCACAAGGATGACCCAAACAACCATGCAACACTCACCCTATTATCACGCCCCGACAATCAGCTAACGAAACTGCACAACAATGATGTCACAGGCCCGGCCAAACAAAACAGTATCACCCGGGTTGCCGCAAACATTCCGTTGAAAAACAATAAAAATCGGAGTCTAAATCCAGTTGCGGTTGAAAAACAAATGAATGGCCTCGTTATCCGGGAAAAATCTGCACATGCCGGCACAACAAGCAGAGCAGGGCATAAAATAAAAGTTGTAATAGACGCTGATGTTACCTCCGTGTTATTACCTGGCCCGCATAATAATCAAAGAAACATCACAACATCCGGGAGTGCAGGATTAGAAAATAAAGAGGATGATGCCCGCAATCTTTCATTGATAAAAGTAAAAAATAAGACGGGCAGGTCTGCCGCGAAAAAGCGGGTGACTATAGAAAATGCTGTTACTGAAGATTCTGCGGTCACAGAAATATCACCCGATAACACAGCGGAATCCATTGATAAAAATGACGTCTTCTTAGCAAAATATTTTTTATTATTACATGCGGAGCCTGCCGAAAAAACATTTGCTTTTACAATAAAAAATATCAGCCTTTCTGCTTTGTCTATTCCTTGTCCTGAATCAGAAAAAAATGCAGCCGGTAACAAAAGGTATGTTGAAATTTACGGTGGTCCTGATTATGCCTTTAGAAGTTTTAACGATACCGCCAATTCCACCTATTTACAAAAAAGAAAAGAAAGTACCCGCTTTTCTTCTGGGTTTAGCTTGGGGTTGCGGTACACCAGGGTATTTAATAACGCTGTTAGTTTTCGCACGGGTGTTAACTACAGCCAGTTAAATGAAAAATTTAGTTATGTGCAGGGGCATATTGTACAATTGCTATACATGATAAATGACCAGGGCGATACCACCGGCAGCTATGCCTCTACGGGTACCCGTTACAAAACAACTTACAACAGGTACAAAACGGTGGACATCCCGCTTATTTTTGGATATGAAATGGGTAACAGCAGGTTACACACAAACATAAACGCGGGGCTAATAGTAAATGCATACAGCTGGCAAAAGGGGGATGTACTTGATACCAACAATCAACCCGTGAGCATCACCACGGGTAAATCGAGATCAGTTTACCAGTTTAAAACAAATGTGGGGATTGGTTTTACCGGAGGAGTTTCCTTTTATTATAAACTTACAAACAGGTTACATATTTTAGCGGAGCCATGGTTTCGGTATAATTTTTCTGCAGCCAATAAAGCGGAAATAACCCTTAAACAAAAATATACTACAATAGGTGCAAGGATGGGTTTGAGAATTGATTTTTGATTAGGGCAGCAAAAATAAAAAAGCAGGCATCTGCATAATATGTAAGCAAACTGATTGTGCTTATATATGAGGGTTTACAAAAGCTGTCTGCTAAGGCAGCTTTTGTTTTTTCATTTTAATTTACGATTGAATAATTGGCTGTTAACACAAGTGTGTAAAACAATGTGTTGATAAATTATGAAACCTAAAATACCAATTACGGGTAATAAATTTTCTCTCATCAGCTAACAAGTGTTCCAACCTTTTCCCCCGTAACTACACTCATCAGGTTGCCGGGTTTATTCATATCAAATACAATGATTGGTAAACTATTTTCCATACAAAGCGTAAATGCGGTCATATCCATCACACTCAGTTTTTTAGAAATACATTCTGCATAACTTATTTTTTCATACCTGGTAGCAGTAGGATCTTTTTCGGGATCGGCTGTATAAATTCCATCTACCCTGGTTCCTTTTAGTATCACGTCTGCTTTTATTTCGATTGCCCTTAAAGAACCCGCAGTATCTGTAGTAAAATACGGGTTACCCGTACCTGCACCAAAAATTACGACGCGGCCTTTTTCCAGGTGACGCATGGCCCTCCTGCGGATGTAGGGCTCGGCGATCTGTTCCATTTTTATTGCAC
>JACMPR010000041.1 GCA_014377385.1 Ferruginibacter sp. | reverse complement strand
TTTGTTCACTCGGGAATTTTTGTAGTTCATCTCTTTCAATTACACCCGGCAAACATTCGTTGTTTGCAAAATCACGGGCTGCTTTTTGAATCATCAAATGCTCTTCTGATAGTTGAAAATCCATGGAAAAAAGTTTAATGTTTTTGAGTTGCAAAAGTAAGGGATTGAAACTAATGGCCGTTAGTTTTAGGATAGAGTCCGGATTTTTGATCAGGTTATATCAGCCAACAGATATTTTACCCATTTCGTAACCCTCCATCAATTTCACCAAACTATCCGCCTTTATAATTTGTATTTTTGCCGCAATTTTTTTGAAATACGCAACAGGAAATTTTTATGGCAAAAATCGCAATCAACATAGCAACAGGCAGTTTACAGCAGGATGAAATAATAGTAGGGATAGATTTGGGAACCACCAACAGCCTGATTGCCATCATCCATCCCGATACAAAGCAGCCAACAGCCTTACGGGAACACAATACTTCCTCACTGGTACCTTCAGTAATTTATTTTGACGAAACTGGCAATGTAATAGTGGGTGAAGAAGCCCGGAAGAAACTCATCAGTGAACCACAGAATACTATTTTTTCTGCCAAGCGCCTGATGGGCAAATCGTACAATGACATAAAATACAATGCGGCTTTTTTTTCTTACAAAGTTATTGATGACAATACCGGTAGCCTGGTAAAAGTGCAGGTGGGAAATAAGTTTTACACGCCCATTGATTTGTCGTCTTTCATTTTAAAAGAATTAAAACAACGGGCAGAACATATTTTAAAAACACCGGTAAACAAAGCCGTTATTACAGTGCCTGCTTATTTTAATGATGCACAAAGACAGGCCACCCGTGATGCAGGCAAACTAGCCGGATTGAATGTACTAAGAATAATAAACGAACCTACTGCTGCTAGTTTGGCTTATGGCATTGGGTTGAGCAAAGAAGAAGAAAAAATTATCGCTGTTTATGATTTGGGTGGCGGCACTTTTGATATTTCTATTTTAAGAATTGCCAATGGCATTTTTGAAGTATTATCAACTAACGGAGATACCTATTTGGGTGGCGATGATATTGACCAGCTGATTGTGAATTACTGGTTGGAGCAAGCGGGCATTAGCAAAGACGAATTAAGCGCCAACAAAGAATTTGCACAGGCCATACGATTGACTGCTGAAGAAGCAAAAATTCATCTTTCAACCCAGGATGATTTCAGCAAAATATTGAATGGAGATGAATTGTCAATAACAAAACAGGCATTTGAAACCTTAATTGAACCCCTGGTAAATAAAACCATCGCCTGTTGCAAAAATGCTTTAAAAGATGCCGGCTTAAACGTTAACGAGATAGAAGTAGTGGTGATGGTAGGCGGCAGCACAAGAGTACCTTTTATAAAAGAAAGCATCAGCAAACTCTTTGGCAAGCCGGTGAATGATACCGTAAATCCGGATGAAGTGGTGGCTTTGGGTGCGGCTATCCAGGCAGATATCTTGGCCGGCAATAATAAAGATTTATTGTTGCTGGATGTAACGCCGCTTTCGTTGGGCATAGAGACCATGGGCGGTTTGATGGATGTATTGATTCCACGAAATTCTAAAATCCCCAACAAGGTTGGCAGGCAATATACAACCCATAAAGATGGACAAAGTGGTATGAAGATAGCCGTGTACCAGGGTGAACGGGATATGGTAAAAGACAACCGCAAACTGGCCGAATTTAATTTAAGCAATATACCCGCTATGCCGGCCGGACTTGCAAAAGTGGAAGTTGGTTTTTTGATTAATGCTGATGGAATATTGGTTGTAAGGGCTAAAGAACTGCGGAGTGGTGTAGAGCAAAGTATTGAAGTAAAATCGCAGTTTGGCCTTACGGATGATATGCTGGAAAAAATGCTGATGGATTCTATTACCCATGCAAAGGATGATATTGCAACCCGTGCATTGGTGGAAGCAAGAACAGAGGGCGAACAGTTGCTGGAAACCACAGAAAGATTTATACAGAAAAATATTGACCGCCTTACAAAAGAAGAAATGACTGAATCTGCCGTTGCAATGCAGGCCTTGCAACTGGCGCTCACTATGGATGATAAAGATTTGATTCATTCAAAAGTGGAAGCGCTGAATGATATATCAAGACCTTACGCTGAAAGAATAATGGACCTGGCAATTGCTGTTGCTATGAAGGGGAAGACTGTTTAAAGGTGCCGGCGAACAGCCAAATACAACATACCAGTAAACTGAGAACACTCAGCAGCATCCCATACATAATTAAGGTAGGGTTAAATGTAATTTTGAGGTTGTTTTCTCCCTTTACAATGGGTACACTCATAAAATTGATGCCATACGGATTCAATTCTTTTTTTTCGCTGCCATTGGAATAAAACCAATGCGGATAAAAATTTTGTTGCAATATTAATTGTGTGGCTGAATTGCTCATTACCGTTATCTCCATTTGCTGCGGAGAAAATGAGAGTAATTGTATGGTTGCTGCAGCGCTATCTTCGATATATATAAAGGCTTTGTCCAAATGGTTTTCTTTCCCGGTGATGGCATCTTTATCAAAATAGGCCCGCATGTTTTTTAGTATGATGGGGTAAGGCACTTCCTGTGCTGTCCCAATCTGTTTGTTGTACATGCTCCAGTCTCCAATCATGCTGTTTTCATCCGGGCTACCGATAATATTATTTTTTAACGGCGACAGAACGGGTAATGGAATTCCCTTTGG
>JACMPR010000040.1 GCA_014377385.1 Ferruginibacter sp. | reverse complement strand
TAATCCGGCACCAATAGATTGATCCCGCGATGACGTTGGGGAATCTTGTATCGGGCGCTTTTATATCGGTGGATATTTTTTGGAACACCTCCAATCTTTGCTATTGCCATTAACTCTTAAAATTAAATTCCCCCTGCTGTGCTTTTTTGTTACAATTTAAGCACACACCCGCGGCGGGAAAGATAATTATCCATTTCCGCGTATAAACCTCCGCGCCGGACGGCCAGAATAAATATTTGCAAGAAATATCGGAGGATTTTAAATTAAGTAGTTATTTTTATGCAATCGATTGCATAAAAATGAGCCTTACAGTAACGATTGCCGATATTGCCAAAAAGCTGAACACCACATCCGGTACGGTTTCCCGTGCACTGAACAACCACCCTGCTATCAGCCTGGAAACCAAAAAAAGAGTGACCAAAATGGCTCAAAAATTAAATTACCGCAGAAATACGGTGGCTTGTTCTCTAAGATCCGGGCAAACGGGTATCATTGGTGTCATCATTCCAAGTGCAGAGATCAATTTTTTTGGATCGGTTGTCCACGGCATTGAGCGCATGGCCAATCAGAATGGATACAATGTGCTGATCTTTCAATCCAATGAATCATGGATGCACGAACAGAAAGGAATAGAAACATTTTTGAATGCAAGGGTGGATGGTATTATGGTCTCCATGGCGAAAGAGACCAATGATTACAAACATTTCCTTGCAGTAAAACATACCAAAACCCCCATTGTTTTTTTCGACAGGGCCAACGATGAACTTGAAATTGATGCGGTTATCATTGATGATCATAAAGGCGCCTACCTGGCTACCGAACATCTGATACAACAAGGATACACGCGGATCGCACATATCTCCGGACCGCAACACCTGAATATTTTCCGTGCACGTCTGGAAGGTTACAAGGCTGCCTTAACAGCCAATGGTATGAGGTTTAATAAAAAACTGGTCTTTGCAGGAGATGTTTCCATAGATGCCGGCCGACGGGCGATCAAATATTTTCTTTCCCTTGAAAACCAGCCGGATGCTGCCTTTGCAGTTGAAGATTTCACAGCGCTTGGTGCAATCAAGGAATTGAAGGAACAAGGCATCAACATTCCTTCCGGGTTTGGTATTATCGGTTTTGCCAACGAAAGCTTTGGAGAACATATCACCCCATCACTTTCCACGATTGATCAGCAAACGGTAAACATGGGAAAGGAGGCGTTTTCTTTAATGCTGCATCTCATCGAAACGAAAGGAAGAATAAATAAAAATATCCAAAAGAAAATACTCGAACCAATCCCGGTTTTTCGAAATTCTTCTTTGAAGAAAGGTAATATTTAAATTTAAAAATATGAAACTAATCCAGGTATTATTCCAGTTTTTATTGCTGTGCACAATACCGGAGTGTAAGAAATCAGGGGCATCAACATACACAACGGTAACGCCTGCCTCAATAGTACCGGTTACACCTGTTACTTTTTTTGCAAAAGGTGCTGATGTGAGTTGGGTAACTGAGATGGAAGCTGCCGGAATTAAATTTCACAACAACACAGGCGCAGAAAAAGAATGCATGCAACTGATGAAAGACCTCGGCCTGAATGCTATCAGGCTTAGGGTTTGGGTGAACCCGGCCAACAACTGGTGCAATACAGCAGACGTACTTGCAAAAGCTATCCGGGCAAACAATCTCGGGATGAAAATATTGCTGGACTTTCATTATAGTGATGTATGGGCAGATCCGGGCAACCAGGGTAAACCGGCAGCCTGGGCTTCACAGGACTTCGCCACATTGAAAGCCTCCGTTTATCAACATACCTACAACGTGATGAATGTATTAAAAACAAACGGTATAACTCCTGCGTGGGTACAGGTTGGCAATGAAACAAATAACGGCATGCTGTGGCCGGAGGGACAGGCCTCAACAAATATGGCGGGCTTCACCCAACTTATAAATTCCGGGTACGATGCAGTGAAAGCAGTGAGTTCCGTTTCAAAAGTTATGGTTCACATATCCAATGGGTACGATAATGGTTTGTTCCGGTGGATATTCGATGGCCTGAAAGCAAATGCCGGTAAATGGGACGTGATAGGTATGTCACTTTATCCAACGGCTGCCAACTGGGCTTCTACGAATACACAATGTCTTGTGAACATGAATGACATAATTACCAGGTTTGGCAAAGAAATTATGATATGTGAAGTTGGCATGAGCCGGGACCAGGCTACAGCCAGTAAAGCTTTCATCACCGATATAATCGCAAAAAACAGGTCGCTTGCCAACAACAAAGGCCTGGGAGTTTTTTACTGGGAGCCGGAGGCGCACAGTAACTGGGTGGGTTACTCGCTGGGTGCATTTGATAACACTGGAAAGCCAACAGCCGCCATGGATGCCTTTTATTGATAATTTATTAATGCGGCTTCCTGGAATTGGTGGTCATGCACCATATTTAAATGGTTTGCGTGCCAGCATTTATCATCGCATTATAATTTTTTTATTTTAACACGCGCCATCAAAATGATGTTTAAACGAAAAAAATGAAACGAATACCGCTGCTTTGTTTTTTGATCAGCCTCATCACTTTAAGCACCATCAAAGGCTTTACCCAATCCCGCAAAAAAATAAATTTTGATGCAGATTGGAAATTCTCATTCGGGAATGCCAACGACCCGGCGAAAGATTTTAATTACAGCCTTGCCACTATATTTGCCAAAACAGGTGCGGCACCAACTACTGCAATAGATTCAAAATTCAATGACAGTTCCTGGCGTTCGCTTTCCCTCCCACACGACTGGGCAGTTGAACTTCCATTTGTAAATTCCTCCAATTTTGATGTACAATCACACGGCTACAAGCCGATAGGCGGCGCTTATCCTGGAACAAGTGTCGGCTGGTACCGGAAACATTTTAAAGTATCCGCCACAGATTCTAATCAACGACAGCAACTCCAGTTTGACGGCGTTTTTAGAGATGCGCATTTCTGGTTAAACGGCTTTTACCTGGGCAATAATAAAAGTGGTTATGTTGGTGCATCATACGACATCAGCAACTACCTTAACTATGACAAAGAAAATGTAATTGTTGTAAGAGTTGATGCAACGCAATATGAAGGCTGGTTTTACGAAGGCGCGGGAATTTATCGTCATGTATGGCTTAATCAATACAATAAAGTTCATCTTTCGGAAAACCCGGTATTTATTTATACAACTGCACAGGGAAACAATGCGACAGTTAATATTGAAGCATCCGTAGAAAATGAAAGCCTTACCGCATCAAAAATAACATTCCATGCAATGGTAACTGACAGGGATGGCAAACTCATTGGGCAAACTGCGGAACAAAATATTTCGCTCAACATCAACGAAAAAAAGGAAATTAAACAGAGACTAACGGTTACGCTACCTCGTTTGTGGTCGTTGGAAGATCCATACCTCTACCGGGTGATTCCCATTGTAAAAATGGCGGGTAAAGTAATCGACACGGAGAAAATTCGCTTTGGAATTCGCACCATTACCATAACAAACAAAGGATTATTTTTAAACGGAAAATATGTAAAGATCAAAGGCACAAATAACCACCAGGATCACGCCGGCGTAGGAAGTGCATTGCCCGATTACCTGCAGTATTACCGGGTATTCCTGTTGAAGCAAATGGGTTCCAATGCGTATCGAACCAGTCACAACCCGCCAACTCCTGAGTTACTGGACGCTTGCGACAGCCTCGGTTTGCTGGTAATGGATGAAAACAGGTTGCTCAACAGCAGCCAGCAGTATATGAAGGATTTTGAATGGCTGATAAAACGCGACAGAAGCAGGGCATGCGTTTTTATGTGGTCACTCGGAAATGAGGAAGGATATGTACAAGGCAACAGTTTTGGAAAAAGAATCGCAACTTCACTACTTGCAAAACAAGCGCAGCTGGATCCTACAAGAGCCAGTACTTATGCTGCAGATATGGGTAATGAATTTAAAGGAATCAACGAGGTAGTCCCGGTAAGAAGTTTTAATTACAGGCAATTCGCAGTAGCGGATTACCACCGCGATCATCCCCTGCAACCCTTGCTGGGAACAGAAATGGGCAGTACCGTAACCACCCGTGGCCAATATACGAAAGACTCGATCAGATGTTATCTTCCCGACCAGGATATTACCGCACCATGGTGGGCAAGTACAGCGGAAACCTGGTGGAAACTTGCAGCAGCAAATGATTTTTGGCTGGGTGGATTTGTATGGACAGGACTCGACTACAGAGGTGAACCTACGCCGTTCCAATGGCCAAATATTAATTCTCATTTTGGGATAATGGATGTTTGTGGCTTTCCTAAAAATATTTATTATTATTATCAATCCTGGTGGACAGATAAGGATGTACTGCATATTTCTCCCCATTGGAATTGGAAAGGCAAGGAAGGAGAACCAATTGATGTTTGGGTAAACAGCAATGCCGATGATGTGGAGCTTTTCTTAAATTCTAAAAGTTTGGGAAAGAAAAAAATGCCACGAAATGGCCACCTGCAATGGCTTGTAAATTATGCGCCGGGCAACCTGGAAGCAATTGCTTACAAGAAAGGTAAAAAACTCACTTCAAAAATTGAAACAACCGGCCAGCCTGCTGAGCTGGTGATCAGTCCTTACAAAACAACCATGTTGGCTGATGGAAAAGATGCTACGGTCATCAATATAACGGTGATAGATAAAGAAGGCCGGGAGATACCAGATGCAGCACAGCTTGTTAGATTCTCTCTACGCGGCGATGCAAAAATAATTGGTGTGGGAAATGGCGATCCGAGTAGCCACGAGGTAGATAAATATTTTGACACCGTTGCCCAAAGGCGTTTATTCAACGGTAAATGCCAGGTCATCATTCAATCCGGAAATACAAGATCCATGATTCATTTTGAAGCAGCTGCGGATAGCCTGTATAAAGGCGAAACAGATATCATTACCATCCAGCCTGCAATGCCACACAGCGTAAGCAAATCCCAAAATACTTTTCCGGTTCTGCCATTCGCAGCTTCCCCGGTAGATAAAATGTTGGGGGCGGATATTTCATTTCTTCCGGAACTGGAAGCCAGGGGAATGAAATTTTACGATACGGATGGGCAGGAAAAGGATGCCATTAAAATCTTAAACGAACATGGGATGAATTATGTGCGGCTGCGCATTTTTAATGATCCTGCAAGCGACAGCGGTTATTCACCTAAGAAAGGATATTGTGACCTGGAACATACAAAACAAATGGCGAAAAGAGTGAAAGCTGCCGGGATGAAACTCTTATTGGATTTCCATTACAGTGATTATTGGGCCGACCCGCAAAAACAATACATGCCGCTGGCCTGGCGTGGAAAATCTATCACTGCATTAAAACAGGCGGTGTATGACTATACGAAAATGGTAATGCAATCTTTGAAAGATCAAAACACCACGCCGGCAATGGTACAGGTGGGCAACGAGCTCAATCATGGGATAATTTGGCCACATGGAGAAATCAATAACCTCGACAGCCTTGCACAATTGATTTATGCCGGCATCAATGGCGTGAAAGCGGTGGCGCCCGAAACAGCCATCATGCTGCATATCGCGTTAGGTGGCCAAAATGACGAAAGCCGTTTCTTCATCGACAATATGATCATCCGGGGTATTCAATTTGATGTAATTGGTTTATCCTATTATCCAAAATGGCACAATACATTGGCTGATCTCGATTATAACCTGGATGACCTGTCCCGCAGGTATAACAAGGATGTAATTGTGGTTGAATATTCACATTTAAAAAAAGAAGTGAATGAACTTGCGTTTAATGTAGCGGGGGGAAGGGGAAAAGGCAGTTGTATCTGGGAACCATTAAATACCTGGGAAAGAATTTTTGACGGGAACGGAAAAGCAAATGAATATTTGCAGCTATATAATGAGATAAGCAAACGTTTCCTGCAAAAGTGATATGCATCATCACCAGATCAAATGATAATCAACTCCCCGGAAATGATTCTCAACCCTACAATCATAATTCTTAATTGCAAAAACAAATGGTACAAACGATCACGAAAGCATTTATAGCAAAATATGGCGAACAGCCTGCCGTATTCCGCTCGCCGGGCAGAGTTAATATCATAGGTGAGCACACCGATTACAATCAGGGCTTTGTATTACCGGCGGCTATTGATAAAAATATTTATGTAGCTGTAAGTAAACGAAATGATCATACTGTAAACCTGCATGCCACAGACTTTGAAGAAGACTTTTCTGCCGATATTCGGGTTGTCGGGAAATCGACCGTTCAATGGGCGAATTATATTTTAGGTGTGGTAGATCAGTTACAAAATGCAGGCTGTACTTTAACCGGCTTTAATTTGCTGATTGACGGGGATGTTCCAATTGGAGCAGGTCTCTCCTCCTCTGCGGCTGTTGAATGCGCCACTGCATTTGCTTTAAACGAGCTTTTTGATCTGGGGCTGGATAAAATAAAAATGATTCACCTGGCACAAAAAGCGGAGCATGTATTCGCCGGCGTTAATTGTGGGATTATGGACCAGTTTGCAAGCATGCTTGGAAAAAAAGATCATGTAATAAAGCTTGACTGCCGCTCATTGGAATATGAATATATTCCATTTAAAATGGAGCGTTATAAAATCCTATTACTAAATACCAATGTAAAGCATAACCTGGCATCATCAGAATATAATATCCGCCGGCAGCAATGTGAAGAAGGCGTTGCAATGATCCGCAATTTTCATCCCGCTGTAGATAGTTTAAGAGATGTCACCATCGATATGCTTGACAAATATGTTGCGGCAGCACAACCACTAATATTCCAACGATGCAAATATGTAGTAGAAGAAAATCAGCGCTTAATTGATGCCTGCGAATACCTTAAGGAAGGAAAGATAAAAGAACTTGGAAAAAAAATGTTTGAGGCGCATGAAGGCCTCAGTAAATCTTATGAAGTTAGTTGTAAAGAACTTGATTTCCTTGTAGCTTATGTAAAACAAATACCGGCTATTGCAGGCGCAAGGATGATGGGTGGCGGATTTGGCGGCTGTACTATAAACCTGGTAGAAGATACTGCGATTGATCAATTAATACCGGCGATAAGCAAAGCTTACCATGAGGCTATGAATCTTCCATTGACAGCGCACATTGCATCAATAGAAAATGGAACCGGCAAATGTTATTGACTATCGTTTGTTTAGTGATGAAGTACGACTGACAAACCCGGGCAGGAAGCGATTCATAAGAAAGTTACAAAAATTTATTTGACACTGTTTAGTACGGAAAGTAATTATCCATTCACAAATTAAATCAGGACTTTACTGCAAAATATTATTCCTTAAAAACCAATTAGCGAACGTCGTCTAAAAACAAAACTACCTCCATCATGAATGCACTTTCCACCAGTGATTACCTGGTATTTCTCTTCTACTTTATCGTAGTTGCCGGTTACGGATACTGGGTGTATAGCAGGAAAAAGAAAAGTACAATAAGCGCATCACATGACTATTTTTTGGCAGAAGGTTCCCTCAGCTGGTGGGCCATCGGTGCATCACTGATCGCCTCCAATATTTCGGCGGAGCAATTCATTGGCGCCAGCGGCAGCGGTTTTAAAATGGGACTTGCGATCGCATCCTATGAGTGGATGGCGGCCCTCACCCTCATAATTGTAGCAATATTTTTTATCCCCGTTTATTTAAAAAATAAAATTTTTACCATGCCGCAGTTTCTCAGCCAGCGGTATAACGGAACAGTTGCCATCATAATGGCCGTATTCTGGTTGCTGTTGTATATTGTCGTAAATCTTATGTCGATACTTTACCTGGGTGCATTGGCGATACATGGCATCTCGGGTCTTGACATCAATTTATGCATCGGGTTACTGGCCTTATTCTCCATCATCATAACACTGGGTGGCATGAAAGTAATCGGTTACACCGACGTGATCCAGGTTTTCTTTTTGGTTTTAGGTGGATTGGTGGCCACTTACATTGCCTTGAATTTAGTTGCAGAAAAATCCGGGCAAACGGGGTTGATCAATGGATTTAAATTATTGACCACAGAGGCCAATGATCATTTTCACATGATTCTTAAAAACGACAATGACAGCTATATGGACCTCCCGGGGCTGTCGGTGTTATTAGGTGGATTGTGGATCGCTAACCTGAATTACTGGGGATGCAACCAGTATATCACTCAGCGTGCATTGGGAGCCAGTTTGCCTACTGCAAGAAAAGGACTCCTATTTGCAGCATTTTTAAAGTTGCTGATGCCCGTGATAGTTGTATTACCTGGTATCGCAGCCTATGTACTGTATCAGAAAGGCATGTTTCATACAGAAATGCTGGACTCCAAAGGCGTTGTCGATGTAAACAAAGCTTACCCAAACCTGCTGAACCTGTTACCCGTTGGTTTGAAAGGATTAGCCTTTGCTGCATTAACAGCCGCCATTGTAGCTTCCCTGGCCGGCAAAGCAAATAGCATTGCAACAATTTTTTCTTTAGACATCTACAAAAAGGCTATCAACAAAAATGCGGACGACAAAAAACTGGTTAGCGTAGGAAAAATATCAGTCATCCTGTCCATGATCATTGCTATCATAATTTCACTGATGTTGGGAGAAAAATTAATGGGCGAAGGAAAGCAGGGTTTCCAATACATACAGGAATATACCGGATTTGTTTCCCCCGGTATTTTTGCCATGTTTATCATGGGATTTTTCTGGAAGAAAACGACTTCTAATGCAGCACTTTTTGCCATGATTGGAGGCTTCATCTTCGCATTATTTTTTAAATTCCTCCCGGGATTTATGGATCTGTCTTTTTTAGCTGCTTCCGGGTTTGCGAAGGCAAATGCTGCTGGTGTTTTTGAAATTCCGTTTATGGACAGGATGTCTTTTATTTTCGTGCTATGTATTGCGGGAATGCTGATCATAAGTAATATAGATAATCGTAATGGCATTACACCACCCGGCCTCGAGGTGGATAAAACGATGTTTAAAGTCAGTACGGGTTTCGCCGTTGGCGCCATTATCGTGTGTGGAATACTGGCGGCACTTTATAGCTTATTCTGGTAAAAATGTTTAAGCCGGGCGATGGGAGTTCAATTCGTAACAGGCGAAAATAGTGCCCGGGAAAGATGCCTTAAACTTTAAACACTTTTATTTGTTTTTGTCTTGGTTCATTTCAATCCATTAAAACTGGTAAAAAACTAAAGCGTAAACACATGAAAACAACCATTTCGGAGAAACCATTTGGTAGCTATGAAGGCAATCCGGTTACCGAATATAGCTTGCAGAACAAGAACGGCATGCTTGTCTCCATTATCAACTACGGGGCAACGATCACTAAAATTATGACGGCTGACCATAATGCTGTATTCGCAAATGTGGTGAATAGCTTCGACAAACTGGACGATTATATAAAATACAGTGCTCAATATATCGGTTGCACCGTGGGACGGTATTGCAATCGTATTGCTAATGCATCCTTTTCATTGAATGGCAAAGAATACCTGCTCGCAAAAAACAATCATAACAACTGCCTCCATGGCGGCAACAAGGGTTTTGATAAAGCCTATTGGCATATTGAAAAACGGGATGCGGAGGGCAGCTTACAATTTACTTACCTCAGCAAACATATGGAAGAAGGATTTCCGGGAAATGTAGATATAACGGTAACATATACACTAACTCAGGAAAATGAATTGATTATTGATTATGCGGCAACAGCAGACCAGGCTACGCCTGTAAATTTAACCAACCACAGTTATTTTAATTTATCAGGTAATCATGATGAATCCATACTTAATCATGAATTGGAAATTTTTGCAGATAGCTACACTCCAGTAAATGAAAGTTTGATTCCTACCGGCGAAATTGAACCTGTGAAGCACACTCCCATTGACTTTATTTCAGCAAAAAAAGTAGGACGGGACCTTACCGCTGTTGGTGGATATGACCACAATTTGATCATCAACAAATCTACCGCAACCAGCGACATTACAAAAGCAGCAACAGTTTACGATCCCAACACAGGACGGTTTATGGAAATGTTTACTACGGAACCTGCGGTGCAATTTTATTCAGGTAATGCTGTAACAGGCCCTGGCAAGCAGGCTGGCTTATGCCTTGAAGCCCAACATTATCCTAACAGTCCAAATGAAGCTTCCTTTCCAAACACCGTCTTACGTCCGGGAGAAAAATACAAGCAAACCACCATCTATAAATTTTCAGCAAAGCCTGGGGGCAAGAAAGATTAACCCTCTTGAGTTTACACACACCTGGCTTTTTATTAATGCATGTAAAAATTTCTGTTCCTCACAAGGCTAAAAAAAAGCCTTCCAGGTGGAAGGCAAATTATTTAGTATGATTAAATTAATTATTTCTTTGATTGTTCCTCAATTTCATCCATTGATATTCCGCTATGGCTTTCGTCATACACACATGCTCCATTTCGGATCAGCAATACCTGTGGCGACTCATGGTTAACCATAAAATCCGTTTCAATTTTTTTTGAGATATTACGGTACCTGATAAGATCCAGGTAATAAAAATCAATATCTTCCGGGGCTATTGCTCTTTCCAGGCGACTTTTTGCCATGCTGCTGATAGAGCAGCGCGTGCTGTGCTTAAAAATTACCTGTGACGTTTGAGCAGAGCGTTCTCTAATCTCCTGTAACTGATCTTCGGTCGTTAGCAATTTCCAATCCATCAGGAAGCAATATTTTTAATTTGAATAGTATTTTTTGCTGAAGAAGGACAGCCCAATTTCCTGTTTGACCCACAGCTAATTAAAAATGTTACCGAGGTAACAAGTATTGCGAAAAAAAATACTTTTTTCATTTTTTTTATTTTGATTATACGCAAAGATAAATATATGAGCGGTAAACGAAGAATTGTGGCGAAAATTACTTTTGCTATAAAATTACTCTGATTTTTCTGCTTACATTTGACTCGCTAACCTCTTTAATACTTCTTTAACCAATTAATTACAGCCTATGTTACAGTTGAACCGCCCAATCGCCTTTATAGATCTGGAAACTACCGGCGTTAGTCTGTCAACTGACAGGATCGTGGAAATCGCAATAATAAAGGTATTGCCGGATAACAGCAGGCAGGTCAAGAGAAAACTTATCAATCCCCAAATTCCAATACCAAAAGTAACTACTGATATTCATGGCATTACGAATGAAATGGTGAAGGATGCTCCCACTTTTAAACAGGCTGGCAATGAGATAAAGCAGTACCTCGAAAATTGCGACCTCGGTGGTTACAACAGCAACCGCTTTGATATACCTATGCTGATGGAAGAATTTCTGCGTGCAGGCATGGACGTAGATCTTAGCAACCGGCGGATGATAGATGTGCAGCATATATTTTACACCATGGAACCACGCACACTAACTGCTGCTTACAAATTTTATTGCCAAAAGGAACTGGTAAATGCTCATAGTGCAGAAGCGGATGTGGATGCTACAATAGATGTTTTCCTGTCGCAGGTAGACCGGTATAAAAACCTGGGAAACTCTGTAGATTCGATACTTGGCAGTATTGGTGAAGAAAAAATAGTTGACTACGCCAGAAGATTCTGTTTTGACGACAAAGGCGTGGAGGTTTTTAACTTCGGAAAATTTAAAGGCAGGGCAGTCAGTGAAGTTTTAAAGTCGGAGCCTCAATATTACGACTGGATGATGAAAGGCGATTTTCCCTTACATACAAAGCAAAAGCTTACAGAAATACTAAACCGTACCCTGTTAAAAATAAACTAAATCATTCAGCAGCACCTTATAGTGAGCGTACACAAAATTTTATATATTAAATTTGTTTTTTGCCCTAATTACTGCTATTGGAAAAATTAGTCATCATACCCACGTTCAACGAGAAGGAAAATATTGAGGCCATCATCAAGGCTGTAATTAATTTACAGCAGCATTACCATATACTTATCATTGATGACGGATCACCTGATGGCACGGCTACCATTGTAAAATCATTGTTTCCCACGTATCCCGGACAATTATTTTTAGAAGAAAGACGTGGTAAACTCGGACTTGGCACGGCTTATATACATGGTTTCAAATGGGCATTAAATAAAGGGTACCAATATATTTTTGAAATGGATGCAGATTTTTCTCACAACCCTGAAGATCTTGACAGGTTGTACGAAGCCTGCAAAAATGGAGGTGCGGGATTGTCTATAGGCTCCCGCTATGTTAAAGGGGGCGCAGTCGAAAACTGGCCTGCCAACAGGATATTTCTATCTAAGGGTGCTTCTCTTTATACGCGGATCATCACCTGGATGCCGGTGAATGACCCTACGGCCGGTTTTGTATGTTATAAAAGAGAAGTGCTGGAAGCTATCAATTTAGATAAAATAAGTTTTGTCGGCTATGCGTTCCAGATAGAAATGAAATTTGCGGCCTGGAAACTTGGGTTTAGGATCAAAGAAGTCTTTATTACTTTTAAGGACAGAAAACTTGGCGCAAGTAAAATGAACAAGGGTATTGTAAAAGAAGGCGTGCTTGGAGTACTAAAGTTGCGCTGGCAAAGCCTCTTCAAAAATTACCGCCGCCGCGTTTCCAATAAAGTATCCGCCGATGAGGTTCCTGTATTTCCGTCAAATGATGTTTTGGTGTAGAAATACCAACCCTGGGACGTTATCGATAGCGGGCATCCATCTCAGGATCCTTCAAATTTCGATTAACATGCGAAATCAACTTTACAACAGCCAACAGCTACTCCCCCTTAAATGCCGGATGAAACCGCTGCAATGTACTTTTTAAAAACTCCCTGTCCAGGTGCGTGTATATTTCTGTGGTGGTAATACTTTCATGACCGAGCATTTCCTGAACAGCACGGAGATCAGCGCCACCTTCCACTAAATGCGTTGCAAATGAATGACGAAATGTATGTGGTGAAATATTTTTTTTGATGCCTGCTTTTTTTACAAGTTCTTTCAGGATCAGGAATATCATTACCCTGCTGAGCCTGCTTCCCCTTCGGTTCAGGAAAAGGATATCATCTTCACCCGGGGCTATTGGTACATGATTTCGGATATTGCGCCTGTATATATTGATGAATTTGATAGCATCTTTTCCAATCGGTACCAGCCGTTCCTTGTCACCTTTTCCAATTACTTTAATAAAACCTACCTCGAGGTAGAGACAGCTTATTTTTAAATTTACCAGCTCGCTCACCCTGAGTCCGCAACTATACATCGTTTCCAGTATAGCCTTGTTGCGGCCACCTTCCGCCTTGCTGAGGTCAATTGCTGAGATGATCATTTCAATTTCTTCAAATGACAATACATCGGGCAACAGCCTTTTTAATTTTGGCGATTCCATTAAAACCGTGGGATCAAGCGTGCTAATCTGTTCAAGCAAACAATATTTATAAAAACTACGCAACCCCGATATAATCCTTGCCTGGGAAGATGCCGTAAGCCCGAGACCATTTATCCATTCTATAAATTTCTCCAAATCCTTCAACGTGATATCGGCAGGTTTTTTCTGATTATCGGACAGCAGCAGCCAGGCAGTAAATTTGTCAATATCATGCAGGTAAGATTGAACCGAATTGTCGGCAAGCGACTTCTCCAATTGCAACCATGCTTTGTAACCCTTCTTGTATACTTCCCACATAATTTATTTTAATTGTTTTTGGAACATTGCCTGTACAATTTAATTAAACATTATTTTCGCGGAACAATTATTTTTAATGTTAACAGGAAACATCGCACCGGTAAACTTCAGAACTTTCAAAAGAAAGCTATTGCACTACAGAAAGTCTTTTCGTAGTTTTTTAAATAAAACAGAAAAAAATCCCCCGAAAGGAATCCATGCACTTTTACCGGTTTTGGAAAAACAGGTATGGGAAGAAGTTGAATGCCTGAGTTGTGCAAATTGTTGCAAAAAAATGACGCCTACATTTACAACGCAGGACCTTAAACGCATTTCTGCACATTTTAACCAAACTCCCGAGGCGTTTAGAAAGCAATGGTTAAAGAAAGACAGCAACAAAGATCTTGTTAACAAAATACAACCCTGCCAGTTTTTAAACCTGGAAGACAATAAATGTTCTATCTATTCCATCCGGCCCGTTGATTGCGCAGGTTTCCCTCATTTGTCAAAGAAAAAATGGAGTGAATACGCCCACGTGCACAAACAGAATATTGACTACTGCCCTGCTACTTTTAAAATGGTAGAGAAGATGACAAAACTTATTCCTGTTTAGTAAATTTTGCTGTTTAATATGGCCGCCCTCGTTTAAATTAAAAAATCAATCGGTTAATTGACAAAATAAAATGATGCTCAAATCCGCATTAATTGATCAGTTGAAACTTATCCATCAATTCTCATTGACGTTTCTCCTACCCTACAGATACACATCTTCGATCAAAAAATAAGTTACTTCTCCCGGCGTAGTGAAACAAATAGATAAAACGTCAAATTGTATGCGCTGCCACTGAGGATACTGGTAAAAATATTCCACTGATGCGTCGATAAGGTGTTTGATCTTTTTTGGCGTAACACTTTCTTCAGGGAAACCATACCGGTTTGAAGAGCGGCATTTTACTTCTATAAAATGTAGCATCTCCTTGTTGCATGCGATGATGTCGACCTCCCAGTGGCCGTGACGCCAGTTTTGATGAAGAATTTTGAACCCGCGATTGGAGAAATATTCAACTGCCAATTGCTCTCCTGCTTTACCCTTATCATTGTGTGCTGCCATTTAAAGAATGATGTTTTGGAAATTACGAATGATCTGTCCAAAATTAACTGGCTAACATGAATTTCTACAGTGGAAAAAACCCGGTTATTAGTAGATTAAATCATTTTTTAATTGCCTATTTTTGCGTAAATTATCAGCAGATGAAACAAACCCGGGTTAACTTTTTATTAGCAGCTATATTGATTTTTGCTGCGGCTATTTCAAGAGTGATCTTGTATCCAAACAATTATAGCCCGATCATAGGAATGGCCTTGCTTGGTGGCGCCATCATTAAGGACAAAAGATTTGCATTTGTATTACCCATCTTTGCCATGTTCGTTTCAGATGTAATGTTTGAAGCTTCAGGAATTGCGAAAGGTTTTTGGGGTTGGGGGCAATTGGTGGGTTACGCCATCCTCGCGGTTATAACGGTTTTCGGTTTTAATTTAAAGAAAGTGAATGCCGTGAACGTGATTGGCTTTTCCCTGGTTTCTTCCTCAATCTTTTTTGTTCTTTCAAACCTAAGCTTTTTCCTGATCGATAATAAAATATATCATACTTACAGTAATAGCCTTGATGGACTAAAAAATTGTTTTATTCAGGCCCTCCCTTTTTTCAAAGCACATATTGATCTTGCATTTAGCCTTATTTTATTCGGCACTTATTACATAATCACCACTTATGCTACCGCTAACAAGCGGGTAACAGTATAGGTTAAAATAAAGGTTGAACTGCTCTTTAAGGGGCGGCTTTTTTTATTTAAAGCACCGGGAATGTTTTATTTGAAGCAGGCAAAACATTCAAAACCGGAGTGCGATTTACATTTTTTCAGGGAAATTACTAATGGCTAAATTGATGCCAGCATATCTTCGTACCCTTGATCAGCCAGGAGATTTTTGCTATCAGCGGCCGACGTAGCCAGTTCATCACAACGGTTGTTGAAGGCATTATCAGCATGGCCTTTTACCCAAACCATTTTAATTTTAAATTTTTGAGAAAGATGGTAATAGCAGGTCCAGAGATCTTTGTTTTTCTTACCTCCTTTAAAGTTTGTTTTAATCCAGTTCTTCAACCATCCCTCTTCAATCGCTTTTACAACATACTGACTATCGGAATAAATAACAACCGGTAGCTCCGGTTTCCGGATCAGTTCCAGGCCGGCAATGACTGCCATCAGTTCCATCCTGTTATTGGTAGTGTGCCTGAAACCTTGTGATGTTTCCTTCCTGTGATGTCCATAGATGAGCATGGTGCCATAACCTCCCGGTCCCGGGTTGCCGCGGGATGAGCCATCAGTATATATGATAATTTTGTCCACGAATGAGAGCGTTATATATTCATAGCTTTACGGGTAGTAATGAGCCGGAATTATCCGCCAAAAGTTTACAAAGCAGTACTTTAAGTATCCATGATTATACCTGCAAAAGCCCAATTTTAAATTCCTCTATATTGGCATTGTGGTCTGCAGCGGCAATACCTTCGGATATCACTCTACGCGTTTCTCCGGGATCAATAATTGCGTCTATCCATAAACGTGCCGCGGCATAAAAAGGCTTTGTCTGGCGGGTATAGTTATCAGTTATCTTATCAAGAATCGCCTTCTCTTCTTCCGGCGTTACGCTCATCCCTTTTGCCTTCATACCTGCAACCTGTATCTGCAGCATTGTTTTGGCGGCCTGTTCGCCACCCATCACCGCAATTTTAGCGGTGGGCCAGGCATAAATGAACCGCGGATCGTAGGCTTTACCACACATCGCATAATTTCCTGCTCCATAAGAATTCCCTACGATAATCGTGATTTTGGGTACTACGGAGTTGGACACGGCATTTACCAGCTTTGCGCCATCTTTAATAATACCGGAATGTTCGCTCCTGCTGCCTACCATAAATCCCGTAACATCCTGCAAAAAAACAAGCGGTATCTTTTTCTGGTTACAGTTCATGATAAACCGGGCAGCCTTATCGGCACTGTCGTTATAAATAACACCGCCGAGTTGCATCTCCCCTTTTTTACTTTTTACGATCAGTCGCTGGTTAGCAACAACGCCTACCGCCCAGCCATCTACACGGGCATAACCACATACAATTGTTTTTCCATAATCCTGTTTAAATTCGTCGAAACTATCTTCGTCGGCGATACAGTCAATTAGTTGCAGCATATCATAAGGCCTGGTATTCCCTTCACTCATAATGCCGTATATTTCTCCTTTATTATTCCTGGGAAGTTTTGCCGTAACGCGATTGAAGCCAGCATGCACCACCGGGCCAAGTTTCCCCATGATTTTTTTAACATGATCCAGGCAGGCTTCTTCCGTCTTAAATTTATAATCAGCAATACCTGATATTTCTGTGTGTGTGACAGCACCACCAAGCGTTTCACTGTCCACATCTTCTCCAATAGCAGCTTTTACAAGATAAGGGCCGGCGAGATAAATGGAACCGTTGCCTTCTACAATCAGGGTCTCATCACTCATAATAGGCAGGTATGCTCCCCCGGCAACACAAGCTCCTGTAACAGCGGCAATTTGTGTAATGCCCATTGCACTCATCTTTGCGTTGTTGCGAAAAATGCGGCCAAAGTTTTCTTTGTCAGGGAATATTTCATCCTGCATGGGCAGAAAAACACCCGCACTATCAACGATATAAATAATGGGCAGCCGGTTTTCCATCGCAATCTCCTGCATGCGCAGGTTCTTCTTACCGGTTATCGGAAACCAGGCTCCGGCTTTCACTGTTTGGTCATTCGCCACTATGATACACTGCCTTCCACTAACATATCCTACGCCACTAACGGTGCCGCCTGCCGGACAACCACCATATTCTTCGTACATTTCATAACCGGCAAATGCGCCTATCTCAATGAAAGGACTGTTTTCATCGGTTAAATAGCTAATGCGTTCCCGTGCGGTAAGCTTGTTTTTTTCCTTTTGCTTTTGAGTAGCTTTCAATCCGCCACCCTCATAAATCTTTTCCAACTTTTGCCGAACCTGGCTCCAGGCAAGTTTCAGGGCATCCTCGTTCTTATTAAAGACTAAATCCATATGGCTTGTATAAATAATTTGTTGTCGGCAAATTACGAAGGCTATTTTAAAAAAAGCAATTATAAAGAGTAGAATACCACTAATAATAAAAAGCGAAACCGGGAGATCGGCTTTTAAATATGAGCTTTGTGGCAGCAGGAACTTAGATTAGCGTCTCCTCGAATCGTTTCCAGCTCGGGGTGAGTCACGATCAGTTTTATTTTATGTTCTCCAATAAACAATCCAAATCTTACCAGAGGCCTAAGACGGAAACCCTTCTAATTCTACACATAGTGTTTGTTTTTGAAAGGACTTTATTGACTGTAATCCCATGGTTGGCTCAAAAATTTATGAAATTGATCTTCCCTTTTTTTCTACAAACTGTATATTTAAGGTAAAATTTATTAGTAAAAATCTTCCATGCAATTAAAATCTCCGTGTAGAAAGAAAAAGTAATTATCAGAGATATGCTGGTTGGGCAACAAACAGGTGCATCGAAAGGGGAACGGTTTATAGTACTGAATCGAAAAGGGGCTAATAAATTGAAGCAAGTTGAAATTTTCGTTCTTACCGGTACTATCGAACAATTGAAGGACCTCGGAGCGTGGAACAGGAACCTGCTTGCTCTAACTTATGAATGGAGCCGGGGCTTAAAGGAAAGAGGTAAAAAAGAGAGAGGGTTTGAAGTCAGCATAAGTAAAACTATAAATAACCGGTTGCAGCATTTGTACAATTCAGGGATCGGCAATACTATTAAAAATAAATAGTTGCCGACTAAAAAAATCAGCACCCGTAAGGCAACGAAAAATAAGTTTGCAAGAATAACCAGGGGCGATACACAAACCAGCCTTGGTGTCGACGGTGATGAGAAAGCTGGGCATGAATCGCAGGTTGTTGTTCAACATCAAAAAATACAGCGCAACGTTACTTCTGAAATGAAAGTATTTTGGCGCCATAGGCTTGACGAATTGAAAAGCATGCTTAAAAGTAAAATTTATCAATATATATGCAGAAATTAGGGAGAGCTAATATTGTAAAAAAATCTTTTACCAACAGGTTGTTTCTGCCGGTCAGTAATGCCCCACTGATCATATTCAGAATTATTTTTGGATTCCTTTTAGCATATCATTTTTCATCGTCAATTGTAAATGGTGCTGTTTATAATAACTTCATTCAGCCTGCTTTTACCTTTACCTACATTGGGTTTGAGTTTTTACAACCACTACCCGGCAACGGTATGTACTATTATTTTGGGCTGATGGTCCTGCTCGCAGTAATGATCATGCTGGGTGCCTGGTATCGTATTGCTGTCATTGGCTTTTCGATTTTGTGGACCATTCTTTACCTGATGCAAAAAGCTGATTACAACAATCACTATTACCTCATGCTGCTGTTGTGCTGGATAATGGCAGTGCTGCCCGCAAACCGTTTGTGCTCCGTTGATGTAAAGCGTAAAGCCGTGCCTAAAAACAAACACTGTTCTTATTATTGCCTGTGGATATTTATGGCACAGGTAGCCATTGTGTATTTTTTTGCTGCAATCAGCAAGATTGATTCTGATTGGTTTTCCGGGAAATTTATAGAGATCCAATTTTCGCGGCTAAGTTCACATCACCTGCTTGGAATATTTTATGGGCAAAAATGGTTCCGGCTGCTGGTATGTTATGGGGGTTTTATCTTCGATCTGCTGATTGTACCATTACTTTTATGGAAAAAAACAAGGAACTATGCATTGATCTTTTCAATCCTCTTTCACCTCTTCAATTCTTTCACCTTCCGGATTGGTCTGTTTCCATACCTTTCCATTGCCCTTAATTTATTTTTCCTTGATGCGGGACTTGTGAACCGGCTTTTTTTCGGGCTGCACCAATCCGTTCAACAGGTGAAAAATGAAATAGTCTGTTCCGAGGTAAAGAAAAAAGTATTGTATTTGCTGGGAATATATCTGTTCTTCCAGGCGATCATTCCAACGAGGTCCTGGTTCTTCCCGGGTAATGTTTTTTGGACAGAAGAAGGATATAGAATGAGCTGGAAAATGATGATGCGCACAAAAAGTGGTAAAATTCATTTTAAAATAACAGATCCCACAACTCATAGTACGTGGATAGAAGATCCTGCCAAAAAATTTAACCTTTCACAAATAATGTGGCTCTCTATTTCTCCGGATATTATCTGGCAATATGCACAGCGGTTAAAAAAAGAATATGCTGAGAAAGGAATCAATAACGTGCAGGTGTATGCGATAGGAACTGTAAGACTTAACCGGAGTAATCCAATGCCAATGGTCGATACAACTGTCGACCTGGCCTCAGTGAAATGGAAGCCGTTCCGCCATTCAGAATGGGTGACAGCTTTTAAAGACGGAGATTAGATTCCTCCTATACCACTATTCAACTCTTCATCAGGAATTACCGTATAGTTTAATCAACGGTTTCCGTAATACAGCAGCTTCATCTGTACAATAAAAATAAATGGCATCAGCGATTGCTTTCGGTTTGACCGATGTACTGAAATCCGCATCCGGCATAGGTTTTCGGTTTTGTGGCGTATCAGTTGTGCTGGGCACTGATAGGGATATGACGACATTGGTGCCTTTTGCTTCCGCATTCATTAATGCCAGTCCCATATTGCCTGTAGCACCTGTAATTACAACTATTTACTCGCATCAATTTTACATTTTAGATTGATAATATGAATTTATCAACTGCAAAAAATTCTGAGATACTACCCGGGTAGTCATTCCTTTATCGGTCTGTATCACATATCAGTGTTGGGACCAGCCAGGTGCAGCACGCCATTTGCTGTAAGATCTGTTTAAATATTGTAAGTAAGCATCCAGATTATACGGCTGGGAGGTACAAAAAAAATTGCTTGTAAATTTCTTGTAGAAATAATTGAATTTTAATTATATTGAATTGCCAAATATGTACAGCCTGATGATGGTAACTGATTTTGAGATGATACATGCACATGTTTTACAGCATATGAAAGGTTTAGATACCCGTCTAACCTACCACTGTATTGAACATACAATGGATGTTGTAAAACACTCCGGCAGGATTGCATTGGACGAGGGAATTAATGAAAAAGAAACATACCTCCTCAGCATCGCTGCACTTTATCATGATACCGGTTTCCTGTACACTTATGCGGGACACGAAAAAAGAAGTTGCGAAATATTTATCCAGGATACCAGTATCTTTAATTTTACTGAAGGGGAAAAGAACATTATCATTGAACTCATCATGTCGACCAAAGTGCCCCAGCTCCCGAAAAACCTCCTGCAAAAAATAATCTGTGATGCAGACCTGGATTACCTGGGCAGAAATGATTTTACCGACATAGCTGAAAGGCTAAGAAAAGAATTTCTCTGCTACAGGATCGTAGCAAACCAGGAAGATTGGCACAACCTTCAGATAAGATTTCTTCAAAAACATCAATATCATACTAATTCGTCCAGGCTTCTGCGTGAGGCGTTCAAAAAACTAAATTTAGCGGGAATTATGGAACAGTAAGTGAAGCTTGCAATCTCGTATTTGAGCTGCTAAATATTAAGTGCTCTTATGATACACGCTTCTTCATTTCCACTGTTATTCTGTCCTGTTCGCGAAGACGCCTGCACAAGGTTCGCATGATCCCCTTCAAAATATCAGTGTTAATGGCTACCACATCATAAAACGCCTCCTGTTCTATTTTTAGAAAAATACAATCCGTTAAAGTAGTCACGCTTGCAGATCTCGTTTCCGAATCAAGTAAAGAGAGTTCACCGAATATTTCATTATCGGAAAGCGCTGCCAGTTGGTGTTCCCCATCATGGATGGATACGTTGCCCGAATAAATAAAATACATGCAGTTGCCGCCGTCTCCTTTATTAAATAAGGTTATGCTCCGGTCAACGTGTATTTCTTTGCAGATAGAAGCAATTTCTATCAGGTCAACTTCGCTGCAATTCTTGAATATGTCAGAATTTTTTAACAATAATATTTTCTCAATAATCAGCATAAGAAATTAATTTATGGCCGCCATTACGTACTCTCTTGTTTCCTTCACCAGATAGTGTTCGTCGGCTGTTTTAAAGCCTTTCAATTTGTCCAGTAAAACCGTTTCATTATTTTTCCAGGAAGAAAATAAGCAAACAGCCTTCGTCCATGGGTTGTATAACAGCGGTTCATTAAAAATAACCTTACTAAAAAACACTTTTACTTCATGGGGCATTGCTGCCTTGCTATTGTGATGAGGATCCAGGATAAAATCAAAAAGCAGGTTTAAATCCTTGGCGACTTTTTTAGGTAACACCAGTTCCAGCATTTCCATGGCATTGTATAACTTATCCGGCTTATCAATTTCAATCAGCTCCAGGATACGATTGATCTCTTTTTTCCTGAATAACAAGGAACAGGCTTTAAGCGCTATTTCGAGGTCATCTTTAACCTCGTTGAATATAGATCTTTTAATAAGTTCTTTGTCATCAAAATCAGGGATATCGTTGTAATCTCTGATTTTATCAAGCCCTGATTTAAGGTAGCCATGGAGCAGCACAGAAAACTTTTCTTTCTCTGCAACACCGGAAGGCTCATATTCTTTTATCCACAGCGCATGTAAAATCTTATCCTGGAGTGAGGCAATGCCCTGGTCCATTTTTGATACCAGAAATTCCGTTGAACATTTTCCTTTCACCTTACCCGCAATCTTTACCAGGTCGGGTAAATATTCGGTAGGAATTTTTGCCAGTGGTGCTTTGATGTCTTCAAACAACGTGTCACCGTACACCTGCAATCCTTTCAATACAATATTTTTGTGAGCCGGCTGGTCGAGTAAGCTAATGATGGAGGGCAATAAAGATTCCATCTGTAATTTGCATGCCGCAGTGATCGCAACTCTTTTTACAGCAACTTCTTCATCATTGATTAATTTTTCAATTGCGCCGGAAAACTGAACCGTTTTGAGTTCACTTATAATATCCACTGCAAGTTCCCTTTCAATTGTTGCTGATGAATTCAGGAGCCGGTTAATTTCATTTCCGGCTTTAAATAAATAATCAAATTCACGCTGGTTTAGCAGACTAATAATAATGATTTTTCTGATCAGATACTCCTGAGAACTTATATTTTCGGAAGCGATTTTTAAAAATTCCGGGTCATGTTTGCAAAGAAGTGATATGATCTTTTGCTCTAATTCCGCATCCTTCACCCCGGTGAGCATATTTCTTAAAACAAGCGTATTTACTTTTCCAAGTGCTTCTATTCTTTCCAGCGCATATTTTTTTACTTCTATATCCCTGCCTGCTTCCAGCTGGCGCTCAAGTAGTTCATAAAACAAGGCATAGCCTGATTTTTCTAATAAATTAAGTGCGTAAATAACCTCAATTTTTTTCCCGCTTTCAATCTTGTTCAGTAAAATGTCAATAGTTTTCTGATCAGTTACATAAATATCATCGCTGTTGAATATCCCCTTTCTAATGGAAGCATGGATGGTGCTCAGATACGTTCGCCGCATAAAAAATATGATCGCGGCCCAAACACACAAATTAATGATTACCACCTTTATTGCCAGCATGATGGTAACCGGCGTTCCTGTTTTATGCAGGAAAAGTAGCGACAGCCCAACAATAATAAGGGAGGGCGGATACATGTATCCTTTTGAAATGATATGTCCTTTTAACCGCAGGTTTTCTTTTAATGGTTGAAAGAGAATAAAGAATACGGGTTCCTGCATAGTTGAACGAAGCACTTCAGTGAGCATGGCCATCAACCCAAAAATAAAAAGATTATAATTTGAATGATCTCCATTTATAAAGAACAACAGGCAAAATAAAAAAAGTGCTACAGGTGTAATAAACAAACAGTAAATAACTCCCAGCCGTTCTATTACCCTGCTGGTAAAGATCAATTTAAAGCCAAGTGCTATCAGCCTGCCGAAGGCGAAAAAAACAGCAATATAAGCTGCAAGATCGCTGATGTTTTCGAAGCGAAGTTTTACCTGTGAAATAAAGGTATAGTCTACCAAAATGAATACATTGTAACTCATTATGGATAAAAGAGAAATGGCAAATATTAGCCGGTTTTTAAAAAAGAAACGTACAAAACCCTGTTTCTTATTTTTTTCAATGTGATCATGTTCGCCGAGGGGTTTCCTTTTGATGGCATCCCAGCTTTTTTTCCGGATAAAACGGCCAAATAAAATAAACCCGGTACACAAGGAAAGAATTGCGAGCCAGATGAGGTTATTTATCCCAATGAAAGGAATCAATAAAGGACCAACAATATAACCTATTAGTTTAGCCGGAATATCTCCCGATCCTACGATAGAAAAAACCCGCCTGCTTTCCCGAACATTGAATAGTAAAGAAACTAACCCCCAGAACGCATATCCTGTGACCATGTAAATTAAAACGCTGGACACTAACAATGCAAAGATGAAATCATTCTTGTTTCCAAAACTTAGTCCAATCCATAATGCCGTCATCAGGACAGCGCCAAAAGCGATTACGTATTTTAATAATTGCAGGGGCGAAAATTTATGTTCCAGCTTCTCGTATATAAAATTCAGCAGGATGAGCACCACTGCGATTACAAGGTAAACCAACGGCAGGGAATGGATAGAAAAATTGTAAACAAAAAGCGTTAAAGCAATAACATTGAAAATTGCATTTGCCAACCCAATAAAGAACTGAACGGTTAAAAGATCAAAAACCTGGCTTGATTCTGAATGCTTTATGTTTAAGACCCTGTATATCCGCTCTTTCATGACGCTAAATATACGACACATATCAATAATTACCGATTTGCAACACTATCAAACATTTATGCAATTAGTCAGGGTTTAAATCGGGGGCTACCAAGGATCTACTTTAATGCAACATTGTAAGTTTAAAGAACCGGCTGGGTTTAAACACCTGAAGTTCGAAGTGGATAAACGATTTTTTAACCCAAAAATCGGCAATGTCAGAAAAAATTTGTACTTTCAGGATCAAATCGTCTACTACTATTCAATAACCTTCCCGATAACTACTACGCTACTAATTTAAACGTCTGGTAAAGAAATTTACCCTTGATGTTCGCCTTCAGAAAGATACTTCACACCAGAATTGATTTGGTACAACAATGTATGGGTTTTATTCATGCGGCGTTGTAATCTACATTTATCTTTAATTTAATAAAAATGAAACGCTATCAACCATTTACATTCTTATGTAAATTC
The DNA here is from genome assembly GCA_014377385.1 of Ferruginibacter sp. Classification (GTDB taxonomy): domain Bacteria; phylum Bacteroidota; class Bacteroidia; order Chitinophagales; family Chitinophagaceae; genus Ferruginibacter. The sequence goes on along the minus strand of JACMPR010000040.1, from coordinate 8,532 downwards.
ATCAGCTTAGCTATTGCCTTAACGCTATACGGCTTTCAGATGGAGGCACAGCAATTAAACATTTCCGAATTTGTATTATTTGGAGGCAGTGTTAACTGCCCGGGTGGCACTGGTCAGTCCATGCCCGTCTCGCCCGGTTGTGCGGTACAGTTAGGTTCGTCTACCAATATCCAGGGAGGTAGCATAGGTAGTTATAATTTGGTAAAATCAACCGGCAATGCCACCATTACCGGCAATATCTACTGCGGCAGAACAGTAGTACTTGCAAATAGCAACACTGTTACCGGAAAAATAACGGCTGCCAACTCCGGCAACTCAACAGGCGCTGTTCTTTCGGTGGGTTCGTCAGCAAACCTGGCAGGCAATATAGATGTTAATGGAAAAATTATTGTGAGCGGCGGCACTGTTACCGGGAGGGTTACGCATCCAACAGGTACAGTGTATACCGGACCGGCCCCCGGAGGCGGCAATATTACTGGCACGCCATCCTTGCCAATCCTTCCTGCATTACCTCCTATTGTCACTTTCCCTGCATTTGGCAACACCAATATAAATTCCACGCAAACAATTACGCCCGGAGCATACGGCAATATGACATTAACAGGTAACAAAACGATTACCTTATCAGGCCCTGGAGTTTATATATTTAAATCAGTAAAAAACACCGGATCCGCCAATAACTTTATTTTTAATTTTAATAATGATGCTACCGGTGTCATTAAAATTTACGTTCATGGGGATATGGATCTTAATAAGGTAAGTGCCTCGATCACGAACGGGGGAAGTGCATCAAGGATCTTTACAGAAATACATGGAACCGGATCTACCTGTTCTCTCGGCAGTTATTCATTTGCAGTTGCCAATGGTGCTTCATCAGCCAACTGTTCAAAATGGCTTGGAACTGTTTGGGCTCCATATGGCGGTATTAATATCGGCTCAGGAACCGGAAACACCAACCTTACAGGCGCACTCTTAAGTGCTACACAGGTGAACATTCAATGTGGAATAACTATTATATTTCAGCCTTTTAGTTCCTGCTCAACGCCCAATTCAAATGCCGGACCGGATAAAGAATTAAGTTGTGCTGTTACTTCGGTACAGCTTAGCGGAAGTTCAACCAGCCAATCAGCAGCATACAACTGGTCTGCCATTGGTAATGCCCACATCGTTTCAGGCGCCACAACATTCACGCCTACCGTTGATGCCCCTGGAAAATACGTACTAACGGTTACAAGTAACAGCGGCGGATGCAACGCCACAGATACGGTATTGGTTAATTACATACAATGTATTTTTCCTTATTACCCGCCGCCGCCAAATGGTAAGCTTGACAACCTGATTGGCTCTGAATTAAATTCCTTGTTTTTGTATTTTGGATTTGTAACGGATACTGCCCAAAATATTTTTATTCTTAGAGGAGACAGTGTAATGATAGAAGTGATCGCACGCATCGGCCAGTACAGTAATTTACGGGCACTTCTGCAGACACCCGCTTATGGCATCACGGAATTAGTTGATAACGGCCCAAATTCACTAATCATTACCGGTAAGTACCCCATCATAAACCTCAGGAAACTGGATAGCCTTCCATCACTGATTGACTATTGCCGTCCTGTTTATCCGCCGTTAGGCAACAGCGGCATTATTACATCAGCAGGAGATAGTGCCGTAAATGCCGGCTTTGTAAGAAATGGGTATAACCTTTCCGGGGATAGTGTAAAGATTGGTGTAATATCAGATAGTTATAATACAATATCAGGTAATCCAGCCGCAACTGATGTGCTGAATGGAGATCTCCCCGGACCAGAAAATCCTGTTAATTTGAATCCGGTACAAGTTTTGAAAGAATATCCATTTGGCAAAAGATCGGATGAAGGCAGGGCCATGCTCCAAATTATACATGATATCGCCCCAAAAGCCAAACTCGCCTTTAGAACCGGATTTGTAAGTGCCGGTGATTTTGCCCAAGGCATCTATCAACTGGAACGGGACAGCTGCAAAGTAATTGTTGATGATGTAACATTTATCACTGAACCATTTTTCCAGGACGGCGTGGTAGCGAAGGCTGTAGACTCGGTTGTGAGCAAAGGCGTAACTTATTTTTCTTCTGCAGGAAATTTCGGATCTCAATCCTACCAGAATACTTTTGCGCCAACAACGCCGCCAGCCGGCATCACCGTGGGTTCTGCACATAATTTTGGCGGTGGGGATGTCTTTCAAAAAATTACCCTTACGCCCGGCACCTATACGGCAGTGTTACAATGGGAGGATGCCATTTATTCCCTGGGACAAACACTTACGGGCACTGTAAATGACCTTGATATTTATCTGTCCGATAATAGTGGCAATGTGCTCTTCGGATTTAACAGGAATAATATTGGTGGCGATCCGCTGGAAGTACTTCCTTTTACTGTTACGCAAAATACCAGTACCAACATCCTGGTTACGAGGGCTGCAGGAACCGGTAATGTAAAATTCAAATACATCTTCTTTCGTGGTAATGGAATCATTAGTGAATACAATTCAGGTAATTCCACAATTGTAGGCCAGGCCAATGCGGCTGGCGCTATCGCTGTGGGTGCCGTACTATATTCAAACACGCCGGCCTTTGGTGTAAACCCGCCAACTGTAGCATCTTTTTCTTCGAGGGGCGGAACACCTGTAAACAATATTTCCCGTAACAAACCGGAATTCACGGCCCCAAATGGTGGCAACACCACGGTGAGCCTGGGTGGGCCAAATATCGATGGGGACCTTTTCCCGAATTTCTTCGGTACTTCAGCCGCGGCACCGCATGCCGCTGCCGTTGCCGCTTTGTTAATAGAAGGAAAGAAGAAATATGCGAATGAAACAGCTTCACCTGCCACTTTGAGAAACTTAATGCAAAGTACGTCCGTTGATATGGACAGCCCCGGATTTGATTTTAATACCGGTTATGGATTTATACAGGCAAATAAAGCCATGCGCACTTTTGCCACACCAAAACCTGAAATAGAAAATCTTTCCATACTTACGCCTCCGGCTACGCCAGGCCCGATACAAGTGTTAGTAACGGTACAGGGTAACTATCTTGATAACCAGTCTGTGATAACGTTTAGGGGTAACCCTTTAACGACAACCGTTATCAGCCCAACTCAATTGTCGGCAACAATTCCCGTCTTTACCGGCAACCCGGCCATCCAGGTTTATACACCGCCGGTATCTGTAACGGGAATAGATGGCGGCTATTCTAATTCAATGTATTTCTTTACACCCGTAAAGAAAACGATTAAGATAACGGCAGAAAATAAAATAAAGAATTATGGCGAGCAACTTCCGTCGTTTACTTCAACCATTACAATTGACAACATTCCGTTTGAAAATACCGGCTTAACTTTGCAGGAGATTGGCCTTGACAATATGTACCATCTTACCGTTGCCAAAAGCAAAAGCAATGTCGGCAATTACGTGATCAGGGATTCCATGAGATTGCTTGATCCATTAAATCCAACAGATGCCGGGATTATGGAATTATATACTCATGTATTTGTACAGGGCGTTTTATCCATTAATAAAATGCCTCTCCTGATAACACCGCGGGATACCACGCTTGCCTATGGTGAAAAGATTGGCAACATACAGTACCGGTACGTTTATGCCGATGGAAATATTGCCGGCCCGGAGAAAGCGGAGTTCCTCGACAGCCTGGAAGAAAGATACACTGAAAATTTAGCTATAGATGCAATCGCCTTGGTAGATGCCCGTGCATTATCAAATGGAAGGGCGCTGTCCAATTCAGACCTCAGCAACCTGAGCGTAATGGCGAGTGCCCGTGCGTTGTCCAATGCCAGGGCTCTTTCAAATGCAAGGGCATTGTCTAACGGTACAGTAGTAAACGAAGTAACTAATATCGTGGACCTTGCCGTGAAGTCTGTTTTTGATTACCAAAATGATTCGCTGGCAACTACGCTGGTAAATGCAAGGGCGCTTTCTAATGCAAGAGCATTGTCTAACGCAAGGGCGCTATCAAACGGAACGGCTACAGTTAATGCGAGGGCATTATCAAATGGCTCTCCGCTCATTAACAGCAGCACGGTTGGCGTAAATACTTCTGAAGAAGTGGTTATAATAGATGAAGAGGATGTAAATGCTGCACCTGATGATGTGTTGTATGATTTCAAATCCATCAACATGGTTACAGGTACAACTGCGGGTATTCATGCCATTGTACCGGCTGCATTCCTGTCAGGAAATTTTGATATCCAGTATGGACTTGGCAAACTCACAATCAATCCCGTACCGCTGACGGTAAGAACCGATTCCGCTACCATTGTTTACGGAACCCAGGCTTCTGCCAGCCAGTCTTCGGTTACAGGTTATCAATATGATGACAATATCGATTCGGTTTTCTCGTCGGGATTTAGTTATACGACACGCGACAATGCTGATGTAGTTGTAGCCAATACGGCTAATATTGGAGCCGGTATTTACAGAACCTACCCAGGTGCTGCTGTAAAACAGCCTTCCAGCTATGCTGTACAATTTGTCAATGGTTTGTTGACGGTTAACAAAGCCACGCTTACCGCAAGAGCTGTTGACAGCAGCAGGAAATATGGTGATCCAAATCCTGTTTTTCGCATTTTATACACCGGTTTTCTTTACAACGACGGACCTACAAGTATAACAGCGCCAACAGCATCAAGTTCTGCCAGCGGCAGTTCTTTGCCTGGAACCTACCCAATTATATTAAGCGCTGGATCCGCCAATAATTATAATCTTGTAAAAAATAACGGTATACTAACGTTAACGTGCAGGCAACTAACTGTTACTGCCGATGTTAAATACATTTTCAAAGGAGATCCTTTGCCTGCATTTACCTATTCGTACAATGGCTTTGTTAACAACGATCAGAGTACGATCTCATCCGGCCCATCTTATACCATCAGCCCAACCTGTGTCGGTGCTGCCGGCGTGTACACTGTTACTCCACAATCCCTGGTATTGAGCAATAATTCAAAATATTGCATAAGCTATGTTCCAGGTATGATGTATATCAATCCCAAAGGCACCGGCGCTAAAAATATTAAGCCGAAACTGGATTGTGTTGATACGCTGATCAATCATGCTTCCGGGTTTAATTATGTAGCAAGGTTTTCTTATGACAATCCGAACGCTACCGCTGTATATGTACCCATTGGTACCAATAATGTAATAACTGGTACTTACAGTGGCGTACAGCCGCAGGTGTTTATCCCAGGTACGGGAACTTTCCAGATTTATTTCAATGGCACCAGTTTAAAATGGACCTTAACAACGTATAATGGCAGTCAAAAAACTTCAACTGCCAGTAATGCCAGCGCAACTTCCTCCAGGTGTCCTTCAACTTATTCCAGAAGTAGTCTACCTGTTGCAGTCAGCACAACAAAGGCCAGGGCAGATGGTATCGTTAACCCTTTTAAAGTTGAAAATTCATTAATGGCTTTCCCTAATCCCTTTTCCGACAGGTTAACATTACGAACCAATATAGAACTGGTACAGGGCACGCTTGTTACCATTGTAGATGTATTGGGAATAACACTTGCTGGCATCGTTGTCCGGAAAAATGGTCCTTACAGTATGGAATTAAATATGGGATCACTAAAAAGCGGTGTTTATTTTATAAAAGTAAAATCAGGTAGGCATACAGCCGAACTAAAAGTGCTAAAGCTTTAGTATATTCAGAAAATAATCACTTTTGAAATGAATACCTTTAGCCTGGCATGAAGAAAATCATAGTCACACTGCTACTTTTTTACACATGCCCCGCAGTATTCAGTCAGCGGGCGATCGACAGTTTAATAAAACTGGCAGCCACCACCAAAGATGACTCCGTTAGGGTAACGGCTTTACTGGGGTTAAACCGGGAATATTTATCTGACAATCCCGCGGAAGCTATCCGTTATGCACTGGAAGCAAAGCTTTTATCAGAAAAAATTCATTATGCAAAAGGCAGGGCATATTCATACAAAGGATTGGGATTGGTGTATATTATGCAGGGAAAATACCTGGAGGCCATAGAAAATTATGAACAATCACTTTTTATTTTTGATTCCTTACATGACAAACCCGGCGTCGCGAATATTTTAAGTAATGAAGGAACCGTTTATTACAACCAGGCAGATGATGCAAAAGCGCTTGAATTGTATTTAAAAGCCCTGAACGTGGCAGAACAGACGACGGATTCGCAGAGAATAGCTACGATTTTACTTAATATCGGTGCCGTGTACTCGAATAAATTCGCTACCCACAACCTGGCCCTGGATTATTATTTCAAGGCCTTGAAATTAGGAAAATCCTTGCAGGATAATGCCATTGTTGGTACCACGAATGCTAACATTGGCGAAATTTATTTTACAAGAAATGAAGATGAACAGGCATTAAAATATTTTAAAGAATCACTTAAAGATTATGAGGGCACTGAAAACTTTCCATTTGCGCTAAACAATCTTGGCAAAGTTTATCTTAAAAAAAGAGCCTTTATTACTGCCATACAATACCACCAGCAAGCATTCGAATATGCAAAAAAGTTAGACGCAAGCCTGGACATGGCACAGTCTCTTCTCGGCCTTGGCGATACGTATATGAAGCAGGAGAATAGTTCCCAGGCTATTAAATATTACAAAGAAGCAGAGCCAATTGCATTGCAGATCAGCAATGCCAACAACGAACTAAAGAGCACGTATGCGGGCCTGGCATTGGCATATGCCGCACAGGCGGATTTTAGCAATGCCTACAAATACGAATCCCTTTTAACCAATGTAAAGGACTCTATTTACAATACAGACACGGATAAAAAAATAACCGGTTTACAATTGAAATTTGATATTCAAAAGAAGCAGGCTGAAGTTGACCTTTTGATCAAGAACCGCGAGGTGCAGGAACTTCAGCTAAAAAGACAACGGGCTACCCGCAATATTTTACTGGCCGGGCTCAGCATTGCGTTTATTTTCGCCTTGGTGCTTTACAGAAATTACCGGAATAAGATCAAGATCAATAAAGTATTGAACAGCCAAAAACAAGAAATTGAAACGCTGTTATTAAATATACTTCCCGCTGACGTGGCACAGGAACTGCAAAAAAATGGCTTTGCCACTGCCAGGTATTACGAAAAAGCCTCTGTGTTGTTTACTGATATAAAAAGCTTCTCTAAACTGGCGGATGAACTTTCGCCGCAGGAGGTGGTGACGGAGCTAAATGATTGTTTTGTTGCTTTTGACGACATAATAGGGAAATACAATCTAGAAAAAATAAAAACTATTGGCGATTCCTACATGTGCGCAGGTGGGATACCGCTTGCAGATGATGCGCATATCATCAATATCGTAAAGGCAAGCCTGGAGATACAGGAATTTATAAAGGATAGAAATGCTATAAGAATGCAAACAAACCTACCTCCATGGGATATTCGAATTGGCATTAACACCGGCCCGATCGTGGCAGGCGTGGTAGGAAAAAAGAAATACGCTTACGATATCTGGGGTGGCACCGTAAATGTTGCCAGCCGCATGGAAAGTAATGGAGAACCTGGCCGTGTAAATATTTCCGCTGCTACCTACGAACTTATAAAGGACCAGTACGCATGTACCTATCGGGGTAAAATATTTGCCAAAAACATTGGAGAGATTGACATGTATTTTGTAGATGGAGCGTTGAATTAATACCGATCCTACGTGGCCACCTCATGCGACAATCGCAATACTTACTGCATTACAGCAGCAACCAGAGATTATAAGTTGACGTACCCATTATCTGAAATTTGGAATTCCCAGTCCGCCTATCTTATCACGATCGCTCTTCTCCTTCTCTGAATATTCCAAAGATCTGCAGAGCTGAATGTTTTTGTCCGGTTAAGCACCAGGCCGGGGGCTAAAGTTTCTTTAACCTGGTTTGTTAGTTTTTCTATGTCTGTTTTACTTATTTCGCTAAGTAACGTTTGTAATTGCATTTTCATAATCTTAAATTTTATGGTTTAGATGTTTTTTTAAATCTGTTTTACAAGCCTTTCCGACTTTGATAAAACAAAGATAAAAGTAAATTTAGTACTATGTAAAACAAAGTACTAAGCATATAGCAGTAATATGCAGTAATTACAACCAGGTGAATAGATCAAAGCCTTGTTGCTATTGGTTTTTGATAGATTACCATCTAATAAAATCAGCATATGATTAATTGTGTAGACGGGTTTTAAGCTGGATGATCGGTTTGATTATCAGGATCATGTACTTAATTTCCTCAAGATTGCTTTATTGAACGTAAAAAAGCCTTCAAAAAAGGAGGCTTGTGCCCACGAAAAGAATCGAACTTCCCTGTTTTGATTTATCAATTTTTACGGGACAAACCAATAAATTCATTCAGCTACACCGTATTATATGAGTAGAGTAACTAAAATAAGAAAGGTGAAATGAGGCCAATTAAAAAATAATAGTTCCCCTGAGAAGTCCCCTATTTTAAATTATTTATCTTGATTAGGCCAAAACCCAAATATGCCAGACGCTACATTTGTTTTGAAGGAAC